>CBFDEG010000073.1:0-12948 GCA_965603765.1 uncultured bacterium | reverse complement strand
GCTATATCGACATTATGGGTAATAAGGGCGGTTGCTGTGCCCATTTCCCTGTTGATCCTTTCAAGGACCTCCAGCACAACAATACCGGTTGCTGAATCAAGTGCCCCGGTGGGTTCATCACAGAGAAGAACAGCAGGGTTTTTAGCAACAGCACGGGCAATCGCTACACGCTGCTGTTCACCGCCTGAAAGCTGGGCAGGGAAGTGGTTGAGGCGCTCTCCCAGCCCGACAAGTTCAAGGGCATCTTCAGGTCTCATCGGATCTTTAGCTATCTCGGTGACCACCGCCACATTTTCGAGTGCCGTAAGGCTGGGGATAAGGTTATAGAACTGAAATACAAAACCTACATTATATCTGCGGTAATCTGTTAGTTCCTGGTCAGTTGCCTTTGTCAGGTCCTGACCCCGATAGGCCACACTCCCTTCGGTTGCTGTATCAAGCCCTCCAAGTATGTTCAGAAGGGTCGACTTGCCGCTTCCTGAAGGACCGAGCAGCACCACAAGTTCACCGGAATAGAGCTCAATATCCACGCCGCGAAGTGCATTGACCTGCACCTCGCCCATATCATAAACCTTGGTCAACCCGCGGGCCCGGAATACAGTGGTTTCATTATATTTCAATATCACCCTCCGTCTGCAGATTATTATATCAGATAAGATCTTTGAGGAGATGTCCTCGACATCAATTGAAGATGAGACTAATTTGAAGATAGGACTAATAAGTCATATAGGACATATTAAAAAGCCCCCTTGTTAAGGGGGCTTTTTTTATTCTACTGGTTTGAGCTTTCTTAGCATCGTTCTGTTATCGATAAACCATTTCACGGTCATTTCCATACCTTCCTCAACCGCTATCTTGGGCTTCCAGCCCAATTCTTTTCCTGCCTTGTCTATATTGGCCCAGGTTGCTGTAACATCAGCAGGATGGAGCTTGAGTCTCTTTATCTTCGCCTTTTTGCCGAGATGTTTTTCGAGAAGCCCTATCACATAGTTAAGCTTGACCGGATGGTCATTGCCCAGATTGAACACTTCATAGCCTGTCGGCCTGAGCGCCCTTATTGTACCGTCCGCAATATCATCGATATAGGTAAAGTCCCTGGTCTGGGTCCCGTCTCCGAAAAGCGGTATCGCCCTGCCCTCGTCCATGTTCTTCAGGAACTTGAATATGCTCATGTCCGGCCTTCCGGCTGGTCCGTACACAGTAAAATATCTCAATACGCTGACATCTATGCCATGCAGATAATGATATGAATGACACATCGCCTCAGCGCCTTTCTTTGTTGCCGAATAAGGCGCCAGCGGGGCCTCGGTCTTTGCCGTCTCCACAAAAGGCATATCTATTGACGCATAGAGGCTTGAGGTGGATGCAAGGACAAATTTCTTTACCTTATGGACTTTACAGCACTCAAGAAGGTTCAATGTCCCCTTTGTATTAGTATCGAGATAGACCCAGGGATCTTCAACAGAGGCCCTTACACCGGCACGCGCCGCAAGGTTTATAACAGCATCGACCTTGTTTTCTTCAAAGGCTTTTTTCAGTTTTTTATAATTCCCGATGTCCGCTTTATAAAAAGTAAATTTGGCAAAGTCCTTAAGTGATTTCAGTCTCCATCTCTTAAGCGCAGGATCATAATAATCATTCATATTATCAACGCCCACAACATTCTTACCTGCTTCAAGAAGCAATTGAGAGACCTTCCAGCCTATGAAACCTGCAGCCCCGGTAACAAGTATGGTCTTCCCCTTAAATAGTTTTGAGATATTTTTATTCAATTTTCCCTCCAGATAGAACTAATTATTCAGCCATATTTTTCATCAAGCAATATCAATAATAATTTCTTTTCTTTAATATAGTCAAATAAACAATATTTGTTATAATACCTGAAAATTAACACCTGGTCATTAAAACTATATGCAGACAGAAAAAATTCCGGCCTCCGTTGCCATCATTACAAAGAATGAAGAAGCAAATATTGAAGATGCCCTTATCAGCGTAAGCGCCTTTGACGATATCGTTGTTGTAGACGCATACAGCATAGACAGGACCGTAGAAATATGCAATAAATTCACCACACGGGTCTATCAGCATGAATGGAAAGGCTTTGCAGAACAAAAACAGCTTGCAGTGGACTATGCAAAACATCAATGGGTCCTGATACTCGATGCAGATGAAAGAGTAACGCCCGGACTGCTTGCGGAAATATCAGAGAAAATAAATGCCGGCCGGCCTGAAGGGTATTACATGCCGCGCAAAAACTTTTTTCTCGGCAAATGGATAAGGCATGGCGGATGGTGGCCTGACCATGTCCTGCGTCTGTTCAGAAAGGACATATCACACATGCAGCGCCGGGAAGTGCACGAAAAGATGATCGTTGACGGACCGTTACGCTATCTTGACTCACCGCTCGAACATTATACTTATAGGACAATATCATCATATATCAGCAAAATGGACAATTATTCATCCCTTTCAGCAAAAGAGTTTAAAGACAAAGACCTGACATCAATATTTTTTTCCATGATGTTCAGCCCGCCTTTTGTCTTTTTCAAAATGTTCTTTTTAAGGCAGGGCTTTCGTGACGGGATACACGGCTTTATACTTGCCGTATTTTACAGCTTCTATACCTTTCTTAAATATATAAAGGTAATTGAAAGAAAAGGAAAACTGTTTGGAAGACTTTAAGACAATACTACAGTTAGTAAAGCCTTACTGGAAGAGAGTAGCGGCTGCCGGCATAATAAGCATTATAATATCCGCTATAAACGCATCACTGGCCTGGCTTGTTAAACCTGCACTTGACAATGTCCTGATACAAAAAGATATCGGGATGATAATACTTCTGCCTATCGGCGTAATGCTTATTTTTACATTCAGGGGCGCCGCCACTTTTGTCCACGAATACCTTATGCGTTCAGCATCACAGAAAATGCTAATGAGCTTAAGGAACAGGTTATATGACCACATAATCCACATGCCTATAAACTATTTTGGAAAAAATTCAAGCGGATCACTGCTCTCCAAAGTTATAAATGATGTAAAAGCCCTTGAATCAATAGTATCTCTGACATTAAAAGACCTTCTGATAGAAACCGCTACCATCATTGCACTTACATGTGTTGCATTATGGCGCAGCTGGGACCTTACACTTATCGCCATAATCATTCTGCCTGTTGCGTTTTACGGGGCAGGAAGGCTTGGAAAACGGCTAAAAAGCATAAGTAAACGAACACAGAAGAAGATCTCAATGATAACCGAACTGCTTCAGGAAAGCTTTACCGGCATAAAGATCCTGAAGTCCTTTAACATGGAAGCAAAAGAGCAGGAACGCTTCATGAAGAATAATAAGGACTTTTATCATGAGAACATGAGAGCAGTACGGGTCACAGAGTTCGTGTCTCTTATTATGGAAACAGCTGCCGGAATAGGAATAGCATTTGTAATATGGTACGGAAGCAAACTTATAGTTGACAATATTATTACAATAGGTGATTTCTTCTCTTTCCTGACCGCAATATTCCTATTATATACACCTGCCAAAAGGCTTGCAAAGGCAAGCACTTCAATACAAAAAGCAAGGGCGCCCCTTGAAAGGATATACTCTGTTCTTTCAGAAAATACAGAAACAGAAGGCACAGGAACCATAGAAAAGTTCAGTGACCGGCTCGAGTACAGGAATATTTCCTTTGCATATCCCTCATCTAGCAGAAAGGCGCTTGACAGCATAAGCATTATCATAAAAAAAGGGGAGCTTGTGGCCGTTGTAGGTAAAAGCGGAGGCGGGAAATCAACACTCGTAAATATGCTGCCCAGATTCTTTATCCCTGATTCAGGGAACATCTATATAGACGGTACGGACATCTCAACTCTTACACTCTCTTCTTTACGGGCAATGCTCGGCATAGTAAGCCAGGAGGTAATACTTTTCAATGATACAATACTCGAAAATATCCGGTACGGAAAAGCATCCGCATCAAAGGAAGAAGTCATTGAAGCTGCCAGGACCGCATATGCAGACGATTTCATATCCGAATTCCCGGAAGGCTATGATACAGCTATAGGAGAAAAAGGTCTCCGCCTTTCCGGAGGGCAAAGACAGAGGATCTCCATAGCAAGGGCTGTTCTAAAAAATCCACCCGTTCTTATTCTTGACGAAGCAACATCTTCACTGGATACTGCAGCAGAAGTAATGCTCCAGAATGCGCTTGAACAGCTGATGAAAAATAGAACAACCATAGTAATAGCCCACAGGCTTTCAACTATCAGACAGGCGGACAGAATACTTGTAATGGACAAAGGCAGAATAGTTGAATCAGGCACACACAATGAACTTCTCGATAAAGAAGGCATCTACCAGAAGCTTTATAAACTGCAGTTCAGAGGACAGGAAGCAGACATTAATCAGCAATGAAAATCCTTCATACAGAAGCATCTTTGGGATGGGGCGGACAGGAGATCAGAACACTCCGTGAATCGATCGGCATGAGAGAACGGGGGCATACCGTAATGATCGCGGCACATCCTGACAGTCAACTGCTGTTACACTCTGCAGGAGAAGGTTTCAAAACAATCCCGTTTGCGTTTAAAAGACGCGGCCTTTTAAGAGCTGTTCTCTTTTTCAAGAAACTTATAGAAGAAAATAATATTGATATTGTAAACACTCACAGCTCCAAAGACAGCTGGCTGGTGCTTCCTTCTGCAAGACTGGCAAAAAACCGGCCTCTTACCTTAAGGACAAGGCACCTCTCAACACCTGTGGGCAAAAATATATTGTCACGGTTCCTGTACAACGTACTGCCGCACATGCTCATAACCACCGGGACAGCTATCAGGGACCAGCTGGTCAACATTAACGGTTTCGATCCTGAAAAGATAGTCTCCATTCCAACCGGGGCAGACATAACAGCATTTAATCCTGAGGAAAAGCACAATGACATTAGAAGTGAACTGAACATTACTCCTGACACACCGCTTATTGGAACATTGTCAGTCTTAAGAAGCTGGAAAGGTTCTGATTATTTTGTAAGATCAATTCCTCTCATTTTAGAGAAATTCCCGGAAGCCAGATTTATTATTGCTGGAGAAGGCCCGTATAGAGCTGTCCTGGAAAAAACGATCAGCAATACCAATGTTAAAGGCAGGTTGTATTTATTAGGTCACAGAGAAGATGTGGCGGATGTACTTCATTCACTTGACATCCTTGTCCACCCTTCTTATGCGAATGAAGGCGTACCGCAAACGATCCTGCAGGCTTTAGCAATGCGAAAGCCTGTTGTAGCATCAGACCTGACACCGCTTAAAGAGATAATAACCAACAATGAAACAGGCCTGCTTTCAGGCATAAAAGACCCTGCGTCAATTGCTGCCTGCGTCATCAAGTTTCTTGAAAACAGGAACCTTGCAGATAAACTTGCAGTAAAAGGCAGGGAACTGGTTTTAAAGTCATATTCATATACAGGCATGCTCGACAGACTTGAATCTTTATACTTAAAAACAAAAAGAAGATAGCTCATATATTTTATGAAAAAAAAGGCCATTAAGAACAACTATGATTTTCTGGATAAACTTGAGGACTGTATAGATGAGGTCCTGAAGGAAAAGGACCGAGTCCTGATATCAGTGGTCGGCAAGGGCGGCACCGGAAAAAGCTATTTCGGCAGATATCTCCGTCACAATGGGGTAGGAAAATACGGAAGACATGCCATTGCTGTTATTGATGACAGACTGATGAAGCTTGATTTCCTTTTATTTTTTCAGAGAAGGATACGAATCCCGCGTAATGGAATTGATGAGCTGAGGCCTTTTTTAGCAAAAATGCCTGCAAGAAAAAATGTCATATTTTTTATAAATGCAACACCATGGCAAAGGATCACAGAAGCTGATGTTCTTTTGAAGTTATGGACGGATGAAGAAACAAGAAAGCAGAGATTACTGCAAAGATACAGCCATAGCAATAATGAAACATTTGAGAGGATCCTGAATTCTGATGAGATCCTGGAGTATAAAATAAAATATTCGCATTTACTGACAGGCAGGGTCTGATCAGACTAATAAGTTAACAGGAGATATCCTTGACACCAAAAATCAGTAAAGCTCTATTAGTATCGGAGTTCTCAAGTCCCTGGAACACCGGTTTTTATATACGAGAAGGACTTCGGCAAAATAACGTTGAAGTGAAGATATTCGACCCTAAGACAGCTGTCTCTCCGTTTAAGGAACTAAATGCATTAATGGACAGTTTCAAACCTGATGCCCTTTTCTACCTGAAAGACTACAGGCTCAAACCGGAGTGGCTGGATGAGGCAAGAAAAAGGGGCATATTGCTGGTGCAATGGTACCCGGACCTTGCAATTCAAGACTGGCTGCCGCCTTTTGTCAAACAGGCCGACATATTCTTCACCATGGCAGAAGGCCTGGTGGAAGAATTCAAAAAGTATAATCAAAATGTGTTCTGGGTTTCACAGGGATTCGAACCCTCCATGTTTCAGGTTGAAGATATTACTCCGAAAGACAGAGAGATCTTTACATCCGATTTGACATTTGTGGGCACTCTCGGTTCAAAACAGTATTATCTGAAAAGAAGGAAATATCTTAAACGTGTTATAAGTGAAGATTTTAAATTTAAATGGTGGGGGCCAAGACTGCCGAGAAAGTTCTCAACACTTCCTTTGCTCTTAGGAAGGATTGGAAGGTCCTACGGAGGCAGGTTCATATGGGGTGAAGAATTCGCAAAAGTGGCACAGCTATCCAAAATATTTCTGGCCTTTGATGCCATACCGGAGATCAGAAAGTCTATGAGCGCAAGAATGTATACAGCTGTAGGCTGCGGGGCCTTTTATATGTGTGAACATGTAGAGGGTATAGAAGAAGTACTTGTTCCCGGCAAAGAGATAGTGACCTTCAGGTCTGAAGAAGAGATGATAGACCAGATAAAATATTATCTTGCACATGATGAAGCAAGGAAAAAGATAGCAGAAACAGGCCGAAAACGTGTTTTAAAGGACCACACTTACAAGATAAGGATTCAGCAAATTTTAAGGACAATAGAAGATGTCTGTTGATCTTAATAAAATAAAGAATGTCCTTATCCTGGCCCCTGACAAACATATGGGCGACCTGGTTCTTTCACTTTCAGCAATAAAAGCACTCAGTAACTTATTCAAAGAAAAGAACTTCCACCTTGTTATAGACAGTGCATATTCGGAGATCATCGAGACATTAGGCGACATCGGGAACATAATGACATATCCCAGGTCAGCGCTCAAAGGCCGCTCCCTAGCTGAAAAGGCATTCATACTTTTGGATTTTTTCAGGGAACTGAGAAAAACATCACCTGACATTGCAATAGACCTTCATGGCATAGTGGCATCATCAACCATTACGTTTCTTTCCGGGGCACACGTACGCATGGGCCGGATTACCGCAAAAAGACCTTACTTCTATAATTACAAAGTCGATATCATACATAACAGACATAAATTCTTTACTTTTACGGATATTGCTCATAAAGCCGGTGTACAGGACAGAATAGAACCTTTATCCATAAGCCCTTCTGAGAAGATGTCCGCATCTTTAAAAAAGATCCTGACCGGTGAAAATATCTCTTCCGGCAAATCATATATATGCATTCACCCGGGTGCAGGGGTAAAGCATAAGCAATGGACAGAAGAGGGTTTTGCAGCAGTGTCTGACCGGCTTTCCTCAAACGGCTATCAGGCAATATTTATCGGAGGCAGAGGAGAATCTGAAAAGGTCAAAAGGATAATGTCCATAATGAAACAAAAAGCATACAACCTTGCAGGCAAGCTTTCACTGGGAATGCTTATAGCTCTTTTTAAAACAGGGTCCCTATATATCGGTAATGACAGCGGGCCTATGCATCTCGCAGCTGCGACAGGAATACCCATTGTTGCTTTGTACGGCCCTGCCAGCGAGAATAGATGGGGGCCTCTTTCTGAAAATTCTATCACATTAAGAGGCTGTGAAAGATGCACTAAATGCACAGGCAGAGAGTGTCTGTATGATTTCAGGTGCATAAAGGATATTTCAGCTGACGATGTAATATCCAGCGCTGAAAAACTGCTGCGAGCAACTGACAAATAGCAACCTGTTATTACGCTATTTCCCCGGCCGCTGTTCCAATCCCCAGCAAAAGCGCCATATAACAGAATTGAGGATCTGCCAGTATGGCATTTAATATATAGTTACCCATAAGCACAGAAACACATGCTACAAGTATGTAGCTTTGCAGGCATTCTCTTTTAACCGCTTTTTTCCAGAAAATATATATAGGGCCCAGAACAAGTAGGATATAGGATATGCCGCCGATAATTCCCTGGTGGAACAGCACCGTTATAAATGTATTATGCATACCCTTAGGAGAAGCCGGAGATGTTCTCTCCGGGGCCTTCCCGTAAGGTGTGTTTTTATACGGTTCATCCTCGCGGAATATTCTGTCTCCATACCCCCAGCCTACCAGTGGCCGCTGGCCAATGGCATATATTGCAGGGACCCATGCCTCTGTACGCATATTCATTGTCGGGAGGTGTTCAAGGGTAGTTGCAAGCCGTTCTTTCACAGAAGGCACTGTAAACCATGCCAGACTCCCTGCAATGATCATCATTGCAGTAATAAAAGAAATTATCTTGAAAAAATTATACTTCCTTGTTATTGAAAAAAAGAGTGCCCATGTAAACATAATACCTGCAAACGCAAGATATCCTTCACGCGAAGTAGTAAGAACAAGTGCAACCATGGAGAGCACAAGCAAACCCGCGGGCAGTATCTTTAATATTTTTCTTTTATTCCATGACAGATACAGAATAACAACAAAGGGCATGAGGAGATTAAGGTATCTGGCAAACTTGTTATGGCCGCCTGTATGTCCGGTATGTATAAGGTACGTATCAGGCTTTAATACGGGCATATCATTAATAAAATAGCTGTAGTAGCCGGCAAAGACCATCAGAGCCGCAATTGAAAAGCTCAGATATAGCAACCGCTTAAGCCTTTCAGGGGTAGACATTACTGTTGCAACCATAATAAAAAGCAACATCGGCTTAATCGGGTCATTTCTCAGGGAAGTAAATGAATATAAAGGGTCTATTGAAAATACGACAAAAAGAACAGTAACGCCTGCATATAACCAGAAAAATTTTGGAACAGACCCCTTCAATATTCCAAGGTCTTTTCTATGTCTTATAGTTGACAGCCAGAGAACAAAGCTTCCGAGCAATAATACATTGCGTATTCCTTCTCCTCTGGCAAGGAACATGAAAAATATATAAATATAAAGACTGAGTTCAATAATTACATCTATAATTTCATGCTTATTTTTCATTAGTTCCGATCATAGCATCTGCCAGTTTCCTGGCTTTTATGCTTCGGAATTGTCAGATTTTAACAGTCATCACAGCTTGACCTTGCAATGACAATTCTGTACCTTAATATTGTGCACCGATAAAGTATGCCATCTAAAATTACTCAAAAATTATATAATGATAAGCAAATAATAGCAAACCAGCAGCGTAGACAAAGAATAATTACCTGACCATGAATATAGCAATAATTAGAAAAAAATACTCCTTCCACGGTGGTGCTGAAAATTTCTCGGCCTCTTTTATTGAAAACCTTGCAAGAGAAGGCCAAACAATACATATTTTTTCAATTCAGTGGGAGAGTGACATAAAACATGAGAATGTCTATTTCCATAAGGTTCCTGCTATCACCTCCATATCACTTCTCAGAGACCTTTCCTTTGCGGTCTCTTCTTTCTTTATCCTTAAAAAACAGAGGAAGAATTTCGATATTATTCAGAGCCATGACAAGACCCTGTACCAGGATATTTACCGTGCGGGCGACGGCTGTCATAAAGAGTGGCTGAAACAAAGATGGAAAAGGATCGGCATTTTCAGGAAAATTTCCATTATTCTCAATCCTTATCACTGGCTGATACTCTTACTTGAACGGGTGATATTCAAAAAACACCGGTTCAAAAAGGTTCTTGCTATCTCACAACTGGTAAAGAACAATATTATCAAAAATTACAGTGTATCATCTGATGATATAGAGGTCATCTATAACGGCGTGGATACTGACAGGTTCCATCCTGACAACAAAGGCCGGTACAGGGATAAGATACGCCAACAGTACGGGCTTGGCCAGAATGATTTTGTAGTGCTTTTTGTCGGTTCCGGGTTTGAGAGAAAAGGGGTCCATTATTTGATAAAAGCCTGTGAATCCGTTCCCGGACAGGTCACAATTCTGATCGTGGGCAAAGGCCCTCAAAATAAATTACGACACATGGCAAAAAAACAGAAACTTATATTCTGCGGCCCGCAAAAAGATATTCACCAATATTATGCAGCAGCAGACCTGTTTGTTTTTCCGACACTATATGAACCATTCGGCAATGTGCACCTTGAAGCGCTCGCAAGCGGCCTGCCCGTTATAACAACAAAGCAGAGCGGTGCGTCTGAAATAATCACTGACGGCAAACAGGGCTATGTAATAGAAAAAGCAGAAGATACAAAAGTTATAGCAGAAAAAATATCTGTTTTAATGGATAGAAATACCAACCGGAGGGCAGGTCATGAGGCAAGGAAACTGGCGGAAGAGTTCACATATGACAAATACATGCAAGAAGTAAAGTTCCTATATGCAAAAATCCTAAATGAAAACAAGTAGAAAACCTTTTACCTGAGCATATCCTGTTTACAGGTCATGCTTTAAGGCTTAATAATTTATAAACAAGCTTGGCAGCCAGAAAATCAGGCGCAACATTATCTGACGGGCAGAGCTCTACCACATCGAACCCGACAATGTTTTTCTTTTTCGAAACCATTTCAAACAGGTCAAGGACTTCATACCATCCCAGTCCGCCAGGCTCGGGTGTGCCGGTTGAGGGCATTATCGAAGGGTCAAAGACATCAAGGTCGATCGAGATATAAACATTGCCGGAAAGGCGGTCCAGGACCTTTTGCTGCCAGTCCTTCTGCTTGTTAATGTCTGATGCATAAAAAATATTTTCAGGGATGATATTATCAAGCTCCGAGGAATCCATGCTTCTTATCCCGACTGAAACTACACGGCCGGCAACTTCCTTTGCCCTTGCCATAACGCATGCATGGCTCAATCTGTCACCCTCATATGCGTCCCTCATGTCAGAGTGAGCATCAAGATGCAGAACAGTTATATCATCATAATGTTCCGCATGGGCCTTTATTGTTCCAAGAGAGACTGAATGCTCCCCGCCAAGCACAACCGTAAACTTATTGTCCTTCAAAAAACCACGGACCTTTTCATGCACTTCATCGACCATGGACTGAGTGTCTTCAGCTATGATCTCTTCTGCGGTATGAATGCCTTTCTTATAGACCTCGCAACGCGTCTCAATATCGTAAAGCTCCATATTGCAGGAAGCATTGATCAGAGCCTGAGGCCCCCTGTCAGCGCCTTTTATCCACGAACTGGTCTTATCAAAAGGTACCGGAAGGACAACTATATCCGAATCACTATAGGTTGTGTCCTCAGATGGAAGTCCACCGTAATTACTGGGTAGTGTATTTGTCAAATCACAGTAACATAACCGCGGCAGCTATCACAGTGGTCCATACTTTACCGGTCTTATGTCCCTCTGCGGACTGGCAGATATTTGAAGATTTAAAGATATATTCACTCGCCTTGTAAACCTGTTTTCTGGCATCATACGCCTCATCAGGGTCAAAGGGAATACCCAGGGTGGTAGCGAGCATGGTTGCGGCAAGGTCTTCAGCATAATCACCGGTCTTTCTGGCTGTCTCACCGTGAGCATGATGTTCCGACAGATACCCGTAATGGTCTTTCCTTTTAGGAATCGCAAGCCCGATCGCGGACGAGATAAGTCTGTTCGGCTCATTGGTATCACTTCTTGCCATGACACAGAATGTGATCTGTCCCGGATTTATCAGCTTAACCCCTTTTGCCTTGGGAATGATCTGACATTTGGGAGGAAAGATACTTGATACATATACAAGATTGCACTTTTCAATTCCTGCTTTTCGCAATGCAAGCTCAAAGGATGCAAGCTTGTCCTTATGCGTTCCAACTCCTTTTGTAAAGAATATCTGTTTGGGTATCAGGTCCATTTCATTTTACCTCGTAAATAAATTTAACAGCTGACAACTGATAAATATAACCTAAAGAAAATATATTTTACAAGTAGTGCTGAAAATTGTTCGTGTATTGAATTTATCCCCTTTAAAACAGCATAATATATACCTTATGATCGCAATAATTGATTATGGCATGGGTAACATCAGAAGCGTTGAAAAAGGCTTCCAAAAGGCCGGGGCAGACGTAAAAGTCACTCAGAACCCTCAGGACATTAACAATGCTGACGGAGTAGTTCTGCCGGGCGTAGGGGCATTCAGGGACTGCATGAAAGGACTTGAGGACCTTAACCTGAGCAATGCTGTTATTGAGACAATAAAAAAGGGGAAACCTTTTCTCGGCATATGCGTGGGGCTTCAGATACTCTTTAGTGAATCAGAGGAGTTCGGAACCAGCAGGGGATTAGACATATTTAAAGGCAGGGTCGTAAGGTTCCAAAGCAGTGACCTGAAGATACCACAGATGGGCTGGAACCAGCTGAACATAATAAACAGCAATGCCCTCTTTAAAGGCATACCGGACAAAAGCTATTTTTATTTTGTGCATTCATATTATGTTGTTCCGGAAGATAAAGGCATCATATCAACAACCACAGACTACGGCATTGATTTCACATCTTCGGTCTGCAGTGACAATGTATACGCAGTACAGTTCCACCCCGAGAAGAGCCAGACACTGGGGTTGAAGGTACTGGAGAACTTTTCGAATATAGTAAATGCTGAATAAGCATTAAATTTCAAATCTCAAAATACAAACATGCGTGTTTCGGTCATTGGAGCTTGGTGCTTATTTGTGCTTTGG
>CBFDEG010000072.1:0-13090 GCA_965603765.1 uncultured bacterium | reverse complement strand
TTTATGGGTATTTTATTGCTGTGAAGTTTTTCGACAATAAAAAAGCACCATATTCTGAACTTGCAGAATATGGTGCTGTATATATGATCTAGCTTGTTGGCTTTGTAGGTGTGCTTGTTGTTGTGCTGCTCGCTGCCGGTGCGCTGGCTGCCGGTTTTGATACTGTTGCGGCAGGTCTTGCTGCTGCTGGTCTTGCTGCTACGCCGCCCGGCCTTGGTGAGCTGTAGGGTCTTGGCGCTCCGCCCGGTCTTGGTGCTCCCGGTCTTGATGTGCCGCCCGGCCTTCCACCGCCCGGCCTTGCTCCGCCAGGTCTACTGCCGAACGGGCTTTTGAACCTTGCGTTCTTGGCTTTCTTTTTCTGTGCCTCACGAATTTTGGCTTTCTTTTTTACTGAAGGTTTTTCATAATAACGTCTTTTCTTCAGCTCTTTGAACAGACCTTCTTTTTCAGCTTCTCTTTTAAGAAGTTTTATGGCTTTTTCTATGTTTTGTCCAAGTACTTTTATTTCCAATTTATTTTACCTTCTCTTGTTTCTATGTTGTATTTTTTAAAAAATAAACCGCAAAATCAAGCTTTTGCGGCTGCATAACAGTCAAAAACTCATTTAATATGACATATTCAGGCAATAAAATGCAATTTTTAATCTATATTCCCCGAATCTTTTTCAGCAGATCTCCAGTGATGAGAAAAAGTAAGGTATCTCAATGGCTACAGATTCAGGAGAATCAGATCCATGCACTGTGTTCTGTTCTACTTCGGTTGCAAAATCAGCCCTGATAGTGCCGGGCGCTGCGTCTGCCGGGTTTGTTGCTCCCATTAGTTCTCTGTTCTTTGCAATCGCGTTTTCGCCTTCTAAAACTATTACCACTACCGGACCTGATGACATAAAGTCTGTGAGGCTGTCAAAGAAGGGACGTTCTTTATGTACAAAGTAAAAACCTTTTGCATCTTCTTTGCTCATCTGAATTTTCTTCATTGCCGCGATCCGAAGCCCTGCTGACTCAAACCTGTCGATTATTTTTCCTATTATATTCTTTTTTGTACCGTCAGGTTTGATTATTGATAAAGTGCGTTCCATATTAATATGCTTCCTTTCAATGTTATATGCCTATTGTTTTAATTAAGCCTCTGACAGCATCAGCAGATGTCTCAAGCAGCTTTTTCTCGTTATCGTTCAGGTCTATCATTACTATCTCTTTCATCCCGTCAGCCCCGAGCTTTACAGAGACCCCGGAGTAAACCCCGGATATGCCATATTCTCCATTGAGAAGGACAGAGCAGGGGAGGTTGCTTTTCTTATGCCCGAGGATCGTCTCGATCATCTCGACGGTTGAAGCTGCCGGTGCATAATAGGCGCTCCCGGTCTTTAAGAGGCCTACGATCTCAGCGCCGCCGTTCTGGGTCCTGCTGATGATCGCGTTAATTTTTTCTTCAGAAAGAATATCTGTTATGCATTTGCCGTTTACTGTTGTCAGTCTCGGCATCGGTACCATAAGGTCGCCATGGCCGCCGAGAACCGCTGCTTCTATATCTTTAGGGTGAGCGCCGGTTTCCATGGCAATAAAGCTCTTCATCCTGGTTGTGTCGAGCACTCCGCCCATGCCAATTACTTTTTTACGGTCAAATCCGGTGACCTTCTGTACAAGCTGGGCCATTGCGTCCATCGGGTTTGTGACAACGATTATAATGGCGTCCGGTGAGGTTTTGGCAACGCTCTCAGATACCTGTGTGAGTATCTTTGCATTTGCCATGAGCAGGTCATCACGGCTCATTCCCGGTTTTCTTGCAAGTCCGGCTGTTATGACAACAATATCAGAGCCGGCGGTGTCATCATAGCTGTTTGTGCCGGTCACATTTGAAGCTGAGTGCCATATCGGACATGCCTCAAGTATATCAAGGGCCTTTCCCTGGGGTATGCCTTCGACAATATCTATAAGTACTACGTCCGCAAGGTCTCTTTCAGCAATGAGCTGCGCGGTTGTGGTGCCGACATTTCCTGCTCCGACAACGGTTATTTTTTTATTTTTTTGTATTTCTGTATTCATAACGGATAAACATTATAGCTAAGACAGCATGAAATTAACAAGGGAGGGCATAAAAAAGTAGGGGTTTGATCAATCAAACCCCTACTGAATTCAAAATATCCTGTTACGCCTGGTTAGCAGAGCCGAGCACATTGATGTTCTTGTGCATGTAAAGCTCTTTGAGGGCATCTCTTGCCGGGCCGAGGAACTTTCTCGGATCGAACTCAGCCGGTTTTTCCACAAATACTTTTCTGACCGCGGCGGTCATGGCAAGCCTTCCGTCAGAGTCGATATTGATCTTGCAGACAGCTAATTTTGAGGCCTTTCTGAGCTGTTCTTCAGGAATTCCCACAGCATCCTTTATGTTTCCGCCATGATCATTTATGGTTTTGACTATGTCCTGGGGCACGGAAGATGAACCATGCAGGACGATGCTGAAGCCCGGAAGCTGTTTTTCGATCTCTTCCAGTATGTCGAACCTCAGCGGAGGTGGTACGAGAACGCCTTCTTCATTTTTTGTGCACTGCTCCGGTTTGAACTTGTTTGCCCCGTGTGAGGTTCCTATGGATATGGCAAGGCTGTCAACGCCGGTCCTTTTTACAAAATCGATCACCTCTTCAGGTTTGGTGTATGTTGATTTTTCAGCTGAGACATCATCTTCAACGCCCGCAAGTTCACCAAGCTCTCCCTCTACTGTTACATCGTGCTGGTGTGCATATTCAACAACCTTCTTTGTGAGGGCGATGTTCTCTTCGTACGAGAGGCTTGAGCCGTCTATCATAACTGAAGAGAACCCGTTGTCCACGCAATCTTTGCATAGTTCGAATGTATCGCCGTGGTCAAGGTGAAGTGCTATGGGTATCTCGCACCCGAGCTCTTTTACATACTCGACAGCGCCCTTTGCCATGTTTCTTAACAGTGTGGAGTTTGCATATTTGCGTGCTCCTGATGAGACCTGCAGTATGACAGGTGATTTGGTTTCAACGCATGCCTGCAGGATCGCCTGCATCTGCTCCATGTTGTTGAAATTATAAGCCGGTACAGCATACTTGCCGGCCATGGCCTTTTTAAACATCTCTATTGTGTTGACGAGTCCCAAATTTTTGTAGCTTACCATAATGTTATTCTCCTTATATAATGATGTGTTAAATACTTTTAACGGTCTTAAATTTATATCATTAATTATACATGAATAAAAAAAATGATGGGTATTTATTGAGGGTTAATGATCAAGAACTGACCGGGCAGTTTCTGGCCGCGCCATCTTTATAACTGTTCTTAACAATATCACCCTCAATGTCCTGGCCCGCAATGAATTCTTCGGTCATCCTGTATGCAATATCATCAGAGAATTGCTTTGGTGGATGCTTCATGAAATAGGCTGACGGGGAATAGAGCACTCCCCCCCGTCCTCTTTCGAGCGCCAGCTTGCAGCACCTGACCGAGTCAATGGCAACACCGGCTGAATTGGGTGAATCTTCGACCGAAAGTCTTAATTCAAGGTTCATCGGCACATCACCAAACAGTTTGCCCTCCATGCGGATGAAGCAGATCTTATTGTCTTTTTGCCATGGTACATAGTCGCTCGGGCCGATATGTATATTTTCAGGGTTGAGTCTTTCATCAAGTACCGATTGGACGGCTTCGGTTTTGGACTCTTTTTTTGAGGCAAGCCTTTTGCGGTTAAGCATGTTTAAAAAATCTGTGTTACCCCCGGTGTTCAGTTGATAGGTCCTCTCTATTTTGACCCCCCTTTTTTGGAAAAGGTCAGTAAGGGTTCTGTGGGTTATAGTGGCCCCGAGCTGTGCTTTTATGTCATCACCTATGATAGGGAGGTTCTTTTCCTCAAACCTTGCGGCCCATTCCGGGTCGCTGGCTATAAAAACAGGCATGTTGTTTATGAAGCCGATATTGGCCTCAAGTGCGCATTCAGCGTAGAATCTTGCGGCCTGTTCAGAACCTACAGGCATATAGTTCAGGAGCATTTCAGCACTTGAGTCCTTTAGAATATTGACAATGTCCTTTTTTGAGGGCTCTTTTTCGCTGCTTAATAAAAAGGAGTGTTTTTCGCTGTATTCACTCATGTGTTCTGAAAGGCCGTCAAGCACTCTGCCCATTGTGACTTTGACATTTGAAGTTGGGAGGTCTTTGCAGAATATTGTTGTGCAGTTCGGGGCGGCAAAGACAGCCTTATTTACGTCTTTGCCGACTTTCCTTTTGTCGATATCAAATGCAGCGGTCACTTCGATGTCGAAGGGCGTGTATCCGCCTATGTCCCAGTGCATTAACCCTATCGCATCGCGTTCATTCTTGCCTTTGTAGTATTGAATTCCCTGAAGTAATGAACTTGCACAGTTACCGATCCCTGCAATTGCTATTTTGATCTTATTCATAAAACATTACCTCCACTGGATGATGTCAAATATTTGTTGAATGTCCGTTCATGGTAATAGCAGATAAATATTATCGAAAAATATGTTTTGTATCAATGTTGATATGAGTCGAAATAATATATTTATCAGACTGTTATGACAAGTATAAACCTTCAGGGGGATTTGTCAAGAGAAATGCAAATATGAAGGAAACGCTAAATTTTTGTTATCTTCAGCTTTTCTATTTTTTTGCCGTCCATTTCGATAATGAGAAGCCTGAGCGTATGGTACCTTAGCTGTTCACCGACCTTGGGCAGGTGGCCGAAAAGACCGAAGGCAAAACCGCCGATGGTATGGAACTCTTCGTCATTCAGTTCAACGCCTACGAGCTCATTTATTTCATCTATGCCGGTCGAGCCTGAAACAACAAAGGTTCGTTCATCAAGTATCTCGACCTCTTTTTCGGCATCTATTGCTTCGAATTCATCCTGGAGGCTGCCTACTATCTCTTCCATGATATCTTCAAGGGTGATAAGCCCGGCAGTGCCTCCATGTTCATCAACCACTATCGATATCTGGAACTTGTTCTTCTGCATGTCATCAAGCAGTGTTGTGACCATTTTGCTTTCAGGAATATAATAGGCGTCACGTACAAAATTCTTTATTGGGGTGTCGCCGGAAACTGTCTCTGTTGCCATTTTCCGAATAATGTCCTTTACATACAGGACCCCGATGATATTGTCCACTGTCTCTTTTATTACAGGATAACGTGAGTAGCCTTCTTCTTCCACCAGTGAAAGCACATCAGACACAACAGCATCTTCCAGTATTGCGATCAGCTCTGTTCTGGGGACCATGGCTTCGGTCACTTTTTTGTCGCCGAAAGCGAAGACATTATGAAGCATTTCCTTTTCCTCTTTTTCGATGGTACCCTCTTCTTCGCCGATCTTGATCATTGCCTTCATCTCGTCCTCGGTCATAAGCTGAGGGGCAGGTTTCACCTCCCCGCCGAAAAGCTGAATAATAAAGTTTGAGAGTTTGTTGAATATAAGTACCAGCGGATATATCATTTTGATATAGATCTCTATGGGCTTTGCCAGTGCAAGAGCGATCTTTTCAGCATGTGACACTGCGAATGTCTTCGGGGCAAGCTCGCCGAAGATCACAGTAAGAAAGGTCATTGCAATTGTGGATACGATAATCCCGGTGTCTTTGCCGAAGAAGCTGATTGCCAGCACAGTGCCGACTGATGTGGCAAGGATAGTGAACAGGTTTCCGGAAAGGATGACAGCACTGAAAAAGCGGTCATGCTCATCACGGATCTTCTGGGCGATAACAGCGTTCTTGTTGCCCTTTTCTATAAGGTGCCTCAGGCGTATTCTGTTTATGGATATAAAAGCTACTTCAGAACTGGAGAGCAGGGCTATAAATATGATGCAGACTATTATTATCAGAAAGCTTATAGGGGCAGGGTCCATGTCAGGATATCATTGATATTATTGCGTCTGCTACACCTGATGTTGTTGCTGCCGTCGGGTCATCAGGGGAAGGTTTCATGTCGTACGTGACGTTTTTTCCTTCTTTTATGAGAGAGGCTATGGCGTTCTCAACTTTATCAGCTGCGTCCATTTCCCCGAGATGCCTCAGCATCATGACGCCGCTCAGCATCATTGCAAAAGGATTAACTTTATTGAGCCCTTTATATTTTGGGGCGCTGCCGTGTGTTGCCTCAAATACAGCATATTCATTGCCGATATTTGCGCCCGGTGCAAGGCCGAGACCACCTATGAGTCCTGCTGCAAGGTCGGATAAAATGTCTCCGTACAGGTTTGGTAAAACAAGTATGTCATATAGCTCCGGTTTCTGAACGAGCTGCATGCACATATTGTCAACGATCCTGTCCTCAAATTCAATGTCTGGATAATCTTTTGCAACCTCTCTTGAGACTTCAAGAAAGAGACCATCAGAAAATTTCATGATGTTTGCTTTATGGACGCATGTTACTTTGCGTCTCTTGTTTTTGCGTGCATATTCAAAGGCGGCGCGGAATATGCGCTCTGTGCCGAAAACAGATATCGGTTTAATGCTGATGCCTGAATCAGGGCGTATATCTCTGTCAGACATCTTCTTTACAAGGTCTATTATCGCTTTTGCGCCCTCAGAGTCTTTCTGGTACTCAATACCTGCGTAAAGGTCCTCGGTATTTTCTCTGAAGATCACAATATCTATGTTGTCGTATCTTGTTTTCGCGCCGGTGAATGTTTTACATGGCCTTACACAACTGAAAAGGTCGAGGGTCTGTCTCAAAGAGACATTCACGCTTCTGAAACCGGTGCCTACCGGTGTTGTGATAGGGCCTTTTATCGCGACCTTGTTCTTCTTTATGGATTCCAGCACCCTGTCAGGAAGCGGATTGCCTTCTTCTTTATAGACTTCTTCCCCTGCGTTCTGGACATCCCATTCGAACTTGACGCCTGTTGCTTCAAGCACTCTTACTACAGCTTCTGTTATTTCCGGGCCTGTTCCGTCCCCCGGTATTAAAGTAACTTTATGCATTATTCGGTTGGAGAAACGGTCAATATCTTTGACACTATCTCTGGATGCTCCGCAATAAATCTCAGTTCATCGTCTGTTAAAGGTTTCTGGTTGTGCAGGTTCGCATACTGCGCAAGTTCAAGTATCCTTCTAGCATCTTTATCATTGTCAAAATGTATTCCGAGTTTGTCATACACATGCATGAAGCCCTTGAGTCCTCCGTATTCACCGGTTGTAATTACCCTCCCGGTCTGTAGAAGTTCAGGTTCGCCCCTGCCGACATCTTCAGGGTCGTAAAGCTCATAATTGCGCCTGTCCTTAAGCGCTCCGTCTGCATGAATCCCTGATTCATGGGCAAAGGCATTGGAGCCGACACCTACCTGTTTTATAGGTATTGGTATACCGAACGCATATGATGCGTACTTTGCGATCTTCCATGACTTTTTAAGGTCCACGAGGTCATCAAGATGTACCGTGTCCTCAAATCCATGTGAATATTTAAGGGCAAGGATGATGGAGACAAGATCGCAGTTTCCGGCCCTTTCGCCGTAACCGTTGATCGTCGTATTTATATAAGCATTAACACCGCTTTCAATTGCTCCCTGCGCACCGGCAAGAGAGACTGCCTCAGCCATTCCGAGGTCATTGTGGCAATGCATCTCAAGGTCGAACTTTGTTGCTTCAGCGATCTTTTTTATCTTTCGATATATCGTTATAGGGTCATCTGCTCCGAGCGTGTCGCAGTATCTGAACCGTTCTCCGCCATACTCCTTTGCAGCGTGCGCAAACTCTATGAGCCTGTCAGTATCTGTTCTGGAGGCATCTTCAGCATTTACTCCCACTGTCGTAGCACCGAGGTCTTTTGCGAGCTTGAGTGCCTTGATCATTGATTTTAAAATGTCCTGCCATGTTTTTCTGCCTTGGAACTTCCCGTCTATCATTATGTCTGATGTTGATATAGAGATGTTAAGGTGTTTTATGTCCGGACAGTTTTTGAACGTAGTCTCTATATCTTCCGGAACAGCCCTGCACCAGCCTTCAAGTCTTAGATTTTTGATGGCGCCTTTTTTTGCAAGGTCAAGGTTGGCATTGATATAGTTAACTTCGTGGTTAAGTGTGGGAAAACCCACTTCGCTCTGGAACACCCCCATTTTATCCAGGTAGATGTTAAGCATTGTCTTAGCAAGTTTGCTTAATAGTATGCGGGATGTCTGAACGCCGTCTCTGTTTGTTACGTCTATTAGATATATATTTTTCATGAACGACTATTTAAACATATTTGGCGAATGATTTCAACTCTCGGCTTGAATTTCAACAGGATCTTAATGTTAGAGCCGGCTGAAGGCCAGTATTTTGCCGGATACCCTGTACTGTTTATCGTGGTCTTCAATCCTCAGGACCTCTACTTTTGCGTTCATCGGGTCGAACTTATCGTTTTTTGTATCAACGGTAATATTGATGGTCTTTCCCTCTGAAAGGGCATGTTCGGTATCGAACTGGATGCCGGTATGACTCAGGTTTCTGCATTGTCCCCTGTAGGTGTTCATGTCATCGGAAAGAGTGAATTGCACTTCGGTGTTTACTTCCAAACGTGCAAATATTCTTTTTTCATCATAATGAGCACTTAATCTCAATGTTCATCCTCCTGATTAAAGATTTTTATTACATATATTTTACCATAGCTAAATATAACGTCAATATTTAAATATTGTTATTATATTCTGATTAACAATGAATAACGCGAAAGATAAGAGAAAAGAGTTTACAGTAGGGATAATATCCGACACTCACGGACTTCTCAGGCCCGGGGCGGTTGAGGCGCTGGAGGGTTCAGACCTTATTTTACATGCTGGTGATGTCGGTGACAGCCTGATCATCGATAATTTAAGGGCAACTGCCCCTGTTGTTGCGGTCAGGGGGAACATGGATACAGAAGCCTGGTCGAGAAAGTTGAAACTGACAGAGGTGATAGAAGAATTCAGGCATCTTTTCTATCTGATACATGATTTAAACAGGATGGATATTGACCCCTCTGTATCCGGTATGAGCGTGGTCATAAACGGACATACTCACCGGGCATTGATAGAGAGATATGACGGTGTCCTCTATATTAATCCCGGAAGCGCCGGTCCTGTCAGGTACTCTCTTCCCCCCTCTGTTGCCAGACTGTATGTGAAAGGACGGTCACTTGATGCAGAGATAATAGAGCTCAAGGGGTAGGTCTTATTGAGAATGCTGACTCAGCCTCTCGTTCCATAGTATGGTAGCTCCTGTGACAGCTGCCGGCATTACGATAAGATTAACCACCGGTACCAGTGCCGCAAGCATGACCGTCAGGCCGAAACCCAATGCAATTGCCCTGTTCTTTTTTAAAAGGGCCTTTACATCTGAGAAATACAACCCGTTGTTTTCCATCGGATATGCCATATATTCTATTGCCAGCAGCCATGAGGTGAAAATTCCCCATAACAGAGGGATAATAAGGTTTATTACGGGGATCAAAAGACCCGGCAGCAGAACGCCTCCGATGGATATGAAATAAAAGAGTTTTTTGAGTTCCCCTGCAAGCGACGGCAGTATTGATGATGCAATATTCCTGAAACCGGTCTGTTCCGGTGCAGGTCTGCCGGTAAGGTGCCTGTCCACCTTTTCTGACAGGAGTGAATTGAACGGTGCTGCAATGAAATTGGCTGTCAGGTTAAAAGTGAAGAACGAGACGAGCATGATGATCAATGTGAATATGAGCCACACAGCTGCCTCAATAAATCCGGACCACCATGCTATGTCTTTCGGGAGTAGTTTTTCTGTCAGAGAGTTGTAATAAGCGGCCCCGATGAAGACAGCAGAGACAAACATGAGTATATTGACTGTCAGGGGGATGAGGACGAAACGGCGTAACCCCGGGTTTTTAATAAGGGCAATACCACGCAGAAAGCAGCTTGCGCCAGAGATCAGGTCGGATATCATATCCTAACTGTTATAACACAGATGGTAAATGAATACAGGCTATTGAATTTTGTTCAGCTGATCTATATAAGTAAGAGGCGCATCGATTATTTCAAGCCCGACTCTGCTGGTATATCCGTGAGGCGGGGCCTGGAATGCCCACTTAACATTGCAGCTAAGGTCATGTTTTTCTCCTGAGGGCATTTTGAATTTAAGTTTGATGGTTGTGTCCGGATTTAAAGCGTTAGAAGGTTCAAATGGCACCGTGACAACATAGATGCCTTTGTCAGAAAGGTTCTCTATTGAGACTGAGTATCGCTTCTCTCCGACTGTCAGTTCAGCCGCGAGGCTAATGATCAATCTCCTGGAGTGCCTTGATTCCATGGAATATTCTAGCATATAACTATTTTGTATGGCGCAATATTACGGCAGACAGGAATTGCTTGATTATAATTGTTATTTGGCATACTATGTATAAATCATATGATAAAGGGCTGGTTGAAAATGAAATATCCACGTTTACTGACAATAATACTATTGGTTACGGCTGTTCTTCTCAGCGGGTGTTCTGTTGCAAGGAGCCGTAAGCATGGAGCAGGCTTTCACTATGTTATGGCGAACCAGACATATCAGGTCAGGGTGCGCACAGGGAATATTGAGATGGACAGGGTCGTTCATGCATTTGCTTCTTCAGATTTTAGAAGATATACGACGATATCTGAAGAGGGGCCTTTTGACGGATATATCGAAATAACGTTCAAGAGTGAACTGAAGAAGATGTTTGGAGGTTCATCACAAGGGTATGCCGGAAATATAAAATACGGGGACGCATGGTATACAGGAGAGGACAGCGGTCCCGATGCCGGGGAACGGGCAAAGGCAAAAAAAGAGATTGAGTCAAAAGGGCTTTTCTCATGGCAGAACAGTGAAATGCTGCTGACATTCAGGGCCTCTGCCGGAAGTGAACTATGGAGCTCGTCATATGAATATATAGGAAGCAGGGATGTTGCGAGCATTGTTTTTCATGATGCTGACAGTGTGGCAAAGGTCTGCCTAGCAAGGATCATTATGCAGTTTGAAAAGGATTTTAACATAGCGCCTAAACTCAGCACAGAAGAAAAGAAGCTTGTGCCTGAATTCGCACTGGTTGTAGGCGAGAAAAAGGTCCTTCCTGAATGGAGAAACGCAGGGCAATCAAAAGGTGAGACGATATATATAAATAAAGATAAGGTGACATATCCGGACATAGGGATATTCAGGCTTCCTGTTACTATTGTTGAAAAAGATAAAAAGACCATGGAGCTATATGAGATAGATTGCCCTCGAAGGAGGTACCGTATTCTTGACCGATATTCCAACAAGGGTATGTACGATTCCCCTTATACAACCGCCTGGATGCAGGTGCAGGACGAAAGCAGTCATGAACTGGTCTATGATTTTGTTTGTAAAGTGGATTGACCGTTAATATGGTCGAGGCTTATAGTTTGTCACGTATGATGTTGTAGTACATGTCCCGCTGTACAGGCCTGAACCCGCACCCTTTGACGGAGTTTATGATATCTTCGACCGATACTTTGTATTTCACCCCTGCTGCTGCAACCACATTTTCCTCAAGCATGGTCGAGCCGAAGTCATTTGCCCCGAACCGGAGAGCGACCTGCGCCATCTTCAGCCCCTGAGTCACCCATGATGCCTGTATGTTGGGCACATTGTCCAGATAGACCCTTGAAAGCGCAAGTATCTTAAGATATTCAACCCCGGTAGCAGAGGTTTGTCTGTTATTTGCCGCAGGGGTGCGGCGTGCTGTGCCCCTGCCTAATTCTGTATTCCCCGGCTGAAAGCTCCATGGGATAAATGCTGTAAAGCCTCCGGTTTTGTCCTGAAGCTTTCTGATGGAGTCGAGGTGCGTGATAATATCTTCCGGTCCTTCCACGCTCCCGAACATCATGGTAGCGGTGGTCTTCATCCCGACCTTGTGGGCCTCTTCCATGACCTTGAGCCACTGTTTTGACTTTATTTTTTTAGGACTTACCTGTTCGCGCACCCTGTCAGAGAGTATCTCGGCGCCCCCGCCCGGAATAGAGTCAAGTCCTGCATCCTGAAGGGTTTCAAGGGTTTTTTTGAGCGTAAGCCCTGCTTTTTCAGCAATGTAGGTGATCTCAGGAGGTGAGAAACCATGAATATGTATAGGGAACTTCTTTTTGATATCCTGCAGAAGGTCAATGTAGTAATTGATATCAAGATCAGGGTGGAGTCCGCCTTGTATCAATATCTGGGTGCCGCCCTGTTTGATGGTCTCGCGTATTTTATTGAAAAGCTTTCTTTTTGTCAGGATGTATGCGTCTGGAGCGTCCCTGTCCCTGTAAAAGGCGCAGAACCTGCATTGATTGATGCAGACATTCGTATAATTAATGTTCCGGTCAATTATGAAACTGACATCATTTTCAGGATGAAGGGCCTTGCGGAACTCGTCTGCCATCATGCCCAGCCCAAGCAGGTCAGCATTCTTCAGCAGGTCAAGACCTTCTTTTTTTGTGATACGCGGGGATGTGTTCTTTGCTTCTTTTTTCATAGCGTCTATTTTATACTTTTTGACGCTAAAATTCTTTTTCTAATGGAACAGCCCGCAGCAGCGGTTGTAGTTCCTTCCGCTTCCGCAGTGGCAGGGGGAGTCTTTGGGGATGGGGTTTTCGGGCTCCATCAGCATCTGCATGTATTCGTTCTCTTTTATCCGGGCATCTTTTAGGGCAAGGTTCATCTTTGCGATACAGTCTGCCGTGACCTCTTCCAGATTCATGATGATGGAGATACTTGATTTGTCCGAGCTGATAAGCTTCCAGAGGGAGGCCCCGGTTTCAGAAAGCAGTTTGAGGGCCTCAAATCCGCCTTTTGAGAAATCTGTTTCAGCCACATGTCCCATGTCCAGACCTTTTATAAAGTATTCTATTATGGAATAGATATTCTTTAGTCTCTGCTGAAGGCCGTCATGATTGTCAGGATAGACTATTTGAGGGAAGGTGAAACTGCTGGTTTCAGCGGCCCAGTCATCAATAATGTTCCAGAGTGACATGAGGTTGTCTATAACAAGGTCTGAATTTTCTATTGACTCCAGCGGCTTGTCTGTCCTGCCGAATATCTCCGGCAGATACTGCTCGGGCATAACAGGGTGGGGCGCTGCTGTGCATCCATGGAACAGCCCGTATATCTCGCTGA
>CBFDEG010000071.1:0-13098 GCA_965603765.1 uncultured bacterium | reverse complement strand
GTAAGTCCTGACAATGCACTGATATCACTTATGCTGTTGCTCCACAACCACAAGGTTTGAAGATTGGTAAGTCCTGACAATGCACTGATATCACTTATGCTGTTGTCAGACAAGCTCAAGTATTGAAGATTGGTAAGTCCTGACAATGCACTGATATCACTTATGCTGTTGTCAGACAAGCTCAAGTATTGAAGATTTGTAAACCAACCAATACCGGTTAAATCCGTAATTCCCCAACTTCCACAACCAAGAACAATTAGCTCATCAACATAGGTTATTCCGTAAAAGTTTACTTCATCTGTTACACATGTTTCAAGATTTGCATCAGTAGATGTAATACTTGATATAAGTTTTCTATCAGGGGTGTTTGTTGCTTCGGCAGACGGAGCACTCTCTCCCGTAATGTTTACGGCTGTTACGACATAATAATAGTCTTGACCATATATAAGCTTTTCGTGACTGAGTGTTGTCCCTGTGACAGCTATTGCCGTCCCGCTTGTCCCGTCACCCTGGTTTGTTGACCAATAAACATTATAAGAATCAGCATCTGAAACGGTATCCCATGAAACAGTGATCACCCCTGCACCTGCAGTTGCTTGTACATTTTCAGGCTCTGAAACTGGACATATTTCATCAGACCCGCTGCAGTTCTGGTCTATTCCGTCACCACAGATTTCTGTTGCACCTGAATTAATACCTGCATCGGAGTCATTGCAGTCACCCTGGTCCTCTGTATAACCGTCTTCATCATCGTCTATATAACCGTCTTCATCATCGTCTATAAAAGTTATGACCAAACTAAAATTGCAAGTCAGACCATCATCATGAGGGACTGGCATATTTGCTACGCTTGGAGGATCAAGTCCTGTCCCGCCATAATAGCCCCAATAATCACCTGGGGTGATAAAATCACCATTGTAGGCGAACGTATTACAATCTGTTCCTCCGCTCTGATCTACATCCACTGCAGCATATACATTGTACGTACCATCAGGGACATTATCAAATAAATACGTAATTTTTGATCCAGACATCTGATTTAATTTGGCATCGATAATGTCATTATCAGGATCGTCATCAAGATCCAGAACCACAACATAACATTTATCAGTAACATTAGATGGTAACGTTATCGTTCCCGAAACTTCTGATACTTGAGTGGTGTCTTCTCCTCCTCCGCTACTGCCACAACCTGCAATAACAAGCAATCCGATAAATGCGTAACAATAAATGCATCTTAACTTTTTCATACACTATCATCTCCTTAATAAGGTAGAAATTACTAAAATAAAAAAGCCGCGCTTACTAAAGGTTTAGTTGCTTGTGGTGTTATTGACTCTAGAGAAAAGTCTTTACCTCAAGATTTAAATCCTCATTGAGAAATGCAGACACTTATTAACAGGCATCCTCATCTTTGTGACCAAGTCCTATTATTAACAAAAACCATCTATTGCTAAGATCGCGACAACACCTGCAACAAAACAGAATCGCTAATCATCAGTCCCCGTCCTTATCCGTATGGCACTTAAAGCATCCGGTCCCTGCTGCAGGCCCGGTGCTGTCTACTATCATCAAATTATAATCCCACCTCAGCATATCAGGCTGATCAGAAGCATGGGCTCGATGACACGAAAGACATATGACCATGTCACCGTCTTCTATAAGCAGTGGATCAAAGTTATCAAGGTCAGGTTTTCCCACCGGCACATCAGGATCATAGGCAGTGTTAATTACATCGGCAAATTCTCCTGCATCGGGAATTGCGAAATCAGTTGGATGTCTCAACCAGGGGGAATCTCCCCCGCCGTTGTCAATGCCGAAACGTGGAAACCCGGGGGCGTGAAACTCAAAGTGACAGCCTGCACAAAAAGCAGAAATAGATTCAAAATAATCGGGACCAGCAGGCTGACTACTGTCGCCTCCAAGGTGTATGTTGTGTGTTGAGCTTGTAGCATCAACCTCCCAGCGGGGGTCTTCTATCCCATGGACACCCCCTCCTCCAACACTCACATGACCGGGCGGCGCACTCAGGAAGCGGTACCAGCCAGCCGATGAAGGTACGGGCTGGCCTTCCGGATGGTCAGTGTGGTGCTTAACGCTCTGGTGGCATCCTTCACAGCCGTTGTTGTAATCTCCGGAGTTATCGTAGTCAGGAAGGGTCAGGCTTTTATGGCATGAATCCCCGCAGCCGGACTGTATCAGGATTGAACCCGGTGCTGTATTAAGAACACTGTCCGGCCCGGATATGCCCCGCACATTGTGGCCGTATGCATCACCTTTATTTACAACCCAGTAAAAATTGCCTCCAGCCAGGGGCTTAACAGGTTCTGTTGCATTATAGACTATCGGGGTGTTATTGACTATTGTCTGGGAGGTATCTGAAAAATGACATCCGACACAATACTCAGTAGTTGAAATACTTGAATCAGGCACCTTCAGAAGGAATTGCCTGGGGCCCAAGGCATCTTCTACATTTCCATTCTGACTATTGTGCATGGTATGACAATCTGCACACTCACCCCTGACCACTGCAAAAAGCGGCGGCGGGATACAGCTCAATGTAATAGTAATGAAAATTATCGCATATATACTACGCAATATTGCCCCTTAATCTATAACATGTATTCTTGCGCTTATTTGTAATTATGAGTGCACAGCGACTGTTGCAAAAACTCGTCCTTACAAGGAAACTCCAGACCTTGATCTGCTCAATTCCTAATCATAATTATATCATGAGATCCCCGGTTGTCCAGGGGATGTCCATTCCTTATTGCTGAACCTTAAATGCACCGTTTTGTATTATGAGCTCTCCGTTAGTGATCACCATGCCGCCCTGCAGGATCGTCTCTCCTGTAACCGCTGAATAGCTGCAATCATACCCGCCCTCGATCTTTACTGTTTTGTTTGCAGGATCATCAATAAACAGGTCCTCAATAAATATCAATGCCTGAGTCTGAATAATATCACCATTTTGTGCTGAGTCATATGCATCCTGAATAAAATAATATTCCACAGGGTCCCCAAATATCCTTACAGGAGCGGGACACTGTACGAACGTCGCGGTTACATCTTTTGAAGCGTCCACAGTCATAGTGCAGATATTTCCAGAAGGAGAGTCGCACCCTGTCCAACTGACAAACTCATAACCGGGATCTGCTTCTGCGGTCAAAATAACTATTGTACCGTTATCATACCAGCACCCCTGAACACAGTCAGGGCTCACGCTGCCGCCCACTGTGACACTGTTCACCGTAAGGATATGTACCGGCGCGGTTGTCGCATACTTCAGATCACCGTTATCGTAATCATAATAACTGATATGCACATTGTCTGATGAGTCAATATCGATCGAGGTATATAAACCTGCATTACCGTCAATATCCACAGCTTCATCAACCCAGGAACCTGATGAATTATTGGCATACTTCAGGTCAGCGTTGTCCCAGTCATAATAACTGATATGTGCATTATCTGATGAGTCTATCGCTATGGACGTATAAAGACCTACGTCCCCTTTGCTGTCTACCGTTTTATCAACCCATGAACCGGATGCATTCGTGACATACTTCAGGTTCAGCTGACTGAATTTATAATAGCTGATATGGATCTTATCCAACGAGTCTATGGCTATGGAAGTATTTTCGCCCACATCGCCCTGACTGTCCACTGTCTCGGCAGCCCATGAGCCGGATGTGTTCGCGGCATATTTCAGATCACCATTGTCCCAGTCATAATAACTGATATGGACTTTATCCAGTGAATCTATCGCTATGGAGGTATCCGTACCCACATCTCCGACGCTGCCATCCACCATTTCAGTGACCCATGACCCGGATGCGTTCGTGGCATGCTTCAGGTCACCGTTAGAACCGTCATAATAACTGATGTGCGCCTTATCAGCTGAGTCTACGGCAATGGAGGTATATGATCCGACCCATCCGGTGCCAAAACCATCTACTGTTTCTGTTACCCATGCTCCTGAAGAGTTAGTTGCATACTTCAGGTCACCATTTGTACTATGGTAGTAACTAATATGTGCATTGTCCGCTGAGTCTACTGCTATCGAGGTATATTTGCCGACGATGCCGGGGTAATCCACTATATAGGAAACCCATGAGCCGGACGAATTCGTAACATATATCAGATCCCCCAGCTTTTCATCATACATACTGATATGCACATTCAACAGAGAGTCTGTTGCTATTGAAGTATACAGACCTGAATCACCACTGATGTCAACTGTTTCAGGAACCCATAAACCGGAGGCGTTCGTGGCATACTTCAGATCACCGGTTGAGCTGTTATAATAGCTGATATGCAGCACATCCGATGCATCAGCTGCCAACGAAGTGTACAGGCCTGTCACACCCGGGGTGTCTACCGCTCCACAATCCCAGTCCGTATTAACACAGGTCCCGGCCCCGGAAACAACACCGCTGTTTGTAGCATATTTCAGATCATCGTTAGTATCATCATTGTAGCTGATGTGCAGATCATTGAATGAGTCTATAACTATGGAGGTATATAAACCTACTGTTCCAGAGCTGTCCACTGTCACGGCACCCCATGAACCGGAAGCATTCGTGGCATACTTCAGGGCACCGGCACTCCAGTCATAATAACTGATATGCATCTTGTTTAATGGATCTATTGCAATTGAAGTATACATACCGACTGTTCCTGAACTATCCACGGCCGAAGTGACCCATGGACCGGAAGCATTCGTGGCATATTTCAAATAATCGTTATCATAATCATAATAACTGATATGAACCTTATCCAGTGAGTCTATCGCTATGGAGGAATAGAGACCTACATCTCCTGCGTTGTCTACCGTAATTACAACCCACGAACCGGATACATTAGTGGCATACTTCAGATAAAGGTTGTCCCAGTCATAATAGCTGATATGAACCTTATTCAATGAGTCTATCGCTATGGCGGTATTCACTCCTACATCGGCCGAACTGTCAAGTATAGTTATAACCCACGAACCGGATGCGTTAGTGGCATATTTCAGGTAGCCGTTTGCCCAGTCATAATAACTGATATGTACCTTATTCAATGGATCGATCGCCATCGAGGCATACTGACCAACACCCGTGGAGTTATCCACAGTCTCATATTTCCAGCTGCTGCCATTATGGTAAGCATAATACAGATGGTCTTCACCATAGGAAATGTGCGGATTGCCGCTGTCATCAATGGCTATTGCCCTTGAATAAAATTCACTGAAAACCTTTGGTGCATCTACAGCTCCCTTTGTCCATGCCTGTGCTGCTGCAGGAGCCATAAATACCATGAGCATTAGAAAAAACAATAATGTTATCTTCAACGATATGCTTCTCATAGATCTTTCCCCGTTTATTTCAAACCATTAAGATCAGTTCAATAAGATCTCTATTTCAGCCTTTGTTTTAAGTTCTTTCATGTGCGCAACAAGCTTTCTCCTGGTCAGGTCCTCCTGTAAATATTTGCCGATAAAATCTTTTACGTCTTCATATGGAGCTATCCCCGCAGGTTTTTTGTCCAGGACTTTAATAATGTGATAGCCATATTTTGTAGTAACAACTTCACTCAGAGCACTTTTATCCAGGGAAAATGCCGCATCGTCAAATTCCGACGGCATGTAACCTCTGTTTATATATCCAAGGTCACCACCATGAGAGGCCTTCCCGTCCTCTGAATATTTTTTTGCGGCCTCAGCAAAATCTGCGCCGTCCACTATTTCTTTCCTTACTTTTTCAGCCTTAGTCCTCAACTCTTCTTTTTCTTCTGAGCCGGCCTCCTCTTTGACTATTATCAATATATGGCTTGCCTTTATGAATTCTTTCCTGCGGAAACCTTCGGAGTTACTGTCGTAGTACTCTTTTATTTCCTCATCAGGAACTTTTGGATTCTTGAGGCCATTTACTTCAAGATATTCTTCGATATAGATCCTGTTCTTCATGGACCCTCTCACATAACTTTCGGTAATTCCTTTTGAACTTAAAAAGCTTTTGAACTTTTCCTCTGTTTCATATTTACCCCTGAATTCCATAAACTTCTTATTTACCTTCTCATCCATGTTCTTTACCTGAAGTTTAAGGCTCTCCTGCCTGATAAGCTCCTGTGTAATGGCTGCATTCAATGCCTTCCTGTTAACTCTTTTTTCCAGTTCAGACATGTCTCTTTTACCAGCATATTTTTTAAATTTCTTCATCTCTCTCTTAACATAAGGAATAAGCTGTTCTTTATAAAGGGGCTTTCCGTTTACTTTTGCTACTACCCTTCTGCCCTGCTTTTCAGTATCTTTACTTTTTCCGATATCAGCGTCTGACATTCCTGCAAATACAAACAACAAGCAGGCCGCCAACATCACTAAATATCTTATTTTTATCTCTTTTATCATTGTTCTTCCTCCATAATGTCTATGTTTGCAAAGGTCCCCGGCCTTCCAAGTGGGGTAAAAACAAGATCAATGGCTGTTCCACCAGCATCAATATTAAAAACGTTCTGATCTTTGTTGCCATTAAAACCGGTCAGGAAAGAACGATCTCTCATTTTGACGCCATCTTCAAAGACATCAACTTTGATCCTTGAAAGTCCGTTATTCTTTATCATTATCTTGTAAAGCCCATCTGGCATTTGTACTGCTGCAGCATCATATGCCGGTGGGCTCTTAGTCCTGCTTATCATTATGGAGTGAGGCCAGTTTTGCGGTAATACCGCCTCTGAGGCTTCGACCAGACCAAATCCGTATATATAATCCAAACCCGTATCACCCAGATCTGATGCCTCCATTTGAAGCTTCTGCCTTACGTCTGTGAAGTCTATTATCCCCTCTGCATTCAGGTGCTGCGGTTCAGAGGAAAGGATCAGTGCTGCGGTTCCTGCAACATGCGGCGCTGCCTGTGATGTGCCGCTTAATGACTTATAGCCACTACCGGAAACTGTGGACAATATATACATTCCGGGAGCAGACAATTCGACCTCCGGGCCAACAGGAGAAAAATATGCCCGCATATCAAATTCATCAGTACCTGTAACTGCTATTACCGAATCATATGCAGCCGGGAAACCGACAGCTCCTCCATACGTATTTCCGGCTGCCGCCACCAGCAGGACACCCGCATTATAGGCATTTGCACATGCATCCTGAAGTGCCAGCGAGTCTCTGCCCTGAAGGCTTAGATTAACAATATCCATATTATTCTCAACTGCCCACTCAATACCTGAAATGATCCAGCTCAGGAGCCCGAATCCTCCCCCGTCCAGAACCTTGACAGCATATAGTTCAGCCTCTGGTGCCACACCTACCACACCAATGCCGTTTTGCTCAGCAGCAATAATACCGGCAATATGAGTCCCGTGGCTGTTCCAGCTGTCATCGAAAGGGTCATCATCATTAAAGACAAAATCACGACCGCCTGCAAAGTTCTTATCAAGGTCTTCGTGGTTGTAATCGATACCTGTATCCAAAACTGCCACCTTAACACCGGCCCCTTTATTGCCGCTGTCATGAGCAATATCAGCCCCGATATGTTTAACACTCCAGGCATCAGCATACTCATCACCTGAAAGGGGTTCTATTGCCGTAAATACAGCATCCTCTTCAACATAAGCAACATCTTTACTCTTTTTTATTTGAGCAATAGCCTCTTCAGGCAGGGTTGCAGCCACAGCTGGTATCAGTTTATAAGAACGTTTAATGATACCTTTAGCCCCATGGACCAATGCCTTTTCTGATGGCCCCGGTTTCTGGTGAAAACCAATAATTACAGACCTCTCAGCAGAAAATGCAGGCACATGGATTATTAGCACCATGAATATGCTGATGAAAAGAACAGCTGTATTACGTTTTGTGTACAAAATATTCCTCCCTGGAAAATATCATTTAATACAGCCTCTGCCTCTGCATGGTTTGGGCGGTTTACCTGTGTTGACTGAAGCCGTGCCAAACAGCGTGTATACGCTAACAACATCTTTACTTGAACAGTTATAGACAGCGGCCCTTATACGGGTATCAGTCCAGGATATAATATCAACCCTTTCTCCATTAATCTCAATGCGAATATATTCATCAGTAGCTTCAACCTTTTCCCCAAATCCCGACCCTATAAATGTAAGTATACCTCTTTTTTTGTCACAGTCAAGCTGTGTGATCAATACTTCCGGCTTGATACTGACAACAACCGGATTGCTTTCTGAACCGGTCTTTAACGCACGCAGGTAATAGTTGCCTTTCGGCAGAGTCCCGGGAATTGTCACTGTGATAGAATCCTGACTGATAGTGTCAGGTGTGAGTTCCATCGTTGAACCATCATGAGCCGTCAGAGTAATGCCTGATGATAATTCAACACCATTGTCAAGATTTGTAAATGCTGAACCACTAAGGGTGACAGCTGTATCAATACCGGCAGTTATAACAGAAATATCAGAATAACTTATAACAGGAGCGATCGGGCCGGTGCCGGGCGCTGAAGCCCCTGAATATCCATGGCATCCCCAGCAGTCATCAGAATTGCCGACATGTCCGTAGAACGGCATTTCGACACCGGGATTAATAACACCGTCCCCATCCGAATCAACCTGAATATTATGAAGCGACTCATATCCATGACAGCGTTCACACGTCCTGATCGTATATTCTGCATCAAGGTCCATATCATGACACCACTCACACTTGGCCACATCATTTCCTAAACCTGTAAAGTGGTGGGTCCTCGAGTTTGAATACACCGCTATTCCTGAAGCAGTATCAGTCCCCGGGATTATCTGACTGCCGGTTCCTGTCGAATGGCAATAATCACATGCACCCGCACCCCTTCCTTCACTGTTAAAAGGCAATCCGTCCCCTCCTTTTGGTCTTGGGGTTGCCAGAGTAGGAGTATATGTAAAGACAGTATGCCCGTCGTCCATATTATCAACAATATCACCATGGCAGCTGACACAGTCTCCGCCCTGTGCGGCAGAAGTTATGTGATGAACGGTTATATCCACAGCTGAACTGTCAATAAATTGATGATGGCAGAAAGTACAATCTCTATATATAATGATCTCGCAAATGCCGGTGCCGCAATCCAGATCATGACAGGAGAAGCAGTTAAATGTTTCTCCCGGCAGCGGTGGAAAAGGTGCGGCGCTCGGGTTAAGACAGGCCTCGTAACTTTCAGGACAATCAATGCCTGCATTAGGCTGACAGAAGCTCCCGGAAACCGAGCATGTACCTGCAGTAACAGTAGATCCGTAAAGCAGATGATGACGGTCAGGTACTGAAACATCATCAACAGGGAACTGTTCCGGATTTTCGTGGCAAAAACGGCAATCCGTCTCATCAAGGTCGTTAAAAAGTCCATCCGGTATGCCGACCTGCTGATTGACAGGCGGCGCCGGAACATCAGCACGGCTTACCAGAACAGCTATCAAGCTGAAAGCGGCTATCAGACTTATGCAGAGCAGCTCCGGCTTAATGTTCAATCCTGTTTTCATAAAGAGCCCCTATCTTTATTTCTCAAAGAAAATTATTGACTTTTCAGGCCAACTCTATTAAAAAATGAACTTTTAAATTAAAAAAGGTAAAGACAGGACCTGCATATTGCAGGTCCCATCTCCAAAAAAGTTAGCACTTTTTGCCTTTGCAGGGTTTTGGCGGTTTACCGACCGCGCCGCTTACGGCAGTACCAAAAAGGGCTTTAACCTTAATGGTGGCATTTCTTATACAGCTTGATACAGATACTTTTATCTTTGTATCTATCCAGGAGATGATATCAACCAGCTGTCCGTTGACCTCAACGCTGATATCAGCATCAGTCCCTTCAGGTTTAACACTGAAACCGGACCCGTTCACTGTCAGCACGCCCTTCTTTTTATCACAGTATGCATCAGTGATCGTTACCGGCGGAGTTAACGCGATGTTGACGGCATTACTGTCATTGCTCAGCTTGACTGCGCGCAGTATATAGTTACCTGCAGCCAATGTACCTGGAATGGTTACTTCCATGCTATTTACAGTGATAGCATCAGGTGTAATCGCTGTGGTTGTACCGTCAACTGCTGTCAGAACTACATTAGATTCAATGCTAACCGGACCTTGCGGTGTCTGTACTGTGTTTGTTAAGGCTGAGCCGCTTATTGTAATGCTTGTGTCAGTTCCTGCTGGAATACTATATGCACTCAAAAGACTGATATCAGGAATGATCGGACCGGACCCGGGTGCAGAAACTGATGTGAATCCATGGCAGCCCCAGCAATCATCATTGTTTCCGATATGGCCAAAATACGGATCCTCGAAGCCCGGTTCTATCGATCCAATATTACCTGGAGCAGTTGAATCAACCTGAATGTTATGCAGAGTGTTGATACCGTGGCATCCCTCACACCCGCGTATCCGTTCCTCAGGAGGCAAACTAAAATCGTGGCACCACTGGCAAACTGGAGGACTCAGAGTGGTCAGGTTTGTATTGTGGTGAAGGTTCTGATTGTTATCCGCCATAATACCTTCTTCTGTAAGACCGCTGTCATGACAGTAGTCACAGGCACCGGCGCCATTATTTCTGCTGTTAAGCGGCAATCCTTCTCCATCACTGGGTTTAGGCGTAACTAACGATGCAGGATATTCCGGAATGAAATGTCCATCAGAAGGGTTATCAACCAGGCCGTGACAGGCATCGCAGTTCTGGGCCAGTGCGTCAGCTGTATGGTGATGAGGGGAACCTGTATTATGACAGAAGATGCAGTCCCTGAATGTCTCGAATTGATATGTCATTGAGTTAGGGTCCCAGACAAGGTCATGACAGGAATAACAGTCGTAATTACCGTTCGTATCGCCATCAGGAAAAGGCCTTACAGTTGGATCAGGCACTGTAGTTCCAACGAGCAGATGATGCCTGTCAGGAATGTGCGCATCATCTACAATGTTCGGGTCTTCGTGGCAGAAGCGACAATCTTCTTCAGTGAGGTCGGCAATTGAACTGTCAGGAAACCCAAGATTCTGTCTGACCGGAGGAGGATCAGCTGCGACGCAATCAGCATCCGGCAACATTAAAACTCCGGATGCAATTGTAAATATCATTAATAAAACGAAAGTGAACAGTCTATTCCTTTTTGTGTTCATTTTTCTTTCCCTCCCCAGGGAAGTATCTCTTAGTCAACCATATCAAGTACACTTACCCTACTTTTAAATTTTCATAAAAACCTTAAAACAGACACCAAAATGTAATCCTTGACTCTCAATAATTGCCTATATTTATTTATATTATGCCGCAAAATATTTTGATCAAAAAAATATTTATCCTTATATATCTACATATCCTGCCTGCTTAATACCATATCAATGCAACCGTTGAAAATTATCCGGGCAAGGAGTATCCCTCCTTGCCCGGACTTAAAACGCTCTAATCAACTACTACTTATTACAGCCCTTCCCTTTACAGGGTTTAGAAGGTTTACTGCTGCCGCTGGTAGCTGAACCATACAGAGAGTTGACAGTAACAGTGTCTTTGCTGGAGCAGCTGCTGACAGATGCCTTAATGCTGGTATCTGCCCACGAGATAAGCTCCACATTTTCACCATTTACCACAACACCGATATAAGCATCAGTACCTTCAGGCTTTTCTACAAAACCGGCACCGGTGATCGTCAGTACTCCCTTTTTCTTGTTGCAGTCCGTATTGCTGATCACAACTGCAGGTGTCACTGAAACAACAACCGGGTTACTCTTCTTGCTACCCTTGGTCGCTCTAAGGTCATAGTTGCCTGCTGCCAGTGAACCGGGCAGGACCACCACGATCTCAGAGTCAGTAACAGACACCGGGGTAAGGGCAGTAACAGATCCGTCTGACGCGGTCAGCTCAGCATTGCTCGTCAGCAGGATAGTACCCATTACAGTGTTTGTAAATGCCACACCGGTCAGAGTGACTGTTTTATCACTGCCTGCTGTCACAGTAAGATAATCCGCGCTATAGATATTCGGGACTACCGGACCGGAACCGGGCGCTGATGCAGCCGTAAACCCATGGCATCCGTTACAGTCAGCATTGTTGCCGATATGGCCCCAGCGAGGAATCTCTTCACCAGGATCTATGGACCCATCCGCATTTGAATCCACCTGAATATTGTGAAGCGATGGGATACCGTGACAGGTCTCACACGCTCTCATGTCTTCAGCAGTATCCGTCGGGGAAAACGTCGGATGGCAGAACCAACAGGCGCCGCCTGGAACCAAACCGGGAACACCTGTATAATGGTGCGTATCATGATTGATCAGAATCGGGCCGTTACAGTCCGCATCGATCGAACATTCGGTTGCAGGGACAGCAGTACAGGTTCCTGCAATCGTATCACAGGTATCAGTAGTTGAGCTGTCGTGACAGTAGTTACAGTTACCTTCAAGTGTACCGCGCGAATTAGCTTCTCCGCCGTTAGGCTTTCCGCTCGGCCACGGTGTTACAAGACTCGGCTGGTAGGTCGGGACCCACGGGGCATTAACTGTATCCGCAAACCCGTCATTGTCAGTGTCTTCCAGTCCAGAGTCAACCAGGGAGCCATGGCAGGCTGCGCAGTCACCCTTGGGTGCATCCCCTGTCCTGTGGTGGACGTTCGCCTCCTGGGTGCGGTCAGGGTGATCAGGCTGAAATTCAACGGTATGACATATTGTACAGTCTCTGAACGGTTCGAACTGTGAAGTCATTGTAACATCATCCCAGATCAGTGTGTGGCAGGTCAGACACTCATAGAGACCGCTTGCCGGTGATGTGAGTGTTGCATTAGGGGCCTGACTGTCTCCGATGCAGTAGTCATTCGCCTGCGTACAATCCGCGTCAACCTGACATGCAATCCCTTCATCCGTGCAAGTTCCTTGTGGTATTACCGTGCCAACATTCAGATGGTGTCTGTCAGGCAGATAAGTGTCATCAACAGGAATACCCGGAGGTGGATTGGTGCTATGACATACCCGGCACTCAGCCTCTGTCACTGCATTAAACATCGTATCCGGAAGCCCCAGGTTCTGATTTACGGGAGGCGTGTGGTAGTCATTCGCAGCCGCAGCAAGTGCAGCTATACTAAGTTCTATGCCGGAATAGTCGGCAGGCATGCTTGAGTCATGACACTTGGCGC
>CBFDEG010000070.1:0-13114 GCA_965603765.1 uncultured bacterium | reverse complement strand
GGCCTGAAGCAGTTAACTGCTCCGCCTGCTGCAAGGACCATACCTTTGGCCTTGAAGATGTACATCTTGTTCTCTCTAACGCTGAGACCAACTGCTGCTGCAACCCTGTTAGGATCGTTAGCATCTTTGAAAAGTCTTACGATGAAAACCCTTTCAAAGAGGTTCTGGTCAACGCCCGTTGCTGCTCTGTTTATCTCAAGTGCTTTCTTTGCAGCTTCTGCAACGATCGCCTTGTAAGACTCACCATTGATCATGATCTGCCATTTACCGGATCTGACAGGTGCGCCGCCGTCTCTTAATGACGCTTTACCGGCATCTCTTGCCTGGTGTCCGTCAAGTGAGAATCCGTCGTCGCCTTTTTTCCAGATAGGTAGGCCCCACTCTTCAAACAGCTGAACACTGTCATCAACGTGTCTGCCGAGATCGTATACAAGATCTTCCCTTGTGATACCCATAAGGTCATTCCTTACGTATTTAACATAGTCTTCACATTTATTCTCACCAACATAAGTGTTGATAGCTGACAGACCCATTGCGACTGCGCCGCTTCTGTCTGCTGCAGCCTTGTCGATCATTGTGATCCTTAATTTATTGGCTTCGGCCCACTTAGTACCTTCATACGCACTACCGCAGCAAGCCATGCCACCGCCGATAAGGAGCAGATCGGTCTCATGCTCAACAATTTCGGGCTTTTCACAAAATGAAAAAGTATTTTCTTCTGCCATTGTTTTTCCTCCTCCTTTTATTTATTCTGGGCGGGCCGGGGCATTAAAGAACCCGGGCTCTTTTACTTTTGACATGTCTGCATCCGGCTTACCGCCATAGCAATCGATTGAATCTTCTTCTGTTGTCCTGATCGGGAACTTGAACCTTTTCAGTATTCCGTTCCTGAACTTGACTGTCCACATAATTGCATCTGTACCCCTCATCGGGATAACATTACCATCAAGCGGGACAAAGTCTGCATACCCCCTGACCTCAATTGCCTGCTGCGGACAGATTTTTACACAGTTGTAACACTCCCAGCACTGATCAGGCTCCTGATTGAATGCCTTCATGATGTCTCTGTCGAGAGCCATGAGGTCATTCGGACAGATGTACATACATGCTGTCTTGTCCTGAGCTTTACAACCGTCACATTTTTCTGCGATTACAAAACTTGGCATTGCACTACCTCCTTCTTTGGTTTTTTCAGCTTAAATTAAGCCATGTTCAACATTAACAACTAAAATAGTTGTCCTTAAGTCCTCAACAATCCCTAAAAGGGAATCTTTTTATTTTTCAAGACTCTTATAATAACCGATCAGAATATCAGCCACTTCAGGCCGTGAGAATTCTTTAGGCGGTGCAATACCCTTACCTAACATTTCACGGACCTTTGTACCTGAAAGAAGAACAAAGTCCTCTTTTACATGATCAGGAGCTTCACACATCATAACAACCTTGTCCAGCTTCTTTGAGTACGCAGTGTGATCAGCCTTGAATATCTCTATTTCCAGAGCACCGGCCGGTACTTCGTTTTCAAAGATCGTTTGAGCATCAAATGCACCGTAGTGATCACCAACACCCGCATGGTCACGACCAACAATGAAGTGAGTTGCGCCCATGTTCTGACGGAATACAGCGTGCAGTACACCTTCGCGCGGACCGGCATAAAGCATATCGAAACCGTAACCGGTAACCATTGCACTGTTTGGCGGGAAATAAAGCTCTACCATCTTACGGATAGCAGCATCACGAACAGGTGCAGGTATATCGCCCGGTTTTAATTTACCAAGCAGCATGTGAATAACGAGGCCATCACAACCTAAACGGTCCATTGCCATATGGCAAAGTTCTTCGTGGGCAAGATGCATCGGGTTACGGGTCTGGAAGGCAACGATTTTCTTCCAGCCATGCTCCATAATCTCGTTACGAATTTCAACTGCAGTACGGAAAGTATCCGGAAATTCATCCTGGAAGTAAGAGAAATTTAATACTTTGATCGAACCTGACAGACAAACCTTACCCTGTGAGTTGAATGCTTCAACACCGGGGTGAGCTTCGTCAGGGCTTGGCGCATAGACTTTTTCTGACATCAGCGCCATCTCTGCGTCGCTGAATTCTTCAACCGCTTCTACATCCATAACTGCAAGGATTGGATTGCCTTCAACGTTAGGATCTTTAAGTGCAATGCGATCGCCTGCTTTGATTCCGTCTGCATCCTTAACCAGGTTTAATACAGGTGTTGGCCAGAACAGACCTGAAGTGGTCTTCATTCCATTGGCAACAGACAGGGCATCGGCTTTATTCATATAGCCTGTTAACGGGTTAAAGTAACCGCCACCCATCATAACTGCGTTAGCTGCAGTAGCTGAGCTTACAAGAATAGAATCCAGACTTTTGGCTTCATGCTGCAGAGCCTCATTTTCAGCTGTGTCATATACATATAGCGGATTCAGCTTGTCTGAACCATGTGGTTTAATTAATGACATTTCTTTCTCCTTATTAAATTATTTGATCTATTTTAAGCACCAAGCAATGTGCATATCTTATTGAATATATCATCAATACTTCCAACACCTTCTACGGATTTCAGGATGCCCTTCTTTCCGTAGTAATCTATGAGGGGAGCAGTTGATTTTTCATATACTTCAAGCCTGTTCTTTATTGTATCTTCCTTATCATCACCTCTCTGCATAAGCTCGCCGCCGCACTTGTCACATACACCCTCCTTCTGGGGCGGGGTGAAGTGAACATTGTACATCTGCTGACAACCGTTACATGTCCTTCTGCCGGTAAGCCTCTGCATAAGGTCATTCTTGTCAACATCAACGCTGAGCGCAACGTCAAGCGGTGAGTTCATTGCAGTCAGAACATTGTCAAGCTCTTCAGCCTGAGGGGTGGTCCTGGGAAAACCGTCCAGAATATAACCATTTTTACAGTCATCCTGAGCGAGTCTCTCTTTTACGAGTCCGATTACGATCTCATCAGTGACGAGTTCGCCTTTATCCATAATGATCTTTGCTTCTTTTCCGAGCGGAGTACCGTCTGAAACAGCTTTTCTGAGGATATCGCCTGTGGAAATTTGAGGAATGCCGTACTTCTCGATCAACATCTTGGCCTGAGTGCCTTTACCAGCTCCTGGTGCCCCTAATAATACTAGTCTCATACACATCTCCTTTTCATATAAATGAAGTATACCTTCAACGAAAAAACAGTTTATATACTATCAGCAGACTAATGTGGTATCAACACGATACTAAAAAAAGTTAATAAATTCAAGAAGAAGGACTAACGCTCAGATATGATATATATTGAGTTGAATCAGAGTCAATATAAAAATTTAAATTAATATATAATTTTTGCTTATTTGAAATTGGAAACCCAATAAATCAAGCAGTTACATATTTTTAAGAAATTTATATTTTGTCCTCCTTATACCTATATTTCGATTTTTAAATGACTTTTTCCCTGTCTCCCGATTTTCACTTTTATATTTACCATGATTTAGTACCTTATACCACTTTTTCTCGATTTAGAATAGAGGGGGGAGCCTGACATGCTATTTCAGATAGACAAATCTGCCTCAAAAGACCAAATGCCTGCCTGAAGTTTTTTGACTCTTCACAGATAACTTAGCTTTATTTTCGGGGGGTTGCGGTTTTCGAGCTGTTCCTTCGCGCCTTTTTTTCGGCCTTCCTCTCAAGCCTTGATGCCCGTCGCCTATTTTTCATGACATCTCTTTCTTCCTTTGAGAGATTTGCACGCTCTTCAGGAGGGACATACGAATCACTCTTTCTTTCAGTTTCCCTGGCAGACAACCTGTCTTCAGAATTACTATATCCTTTATTTAAAAGCAGTTCCTCTGTTTCCCCATCACCCTCTTTGAAGACTGATATCTTTTTGAGCCTGACCTCTTCCTGCCCCTGAGTATTGATGAGCCTTTCATACACCATGGCATGACTGCCGGGTGCGATAAGCCGCTTAAGACCCTTATCCAGCTCGATATCCTTTACCTTCAATGTAACCTGTTTTTCTGCTTCCGGATCAAAAAAAACAGTAACACCGGTCCGGGAAGAGATGTCCTGAAGCACCCTTTTCAGGGAAGTATTGCTGATATCAAGGCTGATACGGCCTGTTTGTTCTGAATATTCAACGAGATACCCGTTTTCTGCATACACATCTGAACATATAACTCCGGACATCACCAGGGAAAACACTAAAAAGGCAGCTACCTTAACACCCTTTAAATTAGACATATACCTCCTGAACATAAAAAAGGCCCCCGCAGCATAGCTTACAAGGGCCTTATTTGAAAATCAATATATCTACCTGGATAGAATTTAAAATCTGGAAACAGCTTGAAAAAAATGACTATTTCACTCTTCCTCAATATCAAGACTGATACTGAGTTCCTCCAGCTGTTTCGCATCCACTTGTGAAGGCGCATGGCTGAGCGGACAGGCCGCTTTCTGGGTCTTCGGGAATGCTATAACGTCCCTGATAGAGCTGGCCCCGGTCATTATCATCACAAGCCGGTCAAGGCCGAGCGCTATGCCTCCGTGAGGGGGAGCGCCGTACTGTAAGGCCTCAAGAAGAAAGCCGAATTTGGCATCAGCCTCTTCCTTTTCAATGTTCAGCAGCTGGAACATCCTGTCCTGAACCTCTTTCCTGTGGATACGGATACTCCCGCCGCCTATTTCATAGCCGTTAAGGACAATGTCATATGCCTGTGCCTTGATCGAAGACAGATCTGAAGTATCAGCAGATAAAAATTTATCAATATCCTCTGACATGGGGCTTGTGAACGGATGGTGCATGGCCTCATGCCTTTTTTCATCCTCATTCCACTCAAAAAGCGGGAAATCGGTTATCCAGACAAACTTATATTCATTTTTATTAATTAGATCAAGGCGTCTGGCTATCTCATCCCTGAGCTTTGCAAGGCAGGCATTGGCAACACCCTCATTGTCAGCAACGAATAACAGGAGATCACCCTCTTTCGCATCGAACCTCTCGACAAGGGCTGTTAATGTCTCCGCAGGGAAGAATTTAGCTATCGGGGACTCTATCTTTTCCTTGACCTTCATCCATGCAAGGCCCTTAGCGCCGAATCCCTGAACCTCTTTGGTCAGGTCATCCAGGTCTTTTCTTGAGTAACCGGCCAGGCCTTTTGCGTTCATACCTTTTATAATACCGCCCTTATTAATGGTATCAAGAAATACCTTAAAGGACGAGCCCTCAACAATATCACTCACCTTCTTAAGCTCAAGCCCGAACCTGAGGTCAGGCTTGTCACTGCCGTACCTCTCCATTGACTCATAATATGAAAGTCTTTGAAAAGACTGGTCTATTTCAACACCTATAGCATCTTTAAAGACCTTTTTGAGCATATCCTCAATAATGGCCATTATGTCATCTCTGGTAATAAAGGACATCTCCATGTCCACCTGCGTGAACTCGGGCTGCCTGTCCGCCCTGAGGTCCTCGTCCCTGAAACAGCGCACTATCTGGTAATATTTTTCGAGACCCGAGACCATCAATAACTGCTTGAATATCTGGGGTGACTGCGGAAGAGCGAAAAAATGCCCCGGATTTGTCCTGCTCGGCACAAGATAGTCCCTTGCGCCCTCGGGCGTGCTCTTGGTGAGCACAGGGGTCTCTATATCAAGAAAGCCGTTTAAATCAAGATAGTCACGAAACGACCTTACCGCCTTGTGCCTGATAATGATGTTCTGCTGTATGACCGGCCTTCTGAGGTCAAGGTACCTGTACCTGTATCTCAAAGACTCAGAGGCATCTGTCTCATCATCCACCATAAAGGGAAGCGGCTTGCACTCATTCAGTACTGTCAGCTTCTTAACAACAACTTCTATCCTGCCGGTGAACATCGATTCATTTATAGTGCCCTCAGGCCTCTCCCTGACATCACCCTCTACCTGAATAACATATTCATTTCTTATCTTATGCGCGGCCTTATGAATATCCGCGTCGATCTCCGGGCTGAAGACCAGCTGGACCAAACCGCTTCGGTCCCTGAGATCTATGAATACAACGCCTCCATGATCACGCCATTTATTCGCCCAGCCGACAAGCGTGACACGCTCGCCTGCATTTTTATCTGTAACTCCACTGCATGTATGTGTTCTCATTAATATATATCTGCCTTGTATTGATTAGATTTTGAATCCCTAAAACGACATTAATATTATCATAAATATATTGTCTTTGCATAACGGAACAGATTTTCCGTTTAATTCTTAATTGTCTTTTGTCAGGACATTAACCCTGAAAATGACCCTTCTTAATGATATACTGAACAAAAGAGAGGTGCCTCTTGATGGATGCTTTAAAAACTCAAATACCGGGACTTTCAGGATGAAGACAGAAAAAAGAAAGAAAGTTCCTGTTGAGCAGAAAGGCAGTAAAGGGGAGCCGGGCCCTATATATCTGGTTTCCGGTGCATCAGGGTCCAGCGGCTCGCAGATAATCGAAACAGTTCTGGCACAATTCCCGAAAATCCAGGTGCCGCTTATTAAAATGACCCATGTCCGGCGCAGGGCTCAGATCAAAGAGATCATGGAAAAGGCATTGAAAACCGGTGGGACCGTAGTCCATACACTGGTCGATCCTGAAATGAGAAAGGCCCTTGTCCTTCAAGGGGAAAAACAGAAGATTGCGACGATCGACCTCATGGGAAACCTGCTTGACCACCTGTCAGACGTATTGGGAACCCCTCCGGTGGGCAAGCCCGGTCTCTATCGCAAGCTGCGAAAGGATTATTTCGACAGGATCTCGGCAATTGAATATACAATTAAACATGATGATGGTCAAATGGCCCAGGACCTGTCATCATCAGATATAGTACTGACAGGTGTCTCCCGGTCCGGCAAGACCCCGCTGAGCATGTATCTTGCCGTTCATGGATGGAAGGTTGCGAACATTCCCCTTATCATAAACGTGCCCCCGCCCCCTGAATTGTTCAGGATAGATCGCAAGTGTGTGATCGGCCTGACCATTTCATACGAAGATCTTATGATGCACAGAAAAAAGCGGCAGGAGAAGATGGGCCCGGTGGGGCCGTCCACATACACTGACCGTTTCAGCGTGCTTGAAGAACTGGAGGCCGCAAGAAAGATATGTAAAAAAGGCAGGTTTCATGTTATCAGTGTTACAGGCAAACCCATTGAATCCATTGCCGATGAGATAATTGAATACCTCAGCATGAGTGTCAGCAAAAAGCCCTTAAAAAAGAGATAATATCCTGTCCCGGCCCTCAAGATGACAGGTCCAGGCAGTTTTTCAACAGCCTGTCAAACCCTAACCCCTCGTCTTTTGCTCTTCAGTCTTTTTATCAATGCCCTTATATTTTTATTCTGTTCAAGCACCCGATCGATGCTCATTCCCCTTGCGATCCCGAGCCCTTTTGAATGGTCGGTTATGGCAAGGTATTCGTAGCCCCGTGCCATTGATGCATCAACAAGCTCCTGGAGGTCATGGCTTCCGTCACTGTATTTTGAATGCACATGAAGATCCCCCTTTATCTCAAGGATGTCTGCAATTTCATTAAAGATCTTTGCGATTTCCTGATTGCGCATAATAAAAATATATCACCTTATTTAACGCGAAATTCATATACATCATCACAAAATTTTATCACGTTTTTTGCGGACGTGCGGATAAAATCCAGTAAGGGAGTATTGAAATTTACAAACTATTTACAAACATTAACAGCACATTTACAAGCCGGCATGAGATACTTATTTTATGATTCCCTCATAAAGTCAGGCCTGAAGAAACTACGAAAAAAAACGGGGCACTGGCGGAATCTTAATTCATCATCGAGAGGTTTTATTTTATGAACAAACGATCCTTTAAAAGAGTAAGTTACAGATTATATACAAAATTCTTTAACGGCGAAGAAATGTGTACAGCTGTTGTAAAAAACCTGTCAAAAAATGGCATGCTTATTGACTCGAAGTTAAAGTTGCCTTCTGACCCTAAATTCCAGCTTATTATTCCATTAAAAGACCAGATGATAAAAGTATCTGCTAAAACAAGAAGGATCATAATAAAGGGGGACTCAATTGAGGGCATAGCAGTTGCAATTGAAAACCCATCCAAAGAATACCTGGAAATTTTTGACAGAGAGCTGCCTTGTCAATGCTGAAACATTTCTGAAAATAACTTCGAAATACGTACGCTCAGAAGTGAGAAAGTTCGAAAGCAGAAAAGCAGACTGATACCGGCAGGTTATCAACAGCCCCTGAAGAGCCACCTCTTGAAATTCCAGAAATGCAGAAGCCTCTGCGTAAACGCGGTCTCTCCAACGGTCACAGCAAGCTCCCTGATCTTTTCACGGTTCATGGCAATATCCATGTCCCTTGACCGGTCAAGTCCCCCGTCCGCAATAAAATGCCGGATCTTTTCAAGCTCTCCTGCATCAAGCCAGACACCGTGTTTGCCGCATCTGTCGATCATCACTCCCGAGACCTTGCCGAAGTTCTTCCTGTTCATCAGTTTTCCGCACCTGACACACGGTATGTACTCAACTGGTCCCCGGGCAGGGGCCTTTAAGTATTCACCCCTGATCTCTACATCCTTATAAACGTCCCGCTCACGCGTGGCCCTGTGAAACTCGTCCTTATCAAGCCACATCCCGCCGCATTGAGGACAGACGTCATATTCTTCACCATCACCGGCCAGCACATTCAGGCTGACCTCGCATCTTGGACATTCCGGAGGCAGGGGTTCAAAGATCTCCTGCTGTTGGCCTCCGCAGTGCGGACATGCCATGTATTTCTCATTCATGACCTTACCGCAGTGCACACACGGTTTTGTTTTATTGGATACTTCCATTGTTATCTGTTCGGCAATCATAACGCAGACTTTAGACGCTGTTTTCCTGATGGCTGAAAAAGGTGAAAAGCGGGGGGAATGTAAGGGCTAAGGATTCGAGGTGTCCCTACCCCTGCATCAGGATCTCTGTCAGCTTTCCTGCATATCTCCGGCTGGCCTCATCATCAGTTATGATCTCAATTTCCTCCGGGCCCGACACGCCCAGACCAATTTCGACCGCTCTTTTTATCTGGTCCTGCTGGAAGATCTTTCGTTTCATGATGTCCCTGTTGCTGCCGAGTTTTTTCAGGACTGCCAGCCCAACGGCATCTATGGCGACCCTGTCGGTCCCTGCCAGTATCACGTCAGCCCTCTTCTTTGTCCCATGGCCGGGGCCTCCGTCCACAAAGACCTCTATTCCGTCCATTAATATCAGGGCCGGCTTATAGGCCTGGTTTATCTCGGCGATCATCTTTCTCATGCTGATAAAGGAAGAGTGGAGTTCGGTCATGTTCTTCTTATGCGTGATTCCCACGGACAGCTTCAGGGACATGGTAAATACCCCTCCATAGCCGTGGGTCTTGAGGCAGCAGGTGGCAACTGTACATTCTGAATCAACTACCGGCCTTGCCACTAAGAAGCCGTTTCTCCAATGGCTTTGCACCGGATCGAACTTGATCCATTGGTCCGGGGGAAGTTCCTCGAAATTGATAAGTCCCACATCGAGCTTTTTGCAGATGTCATAGATCCCTTTTTCCCTGAGAACGTCCTCTGTGTCCGGGGGACCGCAACGCTCTCCAATTGTTACGGCTTTTGCCTGCATGCTCTTCAGCTGCAGTATCAGATTTGTAAGGGTATCATTATGCGTGGAACCCGGGAAGGGATCGGCGGTATTGAAGTTCGGTTTAAGGAGTACATTTTTCCCCTTCACAGGATTTATGCCCAGAAGTCCGATGGCCTTTTTAATGCCTGATACTCTATCAGAGGTATTGACAAGCGAGACCTTTGTTTTCATATTTCTGCCTGTACCGGCCATGAGCACATCACCGCTCAGTGTTGACAATGCACAGCCTGTGGCCCCGATTATAAATTGCCGCCTGTCGATCATCGACCCTTACCCTTGATCAGTTCAGCTTCAAAACATTGTTAACGCACCGATGTCTTTTCTTTTTTCATCTTCATCGAAGAGCCCTCTGCTGTGACAAGCATTCTCTCTTCCTGTGACATACCTGCAAGTTGTTCTACTTCCTTCATATCAAGCTTTAGTCCGTCGGCTACCCTCTTTCCATAATCCGGGTCTGCCTTAAAGAAAAGGGCTGTCTGCCGCATCTGGATCCGTTTCTGCGCACCTCCAAGATGACTTACGATATTGCCGACCAGATGATCCCTGTCCGCATTGCTCATTACGCTGCGGTACAGATCTCCGGCCTGAACAAAGTCGTCATTGGGGTGCGTGTAACTCTGGCGTGCTGCCATTCCTGATACTTCGAAGGCCGGTTCACCCTTTTTAGGATCGGGGTCGGGACCTCCGAAACTGTTGGGATAGTAATTTGGCGCACCGGTGCCGTTATTATGCATATACATAAAACCGTCCCGCTGGTAATTATTAAGCTTGCATGCCCTGGCCGCATTTACCGGAAGCATATGAAAATTTGGGCCGAGCCTGTGGCGATGGGTATCATGATAACTGAAGAGCCTGCCCTGGAGCATCTTGTCCGGGGACGCCGCGATACCCGGAACGAAGTTGGCAGGGGAAAAGGCTGACTGCTCCACTTCAGCAAAGTAATTAGCAGGATTACGGTCAAGGACCATGCGTCCGATCGTTATCGGAGGGATATCCGAGTGGGGCCAGACCTTGGTAATATCAAAAGGATCAAAGCGGTACTCAGCCGCCTGCTCCGGTGTCATGATCTGCATTTCAAGTTTCCAGGATGGATATTCACCTTCCTTTATTGATTCAAAAAGGTCACGCGTGGCATGATCAGGGTCCCTGCTTTTCATGGCATCAGCCTCTTCCCGTCTGAAATTACTGATGCCCTGTTCGGTCTTGAAATGATACTTTACCCAGAAATGGTCTCCCTTCGCGTTGTACCATTTAAAGGTGTGACTGCTGTACCCGTTCATATGGCGGTAGGTCATGGGCGTACCCCTGTCAGAGAAAAGGATAGTGACCTGATGTATCGATTCCGGCGTGAGTGAAAGAAAGTCCCAGAACATATCGGGGTCCTTAAGATTTGTTTCCGGATGCCGTTTCTGTGTATGGATGAAGTCAGGAAATTTAAGCGGGTCACGGATGAAAAAGACAGGCGTGTTGTTCCCGACCATGTCGTAGTTGCCTTCTTCCGTATAAAATTTGACCGCAAACCCCCGCGGGTCACGCTCTGCATCAGCAGACCCTTTTTCACCTCCAACAGTAGAAAAGCGTATAAAAACCTCTGTCTTTTTACCGACCTTCGAGAGAAACTTTGCCCGCGTGTATCTTGTAACATCCTCAGTTACTTCAAAATATCCATGGGCACCCGCTCCCTTGGCATGCACGACCCTTTCAGGAATACGTTCCCGGTCAAAATGAGCCAGTTTTTCCATCAGGTGAACATCCTGCATAAGCACAGGACCGGAAGTGCCGGCAGTCAGAGAGTTCTGATCATCCTTGACCGGGGCACCGAAATTATTAGTGAGTATGTTTTTCTTGTTAGGCATGCTTTCCTCCTCTTATCAGAAATATTCAATAAGTTTACGGTTGTATATCAATAGACACATAAAGCCATCTCATTAACATCTATATACACCTAAAAAGCCTCCATTGCAACCGCTTTTATAAGTACGCTAAAGAACAAGAAAACCCTGGGACACGCAACATTATATTTTGTCATTTGGGCGGCGCAGGGGCATGGCGCGCCATGCCCCTGCGTGAACCTTGAATGATCTATTTTCCGTACAACCTTTTTTTAAAGACGAATGATGAATATCGAACTCGTAGCGAGTCTTCGCGCAGAGTCGCTACGACAAGGAATGTCGAAGGCTGAAGTAAAGACAAAACTTCGACATTCATTATTCTTCATTCGATATTCTCTTTTCTGTATAGGTGATACAATTAATACCAGAAGAAGGAGGTGAGACATGAAGGTATTGATCATAAGCGCGGACAACTTTGAGGACTCGGAACTACTCGTTCCATATTACAGGATGCTTGAAGAGGGGCATGATGTCGATATAGCCTCAATGAAGAAAGGAAAGATAAAGGGCAAGAAGGGATATGAAGTTGAGGCGAACAGGGCGATCAGCGATATTGATCACGAGGATTACAGCTTCCTCATAATACCCGGAGGCAAGGCGCCCGCAGAGATCAGAAAAGACCCCAAAGCCCTGAAGATCGCAAAAGACTTCTTTGAAAAGAACAAACCAATAGCCGCAATATGCCACGGCCCCCAGATATTGATCTCCGCCGGGGTCATGAAAGACAGACACGCGACCTGTTACCGCTCGGTCGCAAAGGAGATGAAGATAGCAGGGGCTGATTATGAGGATAAAGAAGTAATAGTAGACGGCAACCTCATAACATCCCGCCAGCCGTCAGACCTTCCGGTTTTTATGAGGGAGATTATGAAGAAGGCAAAGAATACGTGCTAGGCAGCTGTCACTTTCTTTTCTGTCATCCTGAGCAAAGCAAAGGATCTTAAATCATTTCAACGCCGCAGATTCTTGAATGTGTTCAATTGATATGGTTTCTTCAATCTTGTCATCAGATGATGATTCAAGTGCTGCGCTATCCTCGACATTATTGTCAGAGGATATCTCACTTGATGTGTTTTCTTCAGTTTTGTCTTCAGAGGAAGATGGTTTTGCTATTGTGTTATCTTTAGGTTCATCAGAAGGGACTTCTTTCTTTGTAATAACACTGCACTCTTTTTGGATAGCTACTTTTTCCAATGCTTCGTTTTCTCCTTTTAAACGCGCATATTCCTGAGCCTCTGGTCCATCTCCCCCCTCCAGAAAAAATAATGTCGGCCAAAGCAGGAGCACTCCTACTGCCATTTGTGCTGAATCGGTATTTGCTTTTTTCTTAAGGCCGCCATGTAATTCATTTACACGCCGTGAGACCCTCTCCATTTCACCAGCGACCTGATTGCAATTATAGTCTTTATACTGCAAAGGCGAAACATATGCTGTTTTTATTTTATCAGGGCTTGAAGCACAGCCAATAAAAAACAATAATGTCATTACTACTATTACTTTCATCAATTTGCCTCCTTAAAAGCAAATAGTCTTCTTGAAATGTTAAAAACAGTTATGT
>CBFDEG010000069.1:0-13345 GCA_965603765.1 uncultured bacterium | reverse complement strand
GACGTTTGGACCGTAACGCATCATACTGGTCAACGATCATGACTATCATGCCTTCATCAGGGATCTCCTGTCCTTTCAGGCCGTTTGGATAGCCGGTGCCGTCCCATCTCTCATGGTGTGTTTCAGCAATTTTCGCGGCCATCTGGATCGCAGGGTTTGATGAGCCGTCAAGTATTTTCTTTCCGATCGTTGTGTGCGCCTTCATTAACTCAAACTCTTCTGTGGATAGTTTGCCGTTCTTCAGCAGTATGTTGTCCGGTATGCCTATCTTTCCTATATCATGCATGGTACTGGAAAGCACTATGTTGTCTATAATATCTTCCGGCATGTTGAGGGTCTCTGCGAGCTTGCTTGAATAGATGCCGATCCTCGAGATATGGTTGCCGGTGTCAGTGTCACGGAACTCGGCAACTTTTGTCAGACGCTGTATTATTTCCCGGCTCATCTGTTCTGTCTGCAGCAGGGCTTCACGCAGTTCGATGGTCCTTTGCGCTACGGTTTTTTCGAGGGCGTCCTTATATTTTTGTTCAGCGTTTTTGAGATGCGTGTATTCAACTGCTTTTTTGATAGTACTGACAAGGTAGTGGGGGGGGAATGGTTTTATTATGAAATCAAATGCCCCTTTGTTGATCGCTTCGACAGCTGTTTCAAGCTCTGCAAATGCGGTCATCATTATCACAGGTTTGCCCGGAAATAAAATGAGCATTTTTTTGAGCAATTCCATGCCGGACATGCCGGGCATTTTTATGTCGGTCAGAACAGCATCGAAATCAAGCCTTGTTGATAAGTTTACTGCATCATCAGGATTGTCAAATATAAGCGGATTGAAGCCATGTTCTTCGAGCAGAACACTGACAGAGCTCAGTACCAGAGGGTTGTCGTCAACTACTATAATGTTTGCTTTTGTGTTCTTCTGCATGTATGATCCTGGCGTGTCTGCATTAATATGTAACGGCCCTGAAGTCTGTATATTTATATTAATTCCAGTATCCCCGGGGTTAAGGGGGAGACTGCCTCTTCATTTTTAATAAATTAAAAATAAAAGAGACAGTCTCGGGGGATCTGTAATTTATTTATCTATCTGCACTGGTTTCATTATTCAGATATCAATATCCTGTCCCTGTCATTGGAGCCGACGAAATTTTGTCCGTTTTCTTTCTCAATGACTGAAGGGCCGGTCTTGAACCAGGAAACATATTCGATCAGTTTGACCGAGACCATTGCCAGTTCATTGATAGAGTCGTTTATCTGGGAAATTGATGCCTGTGATGACGTAAAGGTGTTTGAGATATTTTCCATGCCTGTTGATACCTCTTCCACGGCAGCTGACTGCTGCTCTGCAGCTGTTGCTATTGAGCTGACCTGGTCCAGGCACCTTTCTGATGCTATTACGATCTTTTCGAGTGATTCCTTTGCTTCACCGGCAAGTTTTACGCCGTCTTCGGCAACTGATCTGTTCTTCTCCATACTGCTGACAGAAACGTTTGCGTCCACCTGTATCTTACCGATCATCGTAGTGATCTCTTCTGTTGCCCGTGATGTTTTTTCCGCCAGTTTTCTGACCTCATCCGCTACTACTGCAAACCCTCTGCCCTGTTCACCGGCCCTTGCCGCTTCGATCGCTGCGTTAAGCGCGAGCAGGTTTGTCTGGCTTGCAATGTCATTAATTACATTGATGATCTCGCCTATCTTCTTGCTGCTTTCTCCAAGCTCTCCGATCGTCAATGATGATGTATCAATGTTTTCTGCAATATTCAGCATGCTCGAAACTGTCTGCTCAACTATTGATTTGCCGCCTTTAGCAATTTCCAGTGATTCCCTTGCGGCACCGGACGCGTCAGAAGCATTGTGCGCAACATCGGTAATTGTCTGGGCAACTTCTGTTGTCGCGGTGGCAGATTGTTCAAGCTGCTGAGATTGTTCATTTATGCCTGATGATATCTGTCCAGTGGTTGCAGAGAGTTCTTCCGAGCTGTTTGCTATTACGTGGGCGCTGTCAATTATCCGGTCCAGGGTGTCTTTCAGATTGGCTGTCATTTTCTTCACTGATGCGATCATATGGCCGAACTCATCCTCCTGAGACAGGTTGTATTCAGTGTTAAGGTAGCCTTCCGCAAGTGAACCGGTCAATTTATTAGTGATGTCGAGCGGACCGAGAATGGAACGCAGCAGTAATGAACCGCTTATTGCAACAAGTACAAATCCAAGGATCACTATGATGATCACCTCGGTCTTGAGCGTGCTGGTCGATCTGATGATCTTATCGATCATAGTGTCAACTTCAGAAAGCTGTTCTTCCAGGAACGGAGAGAGTTCAGAGTTAAGGGCATCTGCCTTCATGTCAAAATCAGACATTAAGTTATTGCCCGCCTGGTGGCCCCCGTCAATGTATGTACGGGCCATTTTTTCTCCGGAATTATAATAATCTTTAATATTATTTTTAAGTTCGGCTATTCTTTTAAGTCTTTCCGGATTGTTTTCTTGTTGGTACATTTCCTCGAAACGAGAGAGTCCCGCAAGAAAGGAATGATAGCTTTTCTCAGCTTCAGTAAAACCGTCACCAAATCCATTGAGTCCCCGCGTAGCTGAAATGTCCGTGAACCACTGCTGTATCTGTATTGCATCAACCTTCATCTGCTGGGCTGTGTTGGCAAATATGATGCTTTCCTGCTGGATATGTTCAGCATTATTGAAAATACTATTTGTGGCCTGAAAGGTCCAGATCCCGGTTATTGCGATCAGTGCGACCGGTACAATAAAGCAAAATGAGATCTTTGTTCTGACCTTCAGGTCATTCCAGTACTGCAGCATGTTTTATATCCTTTTATTAAAATGTATTGAAAACGTATATTACAATGCAATGTATATGCCAGAAGCTAACTGCCTTAAAATAAAGGAAATATGCTGAGAGGAGAGGATGGATGTTATCGCAAACTGCCATGTTATGGCAGAATGCAATATGGTTAAATGCGGTATAGTTTCAATTTTCTAAGAAGTGTTGTGTAGTCGATCTGAAGGATTCCTGCTGCTTTTGTCTTGTTGCCCTTTGTGATGCCGAGGACCTTACTGATAGTTGCTTTTTCCATTTCTGTAAGGCTCAGCCCCGGAAGGGGATTGTTAGACATTACGGAAACGCTGCTGCCGTTGCCCCTGTCCAGAAACTCAATATGCTCGGGTTCGACACTATCTTTTTCTGCAAGCAGGACTGCCCTGCGTATCACATATTTAAGTTCTCTGATATTGCCGGGCCATGAGTGGCCTTCGAGCAGGTTTAACGCGCCTTCAGATATAGCATAAATAGGTTTGTCCAGGTCTTCGGCGGCTTCCATGCAGAATTTTTCCGCGTGGAACAGAATGTCCTCTTTTCGTTCTCTTAAAGGCGGAAGGTAAATGATGAATTCACTCAGTCTGTAGAACAGATCCTCGCGAAAGGTCTTCTTTTCCTTGACAGCGCTTAATATGTCCTTATTGGTTGCCCCGATTATCCGTATGTCTGTTTTTACCGGACTGCCGCTCCCGAGCGGGGTAATTGTTCGTTCTTCAACTGCGGCAAGGAGCTTGCTCTGTACATAAGGCGACAGGTTCTGGAGCTCATCAATTAAGAGTGTGCCGTTATTGGCTATTTCAAAAAAGCCTTTCTTTTTTTTCTCTGCGCCTGTAAAAGCGCCTTTCTCATGACCGAACAGTTCACTTTCCACAAGGGTCTCCGGTATGGCCGCTATATCAACCGATACAAAAGGTCCGTTTGCCCTTTTACTGAGATTATGAACAGTTCGTGCGATAAAGGACTTGCCGGTCCCGGTGTCACCCTGGAGTATAAGTGAAAAATTGCTCTGTGATATCTGGTGGATCTGCTTAATGACCTTTTTGATCGCGTCACTCTTGCCGAGTATTAACTCAAGTGATGTTTCAACCTCGCTGCTTAGCAACTTTACTTTTTTGTCCAGAGAGTGTTTTTCCGCCGCCCGTTTTATGAGCAGAATGAGCCTGTTGATATCAGGCGGCTTAAGGAAAAAATCATAGGCCCCGAGCTTAATGGCTTCTACGGCTGTCGGTACATCGCCATGTCCGGTAACGATGATCATTGGAACATCGTTATCTATTTTCTTCAGCTCCTGTATGGTCTGGAGTCCGTCCATGCCCGGCATTTTCAGGTCAATGAGCGCTACAGCAGGTCTCTCCTGCTGAAACAGTTTTATGGCCTCGTTGCCGTTTTGCGCAAGGACTGTTTGGAAACCATTGTCTTTCAGATTTTCACTGATGGCAAGCCTTACCATTTTGTCATCATCAACGATCAATACTTTATTCAATTTTCCGCCTCGTGGGATCTTTTGTTCCTGTTTTAAAATATCAGGTGAAAATTATTATATCAATATATAAAAAATATAGCATGGGGATGAGTGGTTTGAGTACGAAGGCGGGGGAGGGGTCAGTTGCTGCGCATTACCAGCACTGAATTGCATTCAAATACATTTCCGTTAATGCTTTTAAGCGCCTGTTCATATGCCTTCCTGATCTTCGTTGTATTTGCATTAAGGAGCAGGCCTATGTTGAAGCATGCTTTGTAGAGTGATATTGATTCCATGTTGATCACATGGGCGGATTCCATTTTCTCATTATGCCTGGTATAGAACTCCGCCAGCAGTTGTTTGCCTTTTATGCCGCTGTTTTTCAGGTTCTCTACCAGGGGAGTGATGGAGAGGGTATCTGCTTTTATGCTGAAATTCTCCCTGGTTACCACTATTTTTTTATCAAGCTTTTTCAGGAATATCGTAAAAAAGTGCGATTCGATATTTTTGAGAGAGGCTGTATTTAAAATTATGTTTTTTCTGTCGCCTTTTTCATGGCTAAAGCACTGGCTGAACTTTTCTGTTTTCCGGTCAAACTCGCGGGTGATATGGTCTTTCAGTGTGTCCAGGTATTTCTTTGCGTTGGACATGGCTTTTTTTACAGAGCGTTTGCCGTACAGGCAGACCACTGCGTAGAAGTAATCAAACCGTGACAGGTTCCGGAAAAATGCCGGCCATGAATAGAACCTTCCCATTGCCCTGAGGGTTTCGGTGTGAAGCTCAAAGGGTGTCATTAATTTAGGTTCAAAGACTGCATGATGTGCGTCGTATTTTGACCAGTCAGTATGGATGAGCCGTCCTGAATCCCTGAGCTCTTCAAAGACAGGGGTGCCGGGCAGGGGGGTAAGCACCATGAACTGTATGGAGTTGATCTGGAGTTTTTTTGCGAACTTTGCGGTATTGCGTATTGTCTGTATATCATCCGTATCGGAGCCGAGTACGAACATGCCGTGAACATTTATCGAATGCCTTTTTAAGGCGTGTATCGCATTTTCAATGTCATTCAGTCCCTGGCCTTTATTGTACAGAGAGAGGGTTTCCGGGTTGATGGATTCAAATCCGATATATACCGAAAAACATCCTGCCCTTTTCAGAAGTTCAAGTAGCTCTGTGTCGCCCGCTATGTCGGTCCTTACCTGAGCGCTCCACTCTATCTTTATTTTGTTCGCAATAAGGGCTTTTAAGAGTTTTTTTGTCCTTTTTTTATTGGCGGCAAAATTGTCGTCAATGAAAAAGACATGACCTTTGTGGGAAGCTGAGGCCTTTATCTCTTCTATAACCCGCTCGATCGATTTGAATCTGTACTTTCTCCCGAACATGGGAATTACAGAGCAGAATCTGCATGCAAAGGGACAGCCGCGTGATGTGGCTATCGGCCAAACCTTGGTCTTTTCAGCCCACCGATGCACAAGGCTGAAGTCCGGTATCGGTGAGCTGTCAAGATCATTGAGCAGTTCTCTGGCAGGGTTATGCACAGCACTTCCATCATTGTCCGTAAATGAAAGCCCTTTAATTGAATGGAGCGGCTTTTTGTTGTTCAGATTCTCCAGCAGTTCAACAAGGGTCTCTTCACCTTCTCCCCTGACTATGTAGTCGGCATACTGCAGACCTTCGTCAGGCAGAAATGTTGAGTGCGCACCTCCGAGTGCTACCAATATTCCTTTTTTGCTGAACATTTCAGCTATCTGATACGCGCGTGTTGCTGTTGAGGTGATAGTGGAGATGCATACCATGTCAGCGTCTTCCATGGCATTCCAGTCAGGTTCGGAGATGTCCTCAATATAGACCTTTACATTGTACCCACGCTCTTTCAGTATGGTTGCAAGGAGGATCGTACCGAGCCTGGGCAGGACTGTAAAGCTGAAGATATGGGAGCCGGGTGACTTTGCTTCTATAAAATAGATATTTTTCATGTTATTTTTAACGCTCTGCAGTTCGTGTATAAACCAGTATATTACAGAATGTTCACGATGACAAGAGGGGGGAATTATTAATTATGAATTACTGAAAAAACGGAGAATATCGAATATTGAATTAAGAACTCAGATCTGAGAGGCGAATAAAAAAATGGAGAAGGCAATTAGCCTTCTCCATTTCATGGTTTCATAGCATTAGCTACAGGCTATGGAAATCATCGGGGGATGATTACATCATACCGCCCATGCCTCCCATACCGCCCATTCCGCCCATTCCGCCCATGCCGCCCGGAGGCATCATGTCAGCAGCGCCTTTTTCTTCAGGGGCATCGGTTATCATTACACTGGTTGTCAGCATGAGTGATGCGACAGATGAGGCGTTCTGCAGGGCATTTCTTGTGACCTTGGTCGGGTCAATTATGCCTTTCTCTATCATGTCGACATACACTTCTGCGTTGGCATCAAAACCGTAGCTCGCAGAAGCATTAGCGCGAATATTGTTGACTATTACAGCGCCTTCAAGTCCTGCGTTCATGACTATCTGCCTGAGAGGTTCTTCAAGCGATGACCTGACGATCGTTACACCGATCTGCTGGTCATGGTCTGCGAGCTTGAGGTTCTCAAGTACAGGAAGTGTCCTGAGCAGTGCAACTCCGCCGCCGGGGACAATGCCTTCTTCAACAGCAGCCCTTGTTGCGTGGAGTGCATCCTCAACTCTTGCTTTTTTCTCTTTCATCTCTACTTCAGTTGCTGCGCCTACATTAATAACTGCAACACCGCCGACTATCTTGGCAAGACGCTCCTGGAGCTTTTCTTTGTCATAGTCTGAAGATGTTTCTTCGATCTGTGCCTTGATCTGTTTTACACGGCCTTTGATCGCTTCAGTGTCGCCTGCGCCTTCAACGATAGTTGTGTTCTCTTTATCAACGGTGATCTTCTTTGCGCTTCCAAGGTCTTCAACAGTGATGCTTTCAAGCTTGATACCCAGGTCTTCAGATATCATCTTACCGCCTGTGAGGATCGCGAGATCTTCGAGCATTGCTTTTCTTCTTTCGCCGAAACCGGGCGCCTTTACAGCACATACCTGAATAGTACCGCGGAGCTTGTTAACAACGAGTGTTGCAAGCGCTTCGCCATCGACCTCTTCACATATTATCATGAGAGGTTTGCCCAGTTTTGCGGTCTGCTCAAGGACCGGGAGAAGGTCTTTCATTGAGCTGATCTTCTTTTCATTGATCAGGATAAGAGCGTCATCGAGTGAGCACTCCATTCTCTCAGGGTCTGTAACGAAATAGGGAGAGATGTACCCTCTGTCAAACTGCATACCTTCAACTACGTCAAGGGTTGTCTGCATGCTCTTTGCTTCTTCAACTGTTATGACACCGTCTTTGCCGACCTTGTCCATTGCGTCAGCAATAAGGTTGCCGATCTCTGTGTCATTGTTGGCTGAGATGGTCCCGACCTGTGCTATTTCCTTTTTGTCACTGACAGGCTTGCTCAGTTTCTTGAGTTCTTCGATAACAGAGGCAACTGCAGCTTCCATGCCCTTTTTTATTTCCATCGGGTTTGAGCCTGAAACAACATGCTTCATTCCTTCTCTGTACATTGCGTATGCAAGTACGGTCGCTGTTGTTGTTCCGTCACCGGCGATATCGGAGGTCTTGCTTGCAACCTCTCTCAAGAGCTGTGCGCCCATGTTCTCGAAAGGGTCCTTAAGCTCTATCTCTTTTGCAACTGTGACACCGTCTTTTGTAATTGTTGGTGAACCGTACTTTTTATCAATAAGGGCATTTCTTCCCTTTGGTCCGAGAGTCGCCTTTACAGCATCACTTAATATAGTTATGCCGTTAAGTATCGACTTTCTTGCGTCTTCGCCAAATAGTAACTGCTTTGCCATTTAATCCTCCTTAGATATTAATGTAAAAATTAGTTTTCGAGTATTCCGAGAATATCGTCTTCTTTAATGATCAGGTACTCAACGCCGTCTATCTTGATCTTTGAGCCTGCATACTTTTCGAAAAGCACGTTGTCGCCTTTCTTTAGTTCCATTGGCTGAAGTTTGCCGTCATCTGTTATCCTGCCTGCACCAACAGCGATAACTTCACCTTTTTGGGGTTTCTCTTTTGCTGAGTCCGGAATAAATATCCCTCCGGTGCTCTTTTCGGGTTCTTCAGAGTACTTTACCAGCAGTCTGTCTTTGAGTGGTTTAAAGTTCATACTATTTCTCCTTTCCTTTTGTTTGATATTGATTTTTTATAGCAAATTCAATATGTTTATGGGTATTTTAGCACTCTCTTGAATCGAGTGCTAATATAATATTATTGAATTCATATGACAAGGTCATGAATCAGCAGTTATTGATAGATATAGCTGATAATCTCTGTTATTCGCGATATTTCTCTGTATTGCTCTGAAATGGCCTGTTTTTTGTTATATTTAGGGGGTAGTGTTTTTATTGTTTTTCTACTGATATAATACTTATATAGAACAGGGGGCGCCTGGCTTCGACGGGGGTCATGAGTTCCAAGTTGCATGCCGTGGCTCTGTCACCACGTAAAAAGGCAGAAAAAACACAAAAGCCAACACACAAATGGCACTCGCCGCTTAAATAAGCGACGCGCTTCCCCGGGGAAAGCCTGCTAACCGGAAGAAGCGTCATCAGCGGGCTGGTTTGAAGGGAGCGCTCTTGACCTTCAGGCAAGATTAAGAGAGATTGGACCTGGAAAGGCCTTTTTTGCCGGCAATTTCAGGTCTGAAATTAATAGGCAATATAAGCATGTAGACGCTTGGAGTTAGTGCTTTCGGACGCGGGTTCGATTCCCGCCGCCTCCACCAACTAAAGCGCGTAAGTTAGTAAGCGTGAAAGCTCGTAAGTAAATGAGCCAGGCATTCTGCCTGGCTTTTTTGTTTTGGTCCTTTAACTTTCTAACGTCCACGCTTACGAGCTTTTTTGGTGTTGCATTTATTAAAACTTTTGGTTAATCTAACGTCTCATTACTATTAAATGGGGTATACTTTAGATACTATGGCTTATCCGAAAACATTGGCGATGATTATGGCAGGCGGAAGGGGAGAGAGGCTTTTCCCTCTGACGTTCGAACGTTCAAAGCCGTCGGTCCCGTTCGGCGGAAGGTACCGCATTGCTGATTTTGTTCTGAGCAACCTTATCAATTCACAGATCTATTCCATATATATGCTTGTGCAGTATAAGTCCCAATCCTTAATTGAACATGTAAGGGAGAACTGGGGTCTTTCATCTGTAATGGGTGACCACTTTGTTACCGTGGTGCCGCCGCAGATGATGTATGGAAAGGACTGGTTCCAGGGCACGGCCAATGCGGTGTTTCAGAACATGAACCTTATCCGCCAGCATAAACCGGAGCTTGTTATCGTTTTCGGAGCAGACCATATATATCGCATGGACATACGCCAGATGATCGATTTTCACCTTGAGCAGGCCGCTCATGTCACGGTGGCGGCGATGCCTGTTCCCATTAGTGAGGCGAGTGCATTCGGAATAATCGATGCTGACAGTAACGGGAAGATAAAGGCCTTTATCGAAAAACCGGCAGATCCCCCTGCAATGCCCGATGACCCTGAAAGGGCCTATTGTTCAATGGGTAACTATGTTTTCAATACGGATGTATTGATCAAAGGACTTATACAGGCCGAGCGCAACAAAGAGTATGATTTCGGCAAGCATGTCATCCCGAACCTTCTTGAAGGCGGTGATGATATTTATGCTTATAATTTTGCTAATAATACAGTTCCCGGTTCAAGTTCCTATGAAGAAAAGGGCTACTGGCGTGATGTCGGCAATATCAAGGCCTTCTGGGACGCGCATCAGGACATGCTCGGTGAAAAGCCGTTATTTGAAATTAATAACAGGTTATGGCCCATACGTCCTGCAAGGAACGAACTGTCTGCCACCAAAATATTGAGCGGAGAGATAACGAACAGTATTATAGCTGAAGGCTCGGTCATCAATAATGCAAAGATAATAAACTCGGTCATACGTAAGGGAGCTGTTATCGAGGACGGGGTGGAGATAAGGGACTCTATAGTAATGGACCATGTAGTGCTGAAAAAAGGCTGCAAGCTCAACAAGGTAATTGTTGATTCATATAATGTAATAGAAGAAAATGTGCATATCGGTAAAGGAAGTAAAAAACCGTACTGGCGCGCCCACAACGATTCCTCAGGCATTACGGTCATTGCAAGCGATAAAAAGACAGCGCTGTAGCCTGTCATACCCCAATGATCTCTCATATCCATATTACAACAACCATTATCGTATGATATAATTCAGAACTGCTCATGCAGATGATGAATTTCTACTTAAGGAGATATTGATATATATGAAAAAATGTAAGAAGCACGGCCCCTGTCTTTCACGCCATCCGAAGCTGAACCCGAAGCCGCTTAAAAAGGGAATGAAGGTCGATGAGGTGATCGAAAGCTCCATGTTCTCGTTCAATGCCGGATCTTTCAGAAAGGCGTGCGAGCTTTTTGCAAATCATGTTGCCCGGGAAAACGTCAGGATCGGTGTCTCACTTGCAGGCGCGCTTGTTCCGGCGGGCATCGGCAGGAGCTGTCTTATTCCTTTGATGAAGGCCGGCCTTATTGACTGGATCGTCTCTACCGGTGCGAACATGTATCACGATCTTCATTATGTACTCGGTTATGAGTTTCATGTAGGGCAGGCGGTTGTTGATGATGAGATGCTGAGAGACAAAGGCATCATCCGTATATACGATATTTTTCTTGATTATGACGCGCTTCTTGATACCGATAAATTTGTGCGTGAGACCATTAAGCGTGAGAGGAAGAACCTGCCTGCCCCGTGTTCGAGCGCTGACATACATGCCCTGCTGGGTAAGGAGATAATAAAGATAAGGCCTGAGCTGAAGCACGAAAGCGTGCTTGCGGTCGCTTATGAACTTGGCATCCCCGTACATACATCTTCGCCCGCGGATTCAAGCATAGGCATGAACATTGCCGCGCTTGCGCTTGAGGACTGTCCTGTCGCACTGGACACCCATAAGGACATCAATGATGTGACGAGCTATGTTTATGATATAAAGAAAAATGGCGGTAAGAGCGCGGTCCTGCTCCTTGGCGGCGGAAGTCCCAAGAACTTTGTGCTCCAGACAGAGCCGCATATTCAGGAGGTCCTGGGACTGCCTGAGGCCGGACACGATTTTTTCATCCAGTTTACTGATGCCCGTCCTGACACTGGAGGCCTGAGCGGCGCAACACCCTCAGAGGCCGTGTCATGGGGCAAGATAGACCCGGCTGCTCTTTCCAATACAATAGTCTCCTACGGTGACTGCAGTTTCATGCTCCCGTTCTTTACGAGCTATGTACTTAATAAGGCCAAATCACGTTCAAGTTCGCGTTTATATGAAAAAAGAGATCGGCTTGTCAAGAAGTTGAAGAGTGATTATATGAAAGTAAATAACAAATAACAAATTTCAAAATACAAATAAATCCCAAGCATCAAATCTCAAACTTTTAAAGGCTGGAGTTTTGGTCATTGTAATTTAGAGCTTATTTGTAATTTGTTATTTGTGTTTTGAAATTTAGCTTTTATTTAGCTTCTATAGTTATGCACGCCATTGGGCCTCCACGCAGGAGAAATAACAGCCGGTCTGGATCTGTGCAGCATGTAGCCTGCCCATGAGAGTGTTGAGTCCCCGTACCTGTCATTTATATTGTCCATTACCTTCAGCAGGTCATCCCTTTTTTCATGATCTTTTATGAGCATAAGCTGTTCAGGCATTTCCGAGCCCTGCAGTCCGGACAGGCTGATGCCGAGGAGTCTTATCGGTTCCCTGAGCTTCAGACCTTTTATTATTTTCATGGCAGTGCTATGGATGGTATGCGTATCGTTTGTAAGGGCCTTTATCTTTGTCTGTCTTGAAAAGGTCTCGAAGCTTTTGTACCTGATAACAATACTGATGACATCTCCTGTCAGCTTATGTTTCCGTGCGCGCCGACCTACCATCTCGGAGAGTTTCAGCATGTATGCATCTATGTCCTTCATATTCCATATATCACGCGGAAGGGTCATGCTGTGGCCGATGGACTTTGCCTCCTGTTTTTCAGGGATGACCTCTGAACTGTAGATGCCCATGCCCATCATTTTGAGGTGTTCACCGATTATCCCGAAATGGCTTCTCAGGAGCGCGGCAGGTGTTCTGCCGAGTTCACCGCATGTATAGATGCCGAGACAGTTCAGTTTATACGCGGTCTTCTTTCCAATGCCCCATAGTTCTTTTACGGGGAGTTTCTCAAGAAGCCCGGGAATATCTTCAGGCATTACCTGCATGAGCCCGTCCGGTTTTGAGAGGCCGCATGCGAGCTTTGCTATCAATTTGTTCGGGGCTATGCCTACCGTTGAATTTAGTCCGAACTTTTCTTTTATTTCATTTTTTATTGCTCGCCCTGTTTCAACAGGAGTGCCTAAAAGTCTTTCACAGCCTGTTATGTCCAGGAATGCCTCATCAATGGAATAAACCTCAACGAGCGGTGTGTATCCTGAATAAATATCCGCGAGCGCGGCGCATGTGTGCGCGTACTTTTCATTGTTGCCTGTAACGAATATCAGATGCGGGCAGACCGTCTTTGCCTCCCACATGTTCATGCCTGTCTTTACACCGAAGGCCCTTGCCTCATAGGACGCGGTCGTGATGACAGTTCTCTTGCCTGAGCCTGTGACCGCTATCGGCTTTCCGCGCAGGGCAGGGTTGCTCTGCTGTTCGACCGAGGCAAAGAACGAGTCCATGTCTATAAGGAGAATTGTTTTCTGCATTGTAACCGGCCAGTTCTTCCATGAATTCTCTGCTGTTAAGCATTATTTTAATTACAGCCATTCTTTCTTCTGCGGGAAGTTCAATGAATGCCCTCCAGAATACTTCCGATACTGCACTTCCTGCTCTCATGAGTTCCTGCCTTTCCCCATCGGCCTGTCTGCTTATGTTTCCGTCTCCACCCCTTCGAGATTCCATGAAATCGCATTGGTGTCAAAGCTCAGCTCATAGAGCGTGCTCCCGTCAGTCACTGAAAAGTGGAGCATTC
>CBFDEG010000068.1:0-13345 GCA_965603765.1 uncultured bacterium | reverse complement strand
ACTGGAACAAAGAGGCCTGCCTCACAAAGCTGAAATACTTTGCAAAAAACCATAACGTAGGCCAGAACATCTGCGGTCTATGCGTAAAGGCCTGCCAGCCGTAAAGACAATTTATCAAGTTGTCCCCGCACAAGCATTCCACACTAAATAACACCAAAACATAAAAAAGGGCAGGTTAAAAACCTGCCCCTATATTATACTTTCACACTTCCTGACTTACCCGCTTTTCCTACCCCTTATCAGGCTTCGGCCTCTTGCCAGCCTGAAGCACCCTCTTCCTTAATCTGACGGATGTGGGAGTTACCTCAAGAAGCTCATCAGCTCTTATGAACTCGAGCGACTGTTCGAGGGTCATGAGCTTTGGAGGCATCAACTGGAGTGATTCGTCCGAGCCTGATGCACGCACATTGGTAAGCTTTTTCTCTTTGGTAACATTAACATCAAGGTCATTTTCCCTTGAGTTCTCACCGATCACCATTCCCTCGTAAACATCGGTATTCTCTTTAATCAACAGAACTCCCCTCGGCTGAAGATGGTGGAGTGCGTATATGGTCGTCTTGCCCTGTCTGTCAGAGACAAGCGCGCCTGTATGTCTGCTTGTCATAGGGCCATGCCAGGGTTCGTATCCGTCAAAGAGATGGTTCATAAGCCCCGTGCCCCTTGTGTCTGTAAGGAACTGAGAGCGGTAGCCGATCAGTCCCCTTGAAGGTATCCTGAACTCAAGCCTTACCCTGCCGTGTCCGTTGTTCTGCATCTTCTGCATCTTGCCCTTACGGGTGCCTAAGGCCTGGGTGACCACACCCACAAAATCTTCCGGCACATCGATAGTAAGCAGTTCCATAGGCTCATGTTTTTTACCGTCTATCTCTTTTGTTATGGTCTCGGGCATTGAGACAGAAAGCTCATAGCCTTCGCGCCTCATCACCTCGATAAGTATGGCAAGCTGAAGCTCACCGCGGCCCATAACCTTAAATGCGTCCGCATTGGTTAGATCCACTTTTATTGAAACATTATAAAGGAGTTCTTTTTCGAGACGGTCCCTCAGGTTCCTTGAGGTTACGTACTTGCCCTCCCTGCCCGCAAAGGGTGAGTTGTTCACAGAGAAGACCATCGAAATTGTGGGTTCATCCACTGTTATCCTCGGGAGCGCTTTCGGATTTTCGACATCAGAGATCGTATCCCCGATGTTGATCCCCTCAATACCCGCGAACGCGACGATATCTCCCACGGATGCCTCTTTTGTCTCTGTCTTATCAAGGCCGCTATATGTGTATATTAAGGATATCTTTGTCTTGACAGGTTCACCGGCCTCATTAATGACCGCAACCTGGTCACCTACCCTTACAGTACCGGAAAAAACCCTGCCCACAGCAAGCCTGCCCACATAAGCACTATAATCAATATTTGTGACAAGGAACTGAAAAACACCTTTCGGGTCACCTTCCGGGGCTGGAACGGTCTTCAATATAAGGTCAAAAAGAGGCCTCAGATCCTCTGTGTCATCATCAAGATTAAGCTTTGAAACCCCGTCCTTTGCAATTGCATAAACAATGGGAAAATCAAGCTGGTCTTCGGTAGCGTCAAGGTCTATAAACAGGTCATACACCTCGTTGAGCACTTCCTGTATCCTGGAGTCAGGCCTGTCTATCTTGTTTATGACAAGGATAGGCACCATTTTAAGCTCAAGCGCCTTGTTAAGCACGAACCTCGTCTGGGGCAGCGGCCCCTCTGAAGCGTCAACAAGGAGGAGCACAGCGTCAGCCATCTTGAGCGTTCTTTCTACCTCGCCGCCGAAGTCCGCGTGGCCCGGGGTATCTATGATATTCATCTTCACGCCTTCATAAACAACAGCGGTGTTCTTTGCCATTATCGTGATACCCTTCTCCCGTTCCAGGTCATTGCTGTCCATGACGCGCTCCCGCACCTGTTCCTTTACATGGAAGGTCCCTGACTGGTGCAGCATTGCATCTACAAGTGTTGTTTTACCATGGTCAACATGGGCAATAATAGCTATATTTCTTAAATCTTCGCGTTTCATTTTCTCTCTTTTCTTATTTTTATATTATTAACAGTCCGATTATTCTATATAAGCCCCTCCCTATTTGCAACTTACCGTCAAGATACTGGCTGTTTTATTACGATATAATAGTTACTAATTAAAGTTTTTTCTTTGAATGTATATAGATAAGCCTTTACCATAAGAAGATCTGCTGAAAATACTCTTTTCATAATACGCATGGAAAACGTATAATATTCCTACTAAAAAAACGGAGGACAAACAAAATGCTTAAAAAGATCACGCTGATCATTCTGCTTGTACTTGGTTTGTCACTGATAGTATCCTGCAATACCTTTAAAGGCATGGGCAAGGACATTAAAAATCTCGGCGAAAAAATAGAAGATTCAGCAGGCTGAATAGACACGGAGGCTAACCATGGGTGATTTCCCGGATAAAATTGAACTTAAACTGGAACAGCCTTATTATGACGGCTCAGTACAGAAACTTTATGAAGTGCCGGGGCATCCCGAACTTCTGATAAGCGAAACATCGGTCGGGGGTTCGGTATTCGATGTCGGCACGATCTTCAGCATAGAAGAGAGCGACACAGGACGCGCGGGCTTCAGGCACCTTGTTTTTCAGGAGCTCCAGGACACTGACGCGTGGAGCAGGCTTTCAACAGAGCTTTCCTCCCGGACCTCTGTACTTCAGAAAGACAGCTCAGGGACAATTGCAAAGACGCTGGCTGAATTCTGTACAAACGGCGCTCCCACCCACCATGCCGGCATGGTCGATAGAGAGAGCGGGGAGGTATTCACCAAAGGTTTTCCGTCAAAACTGAGCAACCTCACCCTTATTAAAAAATATGAGATAGCAAAACCTGTTCTTAAAAAAATAGCCGGATGGCATTTTTATGATTACGAAAAGTACCACAGCAAGGACCGCAATGTTGTGCCCCTTGAGTATATTGTACGGCTCGGTGTTACAAGCGGCTCATCAATACTGAAAAAATACAACAGACTTGGAGATTCCGGCAAGGCCGCGTACCTCAACGAACTCGGCGTTGACAGCCTGACACCATGGACAAGGTTCGACCCTCCAATTGTTGACCTCACCACAAAGTACGAACCGGAGGACAGGAACATCAGCCGGCAGGAAGCGGCCCTCATATCCGGCCTTGACGGAGAAACATTCGGCCGGTCAATGGTCATGGCAATGCTCGGCGCTTTTCTGCTTCAGCAGATATTCTCAAAAATGGGGCTCTCTTTATGGGACCTCAAGTGGGAACTGGCAAGGGACGGGGACAAGCTCCTGTTTGTCGATACCATAGACACAGACTCGGTAAGAGTGACCTACGATGTCTCCCATAACAGCAGGACCTACTTTGTCCACTTTAACAAACAGGCAATGAGAGACTACTACAAGATAATGCATGCTGACTGGCTGAATGCAGTAAATGACGCAAAGAGGTCCGCGGAAAAAACCGGACAGGCCTTTACAGAAATACTGAAGGAAGGTCAGGAGAACGGCACGTATCCTGCAAACCCGGAAGTTGATGAAAAGTTCCTCTACATCCAGAAGCAGAAATTCGAGATGATCCAGCACTTTATACGAAACACGCAGCAGGACCTCAGGGATGAAGCAGCAAAAATAGCATTTACTGAACTGGATTATTACGATGCAGCAGGAAGGCTCGGGGAGTATGAGAAACTGAATTCTATATAAACATAAGGGCGGGTTTGAAACCCGCCCCTACCATAATATTACTTCTTCTTTTTCGTTGCAAAGACCCGCTTCATTATATAATCTATATTCTTTGTATAGAACTTCATATCAAACAGCTCTTTAATGTCTTTGGCTGAAAGGTATTTTGTTATCAGTTCCTCCTGTTCGAGAAGCTCCTGAAAGGGCCTCTTCTCATGCCAGCTTTTCATGGCGGTGTTCTGCACAATGCTGTAGGCATCTTCACGGCTCAGACCTTTTTCCGTGAGGGTGAGCATGACCCTCTGTGAGCAGTAGAGACCGTAACTGCGGTCAATGTTCTCTTTCATCCTCTTTGGATAGACCTGTATGCCCTTCAGTATTCCGGTCAGCCTCACAAGCATATAGTTAATGAGAATTGTGCTGTCAGGTATTATCACCCTCTCAACAGACGAGTGGCTTATGTCTCTTTCATGCCAGAGAGGGATGTTCTCCATCGCGGCTATCGCGTTCGACCTGACTATCCTTGCAAGACCGCTCAGGTTCTCGCTCCCGATAGGGTTGCGCTTATGGGGCATTGCGGAAGACCCTTTCTGTCCTTTTGAAAAAGGCTCTTCAGCCTCAAGCACCTCTGTCCGCTGGAGATGCCTCATCTCAACCGCCATCTTCTCAATTGCTCCGGCTATCAGGGCAAGGGTGTTCATATACTCTGCATGCCTGTCCCTCTGGATCACCTGCGTGGCAACGGGGTCAGGTTTCAGACCGAGTTGTCTGCATACATAATTTTCAATAGAGATCGGCAGGCTCGAAAATGTCCCGACAGGACCGGAGAGCTGTCCGTAACTGATGGTCTCCCTTGCAGCCTCCATTCGAAAGAGATTGCGCTTCATCTCTTCATACCAGAGCGCAAAGGTAAGCCCGAAGGTGGTCGGCTCTGCATGTATGCCGTGGCTCCTGCCCATCTGGAGAGTCTTCTTATATTTTCGGGCATTTGCCTTAAGGACCTTCATCAGCTCCTTTATGTCTTTTATGATAATGTCCGCAGCTTCCCGCATGAGCAGGGCAAGCGCTGTATCAAGCACATCTGACGAGGTCAACCCCTTATGTATAAAGCGTGAATCCTCTCCGACATTTTCAGCAACAGAGGTCAGGAAGGCTATGACATCATGCTTTACGGTCTCTTCAATTTTGTCTATCCTCTTTATATTAAAGCCTGCCTTTTTCTTTATTGTCGCAAGGCTCTTTTTGGGGATCTTCCCGAGCTTTGCCCATGCCTCGCATGCGGCTATCTCAACATCAAGCCATTTCTGGTATCTGTTCTCCGGCTCCCATATAACGGCCATTTCCGGCCTTGAATATCTTGGTATCAAAATTTCCTCCTGCTATGATCCTGGATTTTACGTTTTAAAAAAATCAGCCTGGCGCTGATACATTACTATGATTTTCTATTCTTACCTGATACGATGGGAGAACTTTTGGCGATCCTGTCAAGGATACCGTTAATAAATGATGCTGAGTCTATTGTAGAATATTTTTTTGCGATCTCGATCGCCTCATTTATCGCCACGGACGCGGGGATGTCCGACCTGCATGTAAGTTCGTAGGTAGCTGCCCGCAGGATATTTCTGTCAATGACCGCCATTCTCTCAAGTGACCAGTTTTCAGCGGCCTTTATTATGGTCTCATCAATTGCATCAAGGTTCGCCAATGTCTCTTTGACTATTGTCAGGGTAAAGTCCCTGACCCCTTTTTTTTCAACATTGCCTTCCCAGAACTCTTTCAGCATCTCTTCGCTCAACTTACTGTCCGTAAGCTCCAGCTGAAAAAGGATCTGGAGCGCATACTCTCTCGCCCGCCGTCTATTCATAGGGCAGGCAGTACAATGCAGGCTATATTTTCAGTATGCATTTCGAACATTATAATTTTTTGAGAAGCTGTGCCATCTCTATTGCGACCATTGCAGCGTCCCAGCCTTTATTGCCGCTTTTAGAACCGGCCCTCTCAACAGCCTGCTCTATCGTATCGGTGGTAAGCACCCCGAATGAAATAGGCACACCTGAGTCCATTGACGCCATAGCTATGCCTTTGGCAGCCTCTGACGCAACATAATCAAAATGAGGTGTTGCACCGCGAATGACCGTCCCTAAGCAGATAACTGCGTCATAAGTCTTTTTCTCAGCGACTATCTTAGCAGCAAGTGGTATCTCAAACGCGCCGGGGACCTTGATTATATCAATGTCCTTTTCAGCAGCGCCGTGCCTGACAAGTGCATCAACAGCTCCGCCATGAAGTTTACTGGTTATAAAATCATTGAACCGGCTGATGATTATCGCAAATTTCAATCCCTTTGCCTGAAGTTCTCCCTCATATGTTTTCATATTCGTCCTCCGTTAACTATGGTTTGAGAGCTCCGGCATATCAGGGACTCCTATAGCTCCCCGGACCTTAAACTCTCCAAACTCTATTTTTATATATTTTTTAAAAGATGTCCCATCTTCTTTTTCTTGGTCTTAAGATATTTTATGTTCTTCTCATTGGCTTTCGTTTCAAGAGGCACCCTGCCGGCAACGCTCAGTCCATAACCCTCAAGTCCTACAAGCTTCTTCGGATTGTTCGTTATGAGCTTCATCTTGCGGACACCTATGTTCACGAGTATCTGTGCGCCGATACCGTAGTCCCTGAGGTCCGGCTTAAACCCGAGCCTCTCATTTGCCTCAACCGTATCCAGTCCTTCGTCCTGGAGTGCATACGCCTTAAGCTTATTAGCAAGGCCTATTCCCCGGCCTTCCTGTCTCATATAAAGGATAACGCCCTTGCCTTCGTCCTTTATCATCTTCATTGCCTTATGAAGCTGGTCACCGCAGTCACACCTCTTGGAACCGAACACATCGCCGGTAAGGCATTCCGAGTGCACCCTGACAAGCACCTCTTCATCAGGGGAGATCTCTCCTTTTACGAGCGCTACATTTTCTGAGTCATCAACATCATTACCGAACACAATGGCCTTGAACTCCCCGCCGTGTGCTGTGGGAATTACTGTTTCCGCTTTTCTTGTCACAAGACACTGATTACGCATCCTGTACTGGATAAGGTCCTTAATGGTCACCATCTTCATCTTATGCTTGAGTGCAAATTCAGCAAGCTCGGGCACCCTTGCCATTGTCCCGTCATCATTCATGATCTCACATATCACTCCTGAAGGATTCAGTCCTGCAAGTTTTGCAAGGTCAACAGAACCTTCTGTCTGACCGGCGCGCTTGAGAACACCTCCCGGCTGCGCCCTTAACGGAAAGATATGACCCGGTCTCGCAATATCCTCCGGCTTGTTCTTCGCACCGATGGCTGTTTTTATTGTCTTGGCCCTGTCAGCGGCAGAAATACCGGTAGTAACTCCCTTTCTCGCCTCGATCGAAATAGTAAAGGCCGTGCCGAAACGTGATGTGTTCATCTCTGACATCATCGGGAGCTTAAGATGCTCGACTCTCTCGGCAGTAAGGGAAAGGCATATCAGCCCCCTTCCGTACTTTGCCATAAAATTTATGGCCTCAGGGGTGACCATTTCCGCGGCTATCGTGAGGTCGCCCTCATTCTCCCTGTCCTCATCATCAATAAGAATGACCATCTTGCCTGCCTTTATATCTTCAACGGCTTCCTCAATGGTATTAAATTTGAATTTTTTCTTGCTCTCTGTTTTACTCATTTATAAATCCTTCCTGTTTCAGTAGTTCCATCAGCCCCGGGCCTGAATCACCTTTACCCAGGAGTTTTTCAACATATTTACCTATAATATCAGCCTCAAGATTGACCCTGTCCCCGACACTTTTAGACCCTATATTAGTGGCCGTAAGAGTATGGGGAATTATCGCAACGCTGAATGTTTTAGTGTCACATTCTACCACTGTAAGACTTATCCCGTCTATTGCGACCGAACCTTTTTGCACTGTATATTTCAGCAGTTCCGCAGGAGCATCGAATGTATAGAACGTATACTCTCCTTCGGTCCTTTTTTTAGCAATAGTACCGATGCAGTCAACATGACCGGAAACAATATGGCCGCCAAGACGGTCCGCCAGCCTCAGCGCCCTCTCAAGGTTGACCCTGTCATTTATCTTAAGCCCGCCGAGTCCGGTGCTCCTCATGGTCTCAGGTGATACATCAAAGGAGATATCCCCGTTATGCTTTGTGACCGTAAGACATACACCGTTGACCGCCACGCTGTCACCAAGCCGCACCTCAAACTCAGACAACGGTTTCAGAGAAAGCCTTATGCCATTGCCTTCATTTTTTACAGAGGTGACTTTTCCTGCGGTTTCAACTAATCCAGTAAACATAGTATATGATCGTTATCCATTATTGGTGACCGTTTTCCGTTGAAGGTCACAACCTTTTACTTTATCAATTCTCCGATCCTCTCCCAGCGGACTTTTTCAGTCAATGCTCCATCGCTGTTCCAGGACCAGTATTTAATGAATGCCCTGCCCTTTATCTCGTCCATATCAACAACACCCCAGAACCGGCTGTCATAGCTCTGGTCCCTGTTGTCGCCCATCACAAAAATGGTTCTGCGGGGCACTGTGAACGGGCCGAAATTGTCCCTCAGGCTGTCTTCTATCAGAATGTCCTTATGTATAGTGTACGGCTCGTCAAGCGGTTCACCATTTACATACACGACCTTGTCCCTGACCTCTATCACGTCTCCGCCCACCCCTACGACCCTTTTAATAAAGTCCCTGCAGTCGTCCTTGAACAAATAGAAGGGGTTGCCGCTGCTGAATACATTCCCGACCCTTGCCGAGACATTGTTCATAAAACTTGTGCACTCAGGCTTTTCTTTATTTTTAGGAAAGGAAAAAACGATGACATCGCCTCTTTTGGGCTGATTGAACATAAGATATCTGCTGTCACTAAACGGCAGTTTTATACCGTATGTAAATTTATTTACAAGAATGTGATCACCTATCTGGAGGGTCTCGAGCATGGAACCGGAGGGTATCTTAAATGCCTGTACAACAAATGCCCTTATCATAAGAGCAAGAACAACCGCTATTGCTATGGCTTCTATGTATTCTCTTGTCTTTGACTTACCTGCGGCCTTCTTTACTGCCAATTTTTTCTCCTTCAATTATTTAACTTTCAAAACTGCGAGAAAAGCCTCCTGGGGTATCTCAACACAACCGACCTGCTTCATCCTGCGTTTCCCTGCTTTCTGTTTTTCAAGAAGCTTTCTCTTTCTCGATATGTCACCGCCGTAACACTTGGCAAGCACATTCTTCCTCATCGCCCTTATTGTTTCCCTGGCGAGGATCTTACTGCCGACAGCCGCCTGAATTATCACCTCGAACATCTGTCTCGGTATAACCTCCCGCAGCTTTTCAGCAACCTGACGGCCCTTATAGGTGGCCTGGTCCTTATGCAATATCAGGGAAAGAGCGTCAACAGGCTCACCGCTTAACATTATATCCAGCTTCACAAGTTTGGAAGGCCTGTACCCCAGAAATTCATAATCCATGGAGGCATAACCGCTCGATGAAGATTTTAGTTTATCATAAAAGTCCCACAAAATCTCGCTCAGAGGCAGCTCATACGTGACCTTTATCCTGTCCTGTCCGACATAGCCGAAGTCTTTCTGTGCACCCCTGCGGCCCTGGCAGAGTTCAAGCATATTGCCGATGAACTTTGAGGGAACAAAAATAGTTATATCCACAAAAGGCTCTTCAATACTCTCATATTTCTCAGGCAGTTTTGCCGGGCTGTCAATATACAGAACATTTCCGGCAGGCATTATTACCTTATAAATGACCGTTGGAGCGGTATTTATAAGTATGAGCTTAAACTCTCTCTCAAGCCGTTCCTTTATTATCTCCATATGCAGAAGCCCGAGAAATCCACACCTGAACCCGAAGCCGAGCGCGGTCGAACTCTCAGGCTCAAAGCTGAAGGACGAATCATTCAGCTTTAATTTGCCAAGCGCATCCTTCAGGTCCTCGTAGTAATTTGTCTCAACAGGGTAAAGCCCTGAAAAGACCATGGGCTTTATGTCCTTGTAACCGGGACAGGGCTCCGCAGCCGGTTTCACTGCATCAGTAACAGTGTCTCCGACCTTAATATCTTCAACATTTCTCATACTCGCAGTGATATAGCCGACCTCTCCGGCCTTAAGGCTGCCCACTATCGTTCTGACCGGAGTGAATATTCCGACCTCATAGACCTCGAATATGCCCTGCGAGGCCATCATTAATATCTTTTCACCCTTTTTGATCTCACCGTCAAAGATACGCACAAGGATGGTCACCCCCTGGTAGTTATCAAACCAGGAGTCAAATATAAGCGCCTTTAACGGGGCATTCGAGTCCCCCTTGGGAGGAGGTACTTTTGCAACAATGGCTTCCAGCACATCCCTGACACCTGTGCCAACCTTTGCCGAGGCAAGCACAACATCGCTGCAGTCGATCCCTATCGAGTCTTCAATATCATCTTTTACCCTTTCAGGGTCAGCGCCAGGCAGGTCTATCTTGTTTATAACCGGAATAATCTCAAGGTCATTCTCTACCGCAAGATATGTGTTGGCAAGTGTCTGCGCCTCGACACCCTGGGAAGCGTCAACAATAAGAATCGCCCCTTCACAGGCAGCCAGGCTCCTTGATACCTCGTACGAAAAATCCACATGGCCCGGAGTATCTATCAGGTTCAGCCTGTAGGTCTCACCATCCAGCGCCTTATAATCGAGCATAACGGCATGGGCCTTTATTGTAATGCCCCGCTCCTGCTCAAGGTCCATTGAGTCGAGTACCTGCTTTGACATCTCCCTCTCTGAGAGAGCGCCGGTGATCTCGAGTATCCGGTCCGCTATCGTGGATTTACCGTGGTCAATATGTGCGATTATTGAAAAATTTCTTATTTTATCCTGGGACATTTATTTTATTATGCGGTATGGGTTCTCTGACTAAGAAGGATTGATCTTACTGAAAAGATAACCTGCTGCCCCTACTGCGCCGACATCTTCCGTCAAGACGCTCTTTAATATTTTCACGTTTTCCAGCAGGGGCTTAAACGCCCTCCTGGACACCTCTTTTTCTATGTCCTCTATAAACATGTCCCATGCTCCGACAAGGCCTCCGCCGATTATCACGGCTTCAACGCCCATTACATTAATAAGGTTCGAGATCCCTATGCCGAGAAACATTCCCATCTCCCTCAGGACCTCCCGACTCAGGCCATCACCGTCAAGTGCTGACTGGTATACAAGCTTGGGGGTCACTTTATAAAAATTGCCGTCACAGCACTTTGAGATCAGACTGTCAACCCCTTTTTCAAGGGATGAAACAACCCTTTCAATAATTGCGCGGCCTGAGGCATACGATTCAAGGCAGCCGCAGCTTCCACATGTACAGTAACGACCGCTCGGCACAACAACCATATGCCCTATTTCCATAGGGCCTTCATAAAGCCTGCCCTTATATATCAGCCCGCCCCCGAGTCCTGTTCCAAGGGTGAGGAGAGCAAAAGTATCAAATTCCTGTCCTGCGCCTATCCACTTTTCACCATAAGCATAGATATTTGCATCATTCTCAATGGCCACCGGAAGCGAAAATTCCTTTACAAATATCTCCTTTAAAGGGAGCCCGTTAATGGCCTGAATGTTCGGGGACTTTATCACCCTGCCTGTTGACCTGTCTATAAGACCGGCAACACCAATGCCGATACCGCAAATACCCTCAGTGCCGGACAGGGCTGACACGGATCCCTCCTGTTCAAGGAACTCCCTGAGCGCATTTACCAGAAGGCTGCCTGTTTTGGCATGGTCCGCATCTATAAGGGAAGGACTCGGCCTGTTACAGCCTGCAAGTACCTTCCCGTCTTCAGAGGCAAGAACGAACTTGGTTATTGTCCCGCCGATATCAATACCAACAGCTACTTTCATACAAATATCTCCTAAACAACAACTAAATCAATACATTATATAAAAAACAGGCTAATATTATCACCACAAACCATCTGTAAAGCAAGCACAAACAGCAAACCTCCTGAAAAGATGCCCGAATCTTTCTCCGGCAGGCCTTTTCAGCGCTTACCTGTTTTCAATTCATTGCAAATGGTATATAATCTGACCTCATTACAAAAACTGAACACTTATAATATACAGGATTATGAAAAAACTGACTTTCAATATAGTAGATGTATTTGCAGAGGAACGGTACTCCGGAAACCAGCTTGCCGTATTCCTCAATGCCGGGATGCTCTCCACAGATGATATGCAGAAGATAGCAAAGGAGATGAACTATTCAGAGACCACCTTTATCATATCAGGCAAAAGAGAGGACAACGGATATGATGTCCGGATATTCACACCTGAAACAGAGATCCCCTTTGCAGGCCACCCGACACTCGGAACCGCCTTTATACTGCAGAGGGAGATCATAAGAAAACCCGTAAAAAAAATAAAACTTAACTATCTTACCAGCCAGATATCAGTAGCAATAAAATATAACAGGAACGAAATTGACCGGCTCTGGATGAAACAGAAAGACCCTGTTTTCGGGGAGACCTTTGATGCCGGGACAGTGGCCGAGGTGTTATCCATTGATAAGGACGCTATCGACCAGGACTACCCTGTGCAGGCAGTCTCCACAGGCCTGCCGTTCATATTGGTCCCCATGAAAAAGCTCGATGACGTTAAAAGAGCATCTATAAACCATGAAAAATATTACAGGCTTATAGAAAAGTCGGAGGCAAAGGCAATATTCATTTTCTGCCCTGAAACCTACAATACAGCCAATGACATGAATGCCAGGATGTTTGCTGACTGCTACGGCATCCCTGAGGACCCGGCAACCGGAAGCGCAGCCGGCTGTCTTGCCGGATACCTTCTCAAACACCAATATTATAAAAAAGATGATATAAATATTCGGGTTGAGCAGGGCCACGAGATAGGCAGACCCTCTCTGCTTTTCCTTAGAGCAGAAATAAAAGATTCAGAGATCGATATAAATGTCGGCGGCCGGGTCATCAAGGTCGCTGAAGGGGTATTTATTTAGGCCATCGATCCATCAAGGGACCCTGCCGGCAAGAATAACACCCTCAAGCTTTCCTGCACTATTTTCAAAAGCTGACCGCTATTTACAAATAAAAAAGTGTGCCGTCTATGACACATAAAATTATTTTGATACAATGTATTATGGAAACATTCATTGCCGGGATTCAATTATTCGTTGACCATATTTTTTTGAACCGGACCGTATTTTTTATTTTACCTCAACACTTATTGGTGTAGTAACTATATACAGGGAAAGCAATGCAGTATTAGATCTGTTGAGTGTTTTAAAAAAAAGATATATATGAACTGGTATCAACTTGATTCAAAAGATGTTTTCCGGAAGCTCAAAGCTTCGGAAGAAGGGTTGACTGATAAGGAGGTAAAGGAACGCCTTATACAGTACGGCCCAAACAAACTTGCCGAAGAAGAGAAGATAAATAAAGTCAAAATACTCCTTCACCAATTCACAAGCCCTTTAATTTACATCCTGTTATTAGCAGCCATTGTTACATTTTTTCTTAGAGAACATATAGACACAGGTGTCATTATGACTGTTGTGCTCCTCAATGCGATTATCGGGTACATCCAGGAGTTCAAGGCAGAAGAAAGTG
>CBFDEG010000067.1:0-13399 GCA_965603765.1 uncultured bacterium | reverse complement strand
AACGGGCTGCCAACGAATATACTGAAATAGCCTCGGTTTATCTGCTCAAAGATGAGATTGAAAATGCTGACGAGTTCTATCAGAAGGCGCTAAGCCTTGATAATGAAAACATACAGGCGATCACAGGACTCGGCAATACCTCAGAAAAAAAAGGCGACACTGAAAAAGCATTCACCTACCTTGAAAAGGCCCTGTCACTTGAACCGGGCAATAAAGAGACTCTGACCGCTTACACGAATATGGCCATCAAGGCCGGCAATACCGATAAAGCCCACGCCATGCTCACAAAAGCTGCAGAGACAGACCCTGCTGACCTGCATGTAAAAGAACTTTTAGGAACTATCTCTATATATAAGAAAATGTATAACGATGCATGGGAAGTAATGCTTCCATGCATTGAAGATGCCGTGAATGAAAAAAAATGGCCGGAAGCGCTCGAGTTATTAAACAACTTCAGGGAATCGCACCAGGTACAGTCAACCGAGCTGATAATCGATATCTACAGGGCAAAAGGCGATACCGAACTACTGACTGGAGAACTTAAAAACCTTGCCGCATTATACACTGCACAAGGAATGGAAGAGAGTGCACTGGACCTTTATAAAGAAGTGCTGGCAGTGGCTCCCGAAGATAACGAAGCGTCCGGCAGGATACGAGAGATCGAAATAAATCTCGGAATTGCACAGCCTGCCCCTGAAAGCCCGGCAGAAGAGCAGGAAACAGTCCTTGACCTTTCAACAGGACCTGCTGCGGCAGAGGCCCCGCAGCATGCAATGCCCGGACCGGAAGGCAACCTCATGGAAGATATGCTTATGGCCATGCATGATGATGTCCCGCAGGCAGAAACCGCACAGACATCGGAACTAAAGATAGAAGAGTCCCTTCTCATGGACAACCTGGCACCTTCTGATACAACAGCCGAAGAGCCCGCTGCAGCTGCGGCAGGATCTGCAGTATCTCCGGAAGAATTTGCGGAAAAAAAGGCGGAAGCAGATTTCTTTATACAGCAGGGAATGGAAAAAGAAGCTGCCGAGATCTACAGGGCCCTTCTATCCTCGGCCCCTGATAACGAGGAAATAAAAAAGAAGCTGGGTTCAATAAATGCCCTCCCGGAAGCCGAAAAACCGGCTGATGAAGAAAAGCCGGCGCAGCAGCCAGCTGAGGCATCATCCACAAATTCCGAACTTCAAGACCTGTTCAGCCAGTTTGAAAACAGCGAAGAGACCGCTGTCCCTGAAACCGCCCGGGACATACCTGAATCTGCTCCAGGCTCTGAGCTCAGTGACATGCTGAACAAACTTGGAGCTGATGAAAGTCCCGCCGATGTTGATCATGAAGCGGCCTATGCCGCGGGCCTGGACTATAAACAGAAGGGCCTGTTCGATGAGGCCATAAAAGAGTTCCAGACAGCTGCAGGAAGCCCGGAAAGACAGCTGCTGAGTTCAAGCATGATAGCATCCTGCTATATGGAAAAAAAGGAATATACGTATGCGATCAAAGAATATACAAAGATCCTTGAGAGCCTGCCTCCTGATGACGGAAGATATCTGCGCATAAAGTATGAGCTTGCAGGCGCATACATGAATAACAAAGACAATAACATGGCGCTTGAGCTGTACACAGAGATCCATGCAGATGACCCCGAATTCAAGGACACGGCTGATAAAATAGAGTCTCTGAGTTCAGCACCTGCCGAACAAAAACCGAAGAAAAGCCGGGTGTCATACATTTAGTCCTGGTTCCGCACCTTTAATTATTTTCCCTGTTTAACCCATAGACTTTTACCAACTATGTTATAATTAACTTCAAGTTACAACAAATTTTATAATGAACCTTACATATTGACAGGATCTGGACGTGGACCATCTTGAATTTTACAATTTAAAAGAACAGCCATTCTCAAACTCAGTCGACAATAAATATTTCTTCGACAATTCACAGCACGCAGAAGCCCTGCTGAGGCTTAAATATGCAGTGGACAATATGAAGGGACTGGCCGTACTGCTCGGCGGCGTGGGTACAGGCAAGACCACCCTTGCGCGGAGAATGCTCGAGGAACTGGAAGAAGACAAATATGAGGCCGCGCTTCTTGTTGTTATCCATACATCGGTCACGACAGACTGGCTTATGAAAAAAATTGCGGTCCAGCTCGGGATCGAAAATGTAGCTGAAAGCAAGATAGAAATAATCAGCCAGCTGTATAAAAGGCTCATGGAAATATATGAATCCGGCATGAAGACCGTAGTATTGATGGACGAGATGCAGATGCTGGAATCCAAAGAGATAATGGAAGAGTTCCGCGGCCTGCTCAACATGGAAAGCCCTGAAGGCAAACTCATCACCTTCGTCTTTTTCGGACTTCCGGAGCTGGATGATGTGATGGCCCTTGATGAGCCTCTGAAACAGAGAGTGGCTGTAAAGTATAAACTCATAGGGCTGGACGAGAATGTAACAAGCGCATATATTAAACACAGGCTCAAGATCGCCGGAAATGAAGAGGAGATCATCTCTCCCGAAGCGGTCAGCGCTGTCCATAATTACACAAAAGGCATACCGAGACTGATAAATAATGTATGCGACAATGCACTTTTTGAAGGGTTTCTCTTAAAACAAAAACCTATATTAAAAGGAATCATTGACGAGGTGGCGGCAAGCCTCAATTTAAGCGCAGAATAATCCCGTATAACTATTTCAGGGCCTGCAGGCCCGATAATGGAGGTTAAACATGAAAAAGACAATTGTATCAATATCAATATCCTTACTGCTCCTTTTTACAGCATCCGCGGTTTTTGCTGAAGCCGAGAACGGCTCAGCCGACAACGAACCTGCCTTCAGTGTCAGGAGACTTGTTATCGCAGGAAGCATAGAAAACAGGGAGCCGGTCGGGACTGTAAATATTTTTCCTGCTGTAACAGAGAAGGTCTACTGTTTTCTTGAGGCAAGACGCATCGCTGAAGACACTGTTGCAAAGTTCGTCTGGTACCATGAGGACAAACAGCTGGACATCATCGAGCTTCCGGTAAAAAAGAGTTCAAGATGGCGCACATACTCTGCTAAAACAATTCGCGGCAGGAAAGGCAGCTGGAAAGTGGAACTCCTGGATGCTGAGGACAATGTGCTCGATACCGCCGGGTTCACAGTAGAATAGCCCGGATGATAACAACAAAAAAGATCGCTCTGCTGATCATACTTGCAGGGATATGCCTGCCGACAGCGCCGATGCCCTTTATTACGGAATTCCATCCGCAGCCCGGAATATGCCTGTCTTCGAACTTCTTCGGCAACCTCGGCAACATGATGCTCGCAATAGGACAGATCCATATTCCATACAGGTACCTTTTTTCATCCGGCGTGGTCCTGACATGCATCGGTCTCGGCATACTGGTGATATCATCTGGCAGGCCGTTATCCAGAAGAGATTAGAACTCACCCCCCGTTGACTCATTAAAGACCTTTCCGCTTGAACTTGTGTTATAATTTTCCGGTATGAACATCAAAAAACTCGTAAAACCAAATGTACTTTCATTGACCGCGTACCAGGCAAAAGAGGTCTCTTGCAAAGTAAAGCTCGATGCGAACGAGAGCCCTTACGGTTACAAAGTGCTTAAAACCGTCTCAACGAACAAGTACCCTGACCCCGAGGCAGGAGAGCTCAGAAACCTTGTTGCAAAGGACCTGAAGGTCAAGGCTGACTGCATCCTTCACGGCAACGGCTCTGACGAGATCATACAGTATCTTATTACTACCTTCGGCGGGCCGGTCTTGTACCCGACACCGACCTTTTCAATGTACGGCATCATTTCACAGGCGCTCGATGAAAGGCATATATCCATACCGCTTGATACTGAATTTGACCTCGATACAGCCGCTATGCTCAAATTAATTAAAAAAGAAAAACCGAAACTGATATTTCTAAGTTCTCCGAACAACCCGACCGGCAACAGTTTTTCTTCAGACCGTATCATGAAAATACTGAAGCACTCAAAAGGCCTTGTGATAGTTGATGAGGCATATCAGCAGTTCTCTGACAAGAGCTCATTCATCCCTCTGCTCAAAGAATACCGCAACCTGGTCGTCCTGAGGACACTGAGCAAGATCGGACTTGCCGGGCTTAGGATAGGTTTCATGGTCGCAGACCCTGAGATCATTCATGAAGTGAACAAGGTACGGCTCCCCTTTAACGTTAACGCCCTCTCTCAGAAAGCGGCGGTGGATATTTTAAGGAACACAAAAGAGCTCAAAAGCTCTCTCCGCTCGATCATCACTGAAAGAAAAAGGCTTTTCAAAGCTATGGATAACATGGAGGGTATCAGCACATTTCCGTCCGATGCGAACTTCATTCTCTTTAAGACAGAAAATGCGGACGCTGTTTTCAATGGTCTGCTGAAAAAGGGCATCCTGATACGCAACATGACCGGAGCTGTCAAAGACTGCCTCAGGGTGAGCATCGGGACCCCGCGTGAAAATGACCTGTTCATGAAGGCACTTAAACAGGTTTTATGATAATATGATTGAAGCATAATTCGATTATTGGGAGGGCATACATGGCCAGAAAAGCAAAGGTCGCACGAAAGACCAGCGAGACCGACATAAAGATGGACATCAATCTCGACGGCAAGGGGAAATATAACGTAAACACAACCATACCATTTGTTGACCACATGCTGAGCCTCATGTCGAGACACGGCCATATAGATATTGACGTACAGGCAAAAGGGGACATTGAGATCGATTATCATCATCTTATAGAAGACCTCGGCATTGTGCTTGGTGAAGCAATAAAAAAGGCTCTAGGAGAGAAGCTCCAGATCAGGCGCTACGGAGAGGCCATGACTCCAATGGATGAGACCCTTGCGCAGGTCGTACTCGATCTGAGCGGAAGGCCGTACCTGGTCTACAATGTTAAGGCTCCGAAAGGCAATTCAAAGGTCCAGGACCTCGGCATTTCAATATTTGAAGATTTTTTCAGGTCAGTCTCCAACAACGCGGGAATGAACCTTCACATAATACTGCAGTACGGACGGGATCCACACCATATTATCGAGGCGATCTTCAAGGGATTCGGCAGGGCGCTCAGGTCTGCTGTTGAGATACATGCAGGCACAAAAGGCGTGCTCTCTACCAAGGGAACCCTTTAGAAAAAGGGCACGGACACCGTGCCCCTGCAGCGCATTCATATTTTCACACTCTTATCAGGAATGTGTTAAAATTTACCTTATTCTACTAGTAACTTATCTGAAACATATATTTAAAGGAGGGAATAGATATGGCTTTAAAAAGAATTGGAATATTATCAAGCGGCGGTGACTGCGGAGGACTGAACGGCGTTATAAAAGGGGCCGCACTTATGGCGCTCTCCATGGGAATAGAGGCTGTTGTCATCCCGAATGGCTACGCAGGGCTTTATAACCTGATCGATGTAGATGACGTTACAGTGCTTACAGAGAACAGGATCGATCTTATCCGCGCTGAACGGGCAGGTTCCGAGGTAGGGAACTCAAGGGTAAAGGTCAAAAAGATAGAAAATGAGCAAAAATATGACCGCATCAAAAAGGGCCTCGAAAAACACAATATAGGCGGCCTTGTAATAAGCGGGGGCGACGATTCCGGCAGTGTCATGGTCGACCTGGCAGCACAGGGAATCCTCTGCGTGCATGCCCCGAAGACCATGGACCTTGACCTCCAGACATACAGCGTTGGCGGTGACTCCACAATTAACAGGATATCCGAGATGGTAGCTGACCTGAAAACAACCGGAAACACCCACAACCGCGCGATCGTACTTGAAGCATTCGGAAGATATGCGGGACATACAGCATTTAGAGGCGGCATCGGCGGAGACGCTGACTGCATATTGATCCCTGAGATACCTGTTGATTTTGATATCGTCTACAAACATTTCAAAGAAAGATTCATATCACGTGTTGAGAACAGCGATGTGAAGGCTGGGACATACACAATAGTTGCCGCAGAAGGAATGAAAGACACCGCAGGCGGTGTAATCACTGACGACAGCGCCGGACTGGATGCATTCGGGCACAAGAAGCTTGCAGGCGCAGGGAAATATGTCAGGCAGAGACTCGAAGGCATAATGAAGAAAGACCCTGAGATGAAGGAATTCATGAAAAGGAACAACATCCTCGTCCCCGGCATTTACGAACTCCCTGAAATAAGAGAGGTCAACCCCGGACACCTTGTCAGGGCAGGACGCGCCACATCCTACGATGTCAACTTCGGCAAGGAAGCAGGCGCAGCAGCAGTAGTCCTGCTCTCAAAAGACATGGGCGGCAACAGTATCGTAAAGGTAAAGGGCTCAAAGATATCCTATCAGGCGACCGCAGAGGTCATTAAGCAGAGACATGTTGACCTGAACATCGTATCTTTCTATGAAACACTCGGTGTATGTTTTGGACGTAAGACTGAAGGGTATACTCCGGAAGTGGAAGAGCTCAAAGGACATATTGAAAGAGCGTATTAAATTATAAAAGCGCACGTAGGGGCAGGTCTCTGACCTGCCCTTTTTATTTGCTCTATTTAGAACGACTTACTATTCCTCTCACCCCTAACCTCGTACCCCTCACCTGTTGTTAATATGTTAAAATCTTTCATTCGGGGGAATGGCTGTTGGGGCGTATCTTTTCCTGCAATAGCAAACAACCCTTAAATTTTTATCTTTAATAATATAGAACTATAAAAATAGATGAAGATTAGTTGTCAGTGTCAACAAACAATAATAAAACAAAACCATCCTTGCAATGGTTGAACCATTCAAGGCTCCACGAAAAGATTAACATATTATGTTAATCTTTATATTGACATTTAAGCTCTATGAAGATATACTTTAAGACAAGAAAGCTGCAGAATCACTACAGGAAATATCACACCATCCACCAGCACGTTGTCACGAACTATCAGGAAAGCAGGAAGGACAATTCTCAGTAGACCTTGAGCATCCTTACAGACTACTTTTTGTTCCCGCAGAAAATCCTGTTTCACGATTCAAGGACAAGGCTATAGATCGCAGTAAGGTCAGAGAAATAGAAATCATTGCCATAAAGGATACCCACAAATAGAGGTGACTTATGAGTCCAAGTAAAAAATACAGTTTTGAACCCGATTATGCGGTGCCGCCAGGCGCTTCGCTTCAGGAGACGATGGAAGCTCTGGATATGACACAAAAAGAACTGGCCTTGCGTACCGGTCTGACAGTACAGACACTTAATCGCATCTTTAAAGGAGAGCAACCGATAAGTTATGAGACAGCAAACCGTCTTGAACTGGTCACGGGTACCCCTGCGAATTTTTGGAATAAACTTGAAGCCCAGTATCAGGAACAGCTTGCGAAGGTTCAAGAACGCAAACGCTTGGAATTTGACTTGAACTGGCTAAAGACCATCCCTACTAAAGAACTGACTGAAAGAGGATTGTTGCGTCAACGTACTAACAAAGTTGAATTGCTCAGGGAGACTCTTGCCTTTTATGGTGTTAGCAGTGTGAAGTCATGGGAAGATATATGGGAAGAGCCTGCTGTCGCTGCTCGCAGGTCTAACTGTTTTGAATCACAACCAGGACCTGCCTCTGCATGGATCAGACAGGGAGAAATACAGGCACATGGTATTAACTGCCAGCCTCATGATAAAAAACGCTTTGAGAACGCATTAGAGACAATTCGTGGTTTAACCCGCACTTCACAAGAGGTATTTCAACCTGAAATGAAAAGTCTATGTGCTGAAGCTGGGGTTGCTATAACCTTTGTCAAAGAAATGAAGAAAGTGCCCTGGTGTGGTGCAACCAAATGGCTATCACCGCGCAAGGCAATGATATTGCTCAATCTTAGAGGCAAAGGCTCAGACATATTCTGGTTTTCATTTTTTCATGAAGCCGGGCATATACTTCACGATGGAAAGAAAGACCTGTTAATAAATGATGGCAGCAAGACCGATCCCCGGGAGATGCGGGCCGACCGCTTTGCTTCTGAGTTTCTAATCCCATCATCTTATAATTCCGCAATTAAAAGTTTTCGTTCTAAAAAAGAAGTTATCAGTTTAGCTAAAAAACTTGGCATTTCTCCAGCCATTGTTGCCGGTCGTTACCGGCATCTTACAAAAAAGTGGGATTTCTTTAATGAACTAATTACGCCGTTAAAGTGGACGAAATGATGGATGGGTAAGGTCACTATCACAGCTAAAGATACGACACCACCAACAGCTTACCAATCCTATTGCTTGTACTGTATATTTATGGTAAATTTCTCATTAAATGAATAAAAATGTACTTGCAACAATAACCCCTCTGATAATCATTCTGCTCACCCTCTCCCAGAGTATCACAAAGGCAGAAAACAGACCTTCCCCTTCCGACAACCTTCATTACTGTTCTTATGTGATCGACGGAGACACTATCATAGTGATCATTGACGGGAAGAAAGAAAAGGTGCGGCTCATAGGCGTTGATACGCCTGAAAAGGACGGGCCCTACACAAAGGCAGAACCTTTTAACAGGGAAGCCTCGGCCTTAACAAAAAAAATGACCGAGGGGAAAAAGATAAGGCTTGAATACGATTGGCAGAAGCGGGACAAATACGGGCGGCTGCTCGCTTATGTATATCTCGAAGACAAAACTTTCCTCAACGCAGAGCTTGTCAAACAGGGTTACGCGACTGTATTCAGGAAGTTCCGCTTTAAATACCGCGATGACTTTATTCGTTATGAACGAGAAGCAAAGGAAAATAAAAGAGGATTATGGAAATAAGATAATAAATTAAAGCAGATTACCGATTCCTTCCCAACTTTCCCACCTAAAAATTAATAAACATATCCTGCAACTGACTGTAAAATATCACAAATCCTTCCCAATTGCGAACGCGCGTTCGCAATTGAACCGGACGAATTGCAGAGATATTCCTAAATCAGCAGCTCCACCTTTCCCGCTGTCAAAACTGACAGTATTTCTAAAATATCAGAATGTTATAATACGACATAAATTTGGAGAGGGAACGTATGAGTAAATACGAGATAATCATTTACTGGAGTAAAGAAGACAGCGCTTTTATTGCTGAAGTCCCCGAACTGCCCGGATGTGCTTCTGACGGAGCAACATATCAGGAAGCACGGGAGCAAACATACTGGTGGATGATAGGTTACAATGAGGAGCGTCCTCATTACTCGCTGGGACATATGACACCAGCGGAATACATGGAACGATATGCCGAAAACTCTAGTTTAGAAGTGTCAACTTAGAGGGGAAGCTTACGCAGCCACCACATATCATACCGCTGCATTTCAAGTTGAGGGGTCAACCAGTTCTCATAGACAATATTTGGTCTATATCGATATCTTCTTTATATAAACAAAACTTGTCTTCCTGGGATTCTATGGCTAACATTGACATACGGTCAGCTAATTCATTCCCCTCTATACCAACATGCCCATTAACGTGACATACTTTTATTTTATCTTTTAGAGACTTATATAAAGCATGCATTTTCTGTATCAATTCCAGGTTTTTTATTTCACCGCCACTCCTTTTCCAACCTTTCTTCTCCCAACCATCTGCCCACTGAGTAATACACTGGATCGTATACTTTGAATCACAGAAAATAGAGACAGAAACTCCGGAAGCCAACTCGGATTTAGAAATACTTAGCGCTTGATAAAACGCATTTAGTTCGGCTGTATTATTTGTTCCAGTAGGATTATATAGCCCGTACCAAAGCTCGCTAATATGATTATGACGATATATTGCTATACCTGACCCAGCCTTTCCTGGATTTGGATCACAGGCCCCATCGGTAAATATCTTTGTATCAACAGATACTTTCTGCACTTGCTCAGAAGTAAGTGTTGCTATTGAATTTCTAGATGTTTTTGCTTTTGGTTTAACTGCTGAATCTCTAGAGGAGCTAGAGCTGACGGACCTGTTCTTGAATGCCGCCCCTGCTTCTTCACGCGTTTTGAAAGACTTATATTGTGCACCGGGAAACTTATCTATCTGTTTCTTGCAACTATTCCAGTCTGTAAAAATCCCTGTTGTTCGGCCTTTCCAGACTACATAATATTTCTTCGCCATTCAAAATTCTCCAATTCAATAAGTTCGCATCTTTGTCTGTAAGGCTTTTTCCTCCTGGTGACTTAAAGGCACCCTGACCTTTTTATGTTTTCAGGCTCTCCCCCAACTAGCTCCGGTCCTGACTTACAGTACTGCGATCTATTCGCATTTGTTTACCAATCTCAACATTATTTAAAACACCTACTCATTTTCCTTTTGTTAAGATTAATACTCTTACTCAGATTCCTGCGGACGGAGAGGCTGCTAAACAAAATATCTGAAATTAAAATTCTTATCCATCACACCATAGCAGAACCGATATGGCCGAACTTCGGGTTAAAATCCCCTCTGCGTCCTTAAGGCCTGATAACTTTCGCTAATCTCCAGAAATTTCTGATGGGCAAACTCAACCAGCTCTCCACCAAGATGGCTGACCTTGTCGGGATGGTATTGCTTGGCCAGATGCCTGTAGGCATTTTTGAGTTCCTCGTTGCTGGCGCTGCTGTCAACACCTAAAACTGTGTAATGATCAGCCGCTTTGGCAATGGGGTGCCTTGACTTGATACTTTCATGTTCTTCATGGGACAGATTGAATGCAGATACAATTTCGTCAATGGCTCTCTGTTCACCATCAGTTATGACATGATCGACAGTTGCAATACTGTAGGCAAGGTCAAGGAAAACAAACCGCTGTTCATGGTTGGCAACTTTATCAATGGCAAGGCAGATCTGCCTTAGGTCGGGGTTTCTCCTGTCTGTCTCATCAATGATCGCATCGATAAATCTCAGCTGTTCACCGCTATATTTGAGAGATTGTGCAAAGAAATTATGAATAACATTTCGCTCTTCCTTGCTTATATGGCCATCGGCCATACATATCTTCGTCATGACGGCAACGAGGTTGGTGACAAATATCGCTTCCTCATTGGTCTGCCCCTGGCTGCTTTTTACCTGTTGCTGTGTCATACTGGAAAGTGCCGATTGAATTGCGGCACCTACAATGGCACCAAGGGGGCCACCTACAAACCATCCCAAACCTGCTCCGAAAAACCATCCCATAATCTATCCTCATTTTAAAGTTATTGTTTGTAAGGTATCTTAATATATATACACTAGTGTATATCTGTGGGGTCGAATCTTTCAAATTGGCAAGCACTTTTTATTGCTTGCCTTTGACTATTTTAGAAACAGTGGGCGGGGAAGTGGGACAGCGGGACAGTGTGGAAGGTAAGGTAAGGACAGAAAAGATTAATGGGTTATGGGTAATGGGTTATAGCTTATAGGGGAGAGTTGCTGCAGCTGTCATTGCATGCTCTGAATCGCTTTTCATATCGAGGTTGACCCCAAGCTATGGTATATTAAATGGCTTTCCAGAAAATTTAACCAATATATAATATAAGGATAAAAAGATATGAGTTCATTTGATGATTTTAAATTACTTCCTTCTCTTCAAGAGACACTTCGCAATAAGGGACTGGTGACGCCTACTGAGATCCAGGATCTTACTTTACCTGAATTACTTGCTGGATCCTCAGTAGCCGGTGTTGCTGAGACTGGAAGCGGAAAGACACTGGCGTATGTGTTACCCATTCTTCATGCGCTAAAAACTTTGGAAAATGAGGGTCAACCCATCAGTATTGCCAGGCAACCTCGTGCTATAGTTATTGTTCCCACGAGAGAACTTGGTGAGCAGGTGGCAAAAGTGTTTAAGATCTTTACCCATACAACACGACTACGTGTTCGATCTGCACTTGGCGGTACAACCCTGGATGAGTCAAAGAAAAATATTGCTGGATCTTTCGAAGTTCTTGTTGCCACACCTGGCCGCATAGTGAAACTTCTTGACCGGGGCCTTAGCTTAATTGATGTACGCATGATCGTATTTGATGAGGCAGATCAAATGTTAGATCAGGGTTTTCTTCCAACTGCAAACACCATTAGGAAGGCTTGTTCTCCGGATCTTCAAATGGCTTTGTTCTCTGCAACTATTCCACCAATTGTGCAAAAACTCATGACCACCCTATTTTCCGGAGTTAAGGTGATCAGAAGTGCAGGGAGTAATCGGGTTGTCCCTACCCTCACTACCAGGAATGAGTCAGTGATTCGAGGTAAGCGTTTTCCTCTTCTTGAAGAAATACTTAAAAAAGATGTAAAAGCAGGAGTGTTGATCTTTACCAACACGAGAGAACAATGCGATAAACTGGCAGCGGAACTTTGGAAGAATAATTATAAGTGTGGAATATTTCGCGGTGAAATGGACAAAAAGGAACGTAGAGCAAATCTTAAAAAATTCAGGGATGGAAAAATAGACATACTCATTTCAACTGATCTTGCATCGCGAGGACTTGACGTTGAGCATGTTGAATGTGTTATCAACTATCATCTGCCTAAAGAAATGGAGAATTATATTCATAGGGCCGGAAGAACTGCCCGTGCCGGCAGACCCGGGCTGGTGATAAATCTTGTGACTGAGCGGGATAAAAAACTGATCGATAATTTAGATAGTATCAAGGCAACTTGATATATTTGAGGTAGAAAAATGAAAAATAAATATGAGCATTTAAAGGAAACAGTTGAGTCGGGAGTGTTCACTCTATGGCAGGAAGTAGATGTGGAGATATATGCCTTTACTGATCTGGGGATAAAAGTAGCGATAAATGATGAGTATACAGGGTTGGTTTATGGAAATCAGATCTATGACGATTACCAGGAAGGCCAAAAACTCAAAGCATATATAAAATCTGTTAGAGAAGATGGAAAGATAGATGTTTCCATGCAACCGAAGTCAGTCTATCATCTTTTTTCAACTTCTGACAAAATCCTGGAACATCTTGAGGCAGCTGGTGGGAAATCCGGGCTTAACGATAAAAGTTCCCCTGAAGATATAAAAAATGAGTTTCAAATAAGTAAAAAAGTTTTTAAGCAGGCAATCGGCAGACTATATAAACAACATAAAATAAAGATCACAGATACAGGGATAGAGCTTGTTAAATAAATATTTTGAAACAATCCTTTTATGATCTAAATCATTCGGACCTGGAAGTGTTTCTAGATCAGAATGATCTACACCACTCAGCAGCGGCTATTTTATTTAATTGGCATTATAAGAAAAAAGAAACTGCTCATTGCAATGAGAATATTGCAAAAGGTTCCTTGGCCTTTTTTCAAAATAATTTAGACTTTTCTCTGCCCGAGATCGATACGGTTCATGAGTCAAAAGATCGAACGGTAAAATTTCTTTTTAAGCTTAAAGACGATCACACAATTGAAACCGTCCTTATTCCGTTTCATAATAAGTATTCTATTTGCCTTTCATCACAGGTTGGCTGTGCAATGAATTGTTCTTTTTGTT
>CBFDEG010000066.1:0-13946 GCA_965603765.1 uncultured bacterium | reverse complement strand
TACAGCTCATTTCAGCAGAAGGACGCAAAATGAAAAAAATAAGCCTTATCACAATGGGATGCGCCAAGAACACGGTGGATTCCGAATATCTCCTTAACCTGCTCGCGCGGGCCGGTTTCTCATTTACAGGCGATGTGCAGGATGCGGACATTGTCCTCATCAATACCTGCGGTTTCATAAACACAGCGGTCACTGAATCAAAGAACATGATATCAGAGATCATAGACCTGAAAAAAGAGGGGCTCATAGAAAAGGTCTTTGTCTTCGGATGCCTGGTGCAGAAGGGACTGGAAGAACTGAAGCGCGAAATGCCGGAAGTGGACGGCTTCTTCGGCGTTGCTGATCACAGGAATATTATAACCGCACTGGGCGGTACGTATTACCAGTCATTCGCGGAAAAACGGACCCTGCTCGGACTGGGGCATTCCGCATATATAAAAATATCGGAAGGATGCAGTAACCGGTGCTCATTCTGCTCCATCCCCTCAATACGGGGAGATTACAAGTCAAGAAGGACAGCCCATATAATCAGGGAGGCACAGGAGCTGACCGGACGCGGGGTCAGGGAGATCAATATCATAGGGCAGGACACAGCCCAGTACGGAACAGACTTATACGGCAAGAGAAGTCTCCCCCGGCTTCTGCGCAAGCTCTCAAAGGTGGAGAACCTCCGCTGGCTGCGGCTGCTTTATTGTCATCCAGCCCATGTGGATACTGAAATGCTCGAGACCATAAGGGACGCTGAAAATATCTGTAAATACATAGACCTTCCGGTCCAGCATATATCCGACAATATCCTGCGTTCAATGAACAGAAAGATAACCACAAAAAAACTGAAACAGGTCATTGAAAAAATACGAAAAACCGTGCCGGGCGTGATCATACGGACCACACTTATAACCGGCTACCCGCTCGAGACCAAAAAGGAATTTAATGAGCTATGCTCTTTTGTCAAGGAATTCGAATTCGACAGGCTCGGTGCATTCAAATACTCGCCGGAAAAAGGCACCCCCGCATACAAGCTGGGCGACCCTGTCAGCGACATTGAAAAGACGCGCAGACTCGACACCCTGATGCGGATACAGCAGGACATCTCCCTCAAACAAAACCGTGCGATGGTAGGCAAACAGGCTGAAGTGATCATTGACGGTGTCTGTTCATTCAAGGGAACGGAATATTTTGCGGGCAGGACAATGGGCCACGCGCCCGAGGTCGACGGCCTGGTTCTTATAAAAAAGGGAACGGCCGTCATTGCTCAGGGAGATTTCAGGAACATAAAGATAACAAAGGCAGGGGATTACGATCTCTTTGCTGAGTTCGTGTAAGCCGGAAAAACGAGCGTCAAAAACAGACAAAAGGGGCAGCTGATAATCAGCTGTCCCTTTTCTATATATTAAATAATGATGATACCTACTTTATCTCAACATAAACCCCGTCCTTGACCTGATACATCGAGAAACCAACCCCGATGGCATCACCGCGTTCATCAAAGCTTATCTTACCGAGCGGGGTATCCACATACTGAGTCCTCAAGGCCTGGGTGACAGCAAAATAATCGGTCGTGCCGGCCTTTTCGACCGCGTTCAAAAGCGCCTGCGTTGCGGCATAGGCATTTAAAAAGAATGCCCCGGGGTCTGACTTGTATGCCTTTTTATGGGCTTCGCTCGCTGCAATGGCAAGCGGGTTCCGGGAGACATCCCTGGGGCCTGTTGCGTAGACGCCCTCTGCGTACTCTCCTGCCACTTTTATAAATGTATCGTCCTTCACGCCATCGTCAGAGATAAAGATCGTGTCCATCTTTTTCTTGCGCATGAGCATCACGAGCTTTGATGCCTCGGGGTGGTAGCCCCCGAATATCACGGCCTCAGCACCTGACATCTTTATCTTCTGGACAACAGCGGTATAATCGACTGCCCCGGGGGTGATGCCCTCATACAGGACCATCTCGGCATTGCCGGAGTGTTCGATGAATGTCTTTGCGAACTCTGCGAGGCCCTTGCCGTAATCGCCCTTGTCATGCAGTACGGCGATCTTTGATAGTTTAAGAATATCAACAGCAAAATCAACCTCAAGCTTTGCCTGCGCATCGTCAGATGCTATTGTCCTGAAAAAGTTTGGGTAGTTACCGCTATGCGTAAGGTCAGGGTTTGTGGCTGAGGGAGACATCGTCACGATCCCGGATGCCTTGTATATGCCGAGGGCCGCCTTTGTGGCGCCGCTGCATATATGCCCGAGCACAATATGGACATTTCCGGATATGAGCTTTGTCGCGGTATTGGTGGCTATCTCAGGTTTGCAGGCATCATCTTCAGCAAGTATCTCAACCTTTTTGCCGAGAATGCCGCCCTTTGCGTTTATGTCCGCAACCACAAGCTCAGCCGCTTTTAGTGAAGGCAGTCCGTAAGATGCAAGGTCACCGCTATGCGCGCCCGCAACCCCTAATTTAATGGTGTCCGCTTCCTTTTGTGTGCATGAAACAGCGGACATGACCAGGCATAAGCCGGCAGCCAGAAGAAACAGTTTTCTAAAAATATCAGTCATTTTAATACCTCCTGATGGAATATAATTTTCGTTATGATTACGGGGATTTACGCATTATATAATTGCAGATGCCCAAAGTCAAGAATTACCATGGATCGTACGATGTATAAGAATATATAAGCAACTATAATATTTGACAAAATAACTCAAACATGTAAAGTTATCTAAATGGGCGAACTGGTTTTTCTAAAATCTTTAATAATTGTACTCGGGATATCCGCATTCGTTGTTTTTCTTCTCCACAGGATAAAGGTCCCGTCTATTGTCGGTTTTCTGCTGGCCGGTATTATGCTCGGCCCGTACGGCCTGCATTTCATCAAGGACCTTGACACGATCAAGGTGTTTGCTGAAATAGGTGTTATCCTCCTGCTTTTTACGATCGGACTGGAGTTCTCCCTCGCCAGATTTCTGAAGATGCGTCTGGAGATATTCGGCATAGGCGGACTCCAGGTCATAACAACCGTTGCCCTGGCAAGCCTGATCTCCTATCAATGGATAGGCAGCATGAAAACAGCGGTGTTCGCAGGCTTCTTTACCGCCCTGAGCAGTACGGCAATAGTGATGAAACTGCTCTCGGACAAAGCCGAGATAGACACCCCGCATGGAAGGACCAGTGTTGGAATACTCATTTTCCAGGACCTCTGCATAGTCCCTTTCATGCTCCTTATTCCCATTATGTCCGGGGACGGCGGGGTCTTTGAACTGACCACCACCTTCGGAAAGGCCCTTCTTATTATTGCCGCGGTCCTGCTCTCAGCCAAGTGGCTTGTTCCTAACCTGCTGCATCAGGTCGTGCGCACGAAGAACCGTGAACTCTTTGTGCTTTCCATTCTTATCCTCTGCTTTGGTATTGCGCTGCTTACATCAGAATTCGGCCTATCCCTTGCCCTCGGGGCGTTCCTGGCAGGCCTTGTTATTTCGGAATCAGAATATGCCCATGAGGCCATCTCGACAATACTGCCCTTCAGGGACAGCTTTAACGGACTTTTCTTTATATCTGTCGGCATGCTCATGGATACATTTTTCTTTTTTGACAATTATGTTTTGGTGTTTGCACTTGTCCTTGGAATAATCATATTGAAGGGGATGACCGGTTTTTTCTCGATGTATGTCATGGGAAGACCCCTGCGCACAGCCGTTCAGTCGAGCATGCACCTTGCCCAGATAGGGGAATTCTCATTCGTGCTTGCGGTGGCAGGTCTGAATGCAGGGTTGATAGAGACAGAACTTTACCAGTGGTTCCTGTCAGCATCGATATTGACGATGATATTCACACCCTTCCTTATACAGGCCTCCCACCCTGTTGCTGCCAGACTAAGCTCCCGGAAATTACTTCGGAGGTTCGAAAGTTTAAAGAAGGTATCAAAGACAGAAGGTGCCGCAGAAAGGAGGATCGGCCATGTGATAATTATAGGGTTCGGACTGAACGGCAGAAACCTTGCCCGGGTGCTGAAGGAAGCAAAGATCCCATACGTAATTCTTGAGCTGAACACAAATACTGTCAAAAAACTGAAAAAAGAGGGGGAGCCGATATATTACGGTGACGGCACGAACGAGGTGACCCTCAAATGGCTCGGCATCAAAACTGCAAAGACAGTGGTGATCGCTATATCTGACGCCGCTTCATGCAGAAATATTGTAAGGACCGCAAAAAAGATGAACAAGGAGCTTTTTATAATCGCAAGGACCCGCTATATTGCCGAGGTGGATGACCTGCTCAAACTCGGCGCTGACGAGGTCATAGCCGAGGAATTCGAGACATCGGTCGAGATATTCTCAACCGTCCTGAACCAGTACCGTATGCCGAAGAACGAGATATTCAACTTCATCGACATGATACGGGAGGACGGGTACATGGCATTAAGACAGACAGGCACCGGGGTGAAAAAACCTGTTTTCGACAAGCTTGATGTTATTTCAAAGATCGGCATTGAACTTTTCCGCATTAACAGCACTTCACACGCATTAGGTGAGTCCCTCGAAAACCTTAAGTTCAGGAAAAACACAGACACCACAATCATAGCAATAGAGCGCAAGGGTCATATGAAAATAAGCCCCGACCCGAAGCTCATTCTGAAAACAGGAGACGTGGTGTTTATAGCAGGTGCACGGGAGGACATCAACAAGGCCCTTATATTCCTTGAAGAAGGGAAGCTTACAGGCCTGAGCCCGCTTTGATCTTTCTGATTATCTCAGTTGTTGAGACCCCGTCAACAAACCTTATCGTATGAACTTCCTTTGCAATATCATTTCCGACAATGTCCTCTTTTTCCCAGTCAGCGCCCTTCACAAGCACATCAGGCCGGACATCCTTAATAAGCTCATACGGTGTGTCTTCCTCAAACAGGACAATGTAATCTATCATTGATAATGCTGAAAGCACCTCAGCCCTCTGCTCCTCAGGAACAACAGGCCTGCCCGGCTTTATTGCCGATACCGACGCATCCGAATTAAGCCCGAGCACAAGAACGTCCCCAAGCCCCTTTGCCTCGTTAAGATACCGCACATGCCCCACATGAAGGAGATCAAAACAGCCGTTCGTAAAGACTATCTTTTTGCCCTCGCTTTTAAGGCGGGAAACGACCTCTTTAATTTCTGTTCGTTTGATTATCTTATTATTCATAATTATGGATATAGATGGAACAAACTATAATTTACTATATTGTTTGAATTATTGCACCACTAAAAACAGGGCAGCCACAGGGGGCCTGCCCCTACAAGGCCATTTGACTATTTTGGACCCTTAAATTTAAAATCTAAAATGTTAAGCAGCCGTCTGGGACATTTTTTTGACAAGCCATTTACGTTTCTCGCAAAAAAGACCGGCATCAGCCCGAACACCCTCACGATCACCGGCTTCATCATAACTGTCATTGCAGCCGTGATGATTCCGCGCGATCTTTTCCTCGGAGGCCTGCTGATAGTCATCGGGGCATTGTTCGATGTGTTTGACGGAGTTGTTGCCCGCACCAACAACAAGACCTCGAAATTCGGGGCCTTCCTGGATTCAGTGCTGGACAGGTATTCGGACGCTGTTCTATTTTGCGGCTTCGCGTGGTATTTTCTCGAAAAAGGTGCTATAACAGGGGCAGGCATAAGCATAGCCACTATGGTAGGCGCGCTATTGATAAGCTACACAAGGGCAAGAGCAGAAGGCCTCGGCGGCAAATGCCACACAGGTCTTATGGAGCGGCCCGAGAGAATAATCCTCATGGCGCTCGCTGCATTGACCGGATATGTGATGGAGATAATGTGGCTGATGCTTGTGCTGACACACATTACGGTGCTCCAGAGAATATTATATGTGCGGGGACAGCTTAAATAACAAAATACAAATAATAAATCCCAAATAAGCTCCAAATCTCAATGACCGAAACAGGCATGTTTGTAGTTTGAAAGTTGAAATTTATTTGTTATTTGATGCTTGTTATTTGGGATTTATTCTTAAAACTCTATTCCCTTCCTCTCTTCGTGCCGCACAGAGCATTGCCATAATTACGATGCCAATAAATCCACCACTGAGAAATGCAATTACAATAAATAAAAACACAGCACTCCTCCTCTCCTATGTTCCTTTACAAAAATTCTATTCAGACCCTGGAGGCGGCACATATACTGAATCCAGAATACCTGTTGGAATACGAATGCCCCCGGGCTGTAAGCTTCTATACTCATACGCACCCATTTCGACCATCCCGCCCCTTCTCTTTCGCAAAAGATTGTCAAGATCTGTTTTTGGAGATGTATCCGCAGGAGCCATATTGATCACAGAAGATTCCATGGACAGGTGCCAGTCAAGACCCGAAGGACCCACAAACGAGGGATCGATGTCTATGTTTCCCGCACGATCAGAATATGCTCCGCCAGATATGTCGTTATGCTCCACCATCGTAAAGCTTTCCGAATTTTCATGGCTATCCCACTCGTCCTGCAGATTAGGATTGTCCACGTGCAATTGATCCGGGGTCCAGCGATAATTTATACCCCAGGTATAGTCCAGATCATCTTCTTCTCCACCTTGCTGGTCATAGTTCAGCCGCCAGTTATTCCATATGATATTGTTGTAAATTACCGGGTCACTAAAACCGGGCTCAATATCACGGCACAGAGGACAGCTGCCGTTGTATTCATGGCCATTGCGTTCACTGTCAATTCCTCCGCCTGCCGGACTGTAACTGCCGGTTACAATGTTGCCAACAATGGTGTTGTTGAAGACTTCGACATAAAAGGTATCGTCAAAAGCCAGCCCGCCGCCACGTGCATGGTTTTCTCCGCGATCGTCCGCAATGTTTTCTGCTATTAAATTATTATAAATCCTGACAACAGAGATATCATCGCCGACGTCCTCAAAGCTTATTGCTCCTCCGTCATCAGCACAATAATTGCGCAGAATAACATTGCCATAGATATCAATCGGGCCTGTATCCTCAAAGAAAAGGCCTCCGCCATGATCATCAGCCTTATTCTCCGCAATTATGTTCCCATAGATCTTAAGGTGATCTTTCACTTCATAGAGCGCAATCCCTCCACCATAATCAACCGAGAAGTTGTGAAAGATGAGGTTGTTAAATATCTCATACGTACCCGGAGGAGGTCCGGTGTTATGATCATCAAGAATATGCTCCGGTTCACTATGTTCCGGGCCGTATTCAGGTTCATCATTAACGCTGATCCCCCCTCCATAGCCGCCGAAATTTCCGTTCTCAGCGATAATATTCGACCAGATCTTTACGTTGTGGTTGGATAAATGCAGCCAGATCCCTCCTCCGTAGTATCCACCGTTATTCCTGATTATGCAGTTATTTATATCTATTCTTTCATTTCCGTAATCACCAAATATCCCCGCTCCTATCTCATCTCTGACCGTGCCTCCTTTAATGGTAAAACCGCTTATCATAATATTTCGTATACCGCCTTCTTCACCGCCCCTGCCGATAAAAAATACTGGTCCGCCTCCATTGCCGAAGCCCTGGGACTTTATGGGCAACTGATCAGGACGTCCGTCAATAATAGTTTCAAGGGGGCCTGATCCTATGATATGGATACCTGATTCCCTGATATGTATCCTCTCGTTATATGTCCCTGGTGCTACAAAAACGTATCTCGGCCTGGCTTTTGGAATATTTTCAAGTGCTTCCGTTATAGTTGCGTACTGCCCCCCCTTGCCAACATAGACAGACCGTTCCGCCATATATTTTGATATACCAGGAGTATAGTCAACACTGAAGGCATAGGCATTCGAGATTCCGGTTGAAGTGGCCACTATCATCGGGCCGCTTATTGAGTTTTTCTCTGTATCCACATGAATCTCGGTATCAGACCATGAAAGCACTTTTAATTTCTCACCGCTCAGGGTCACCGTTGAGTAACCCTGTTGGTCCCCAAAATTCTTCCCTTTTATAATGTAACTTCCTCCGGGCGCCACATCATCTATAACAGGCCGATTTTCCGGCAAAACAGGACCATTTGCAAACATGGCTCCCCCCAACCCTCCGAATGCCGCCGGGACGAGCGACCAGTCAGCTTCAAACTTGTACTTACCCTGACCGAATTCATAAGGCAGGGCCAATGACAGATAATTAGGGTTATAGCCGGGCAGGTTGGGATCATTTCCAAAATATATATGAACACCGGAGGCAAAGCGTCTTTCCATCTCCGGTTTCTGTGCAAGCGGTTCGCCCGGCGGGCATACAGTAGAATATTCGTAGCAGAGCGGATTACCCATATAACCTGTTCCCAGCAGATAACCGAGATGATCATATACACCTACCGGAATACCGGATATACCGGCTTTTTCCATGAATAGCAAGCTCAAGGGATCGATATCAACATTCAGGTCATCAAAAACACCGCCTTCGATCTCCCCGGCCAAGGGTACTCCTAAAGATGATCCGGACGGAGTCGTGTTCATTCCTAAATTCACTTCTTTGCTTATACCGCCATACACCGTTACGAAAACATTTCCAGATGACAGGGGAGAGTATGAATAGCCCTCCGGCCGTACCACTTTAACCATATACTCGCCCGGGATCAAATCCCTGAACTCATAGTAGCCGGGCAACGGCCCCCTGTATACACCGCCGAACTCATCCGGCGGCCAGGTGTAAGGTTCCGTCCACCCCTGTGCCAGGGTCAGAGCTTTATTAAATTTTCCTGTTGCAGTGGTTGCGACAAGGTCGTTCCACCTGCCAGTAACAGGATCTTTGCCATACAGCTCAACCATTACACCATGAAGCGTTCTTTCTTCCTTTCTATCATAAAGACCATCACCAACCCAGCTTCCTGTGCTCAAATTGTCATAGAACACGAATCCTCGTATATCACCCGCATCAGAAGAAATTTTTTCAAGCTGCATATCCGCCCTGTAATTAAAAGTAAACCACTGGATATATGCTGTATTTGAATTGTAGATCACATCAACCGGGGGATTAGGTCCGTCGCCATCCGGATCAAATATCTCTATTAGCTCTTCGCCGTGGTATTCGGTACTGTTAAACATGCCAGGGCTTGCAGTAAGTGGCGGCTCAACATCAATATACCCCATTACTTCAACCTCCGCCAGATCATCAAAGTTATACCAGCCGCTGGCGTCTGTTATCTCTGATTTCCAGATACTGCCGTCTTTCAAACGCATGTTCACAACCGCTCCGGAAACAGGCTGGCCGGTAACAGCATCCGTAACATATCCCCGGGCCCTGGCAAAGAAGCGCGGAAGCAGGACAGAGACAGACCAGTCCATACCAGGGAGGGCTTTCACCTGGGACTGTCCCCACACGTAATCAACAGGGATGTCTGAGGCGAATATCTTGTAGTTGCCGGGGGGCACACTGGTAAATGAAAAAGAGCCTGTTACGGGATCTGTCTCGACTGTTGCAACCGGATGCGGCGGCCCCTGTTCACTATCTGTAAAGAGAATAATAAATCCCTCGGGTACGAGGTCATTGGGTGTAACTCCCCTTTCACGCAGAGCATCAGGGAAGGGTTCTGCCGGGTCATTGCCGTCGGCATCCAGGAGCAGACCGCTTATGCTCCCCACTATCGCCGGATTGAAAGGTGTGGGATTCCCGGCATCTCCTATCTGCCCCAGTTTTTGAACGTAGCCGTGCCAGATAAGATAGGAACCGTCTTCAGTTCCCGGATCGCCCGGATAAAGCTTCGGATCCCATTTATGTCCGCCTTCTTCACTGGTCGTGAGATAGAACTCTGTCGCATCATTAAAAGTAAGATCAGGATTACTGCCTTGCCACGCTGTGAAGGGATCGGATGATACAACAACCTCACCCGGCGGCAGATTTGTGAAATAGTAATAACCCTCAGCAGGATCTATGACAACACCATCTGCTGTAGTGATCGTCTGCTGAGATCCTGTCACGCCTTTAGCCAGAACATTCCCCTCTTTATCCTTTACCGTAAAAGTCACGCCGTTGAGGGGCGGATCATCAGGGCTGTCATCTTCACCGTTTACAACATTATCATAAAACGCATAAACAAGAAGGTTTGCTGCGGGCAAAGGCAACAGCGGCAGATAAGCATCTTTTGCAAGTGTATCTCCGGCCCCTACCGTGAACTCGCGGCTGGTAACGTCATGTCCTTTGGCACTGAACATGACCACATAATCACCTGCCGGCACCTGTGCTGTCCAGGAATTTCCTGTAACATTACCATAAGCAATAAATTCACCGCCTGAATGCTGATTCTGCACCATGACCCGGGCGCCGTTAAGAGGTGAAGCAGTGTCATAGTTTGGTTTACCATTGATCTGACTGCCTGTGTAAATATTACCGCCGATAGCTGCTGTATCCGCTGCATCGGCCAATGCAGACATTATTATACATAATGCAAACATTGGAAGCAGATATAATAAATATGTCCTGAAACGTATCCCCTCTTTCATTTTCATTTTCTCCTTGCCTTTTCATTTTTCGTATTCTTATCGTTGTCATATACTTTTAATTATTGTCCGATCCCCCTTCTTGTGAGCATCTGTCCTCTTAAGGTTTTAAGAGTAGTCACAAAGTCAGAGACTGGAACCTTGTCATTGTTGTTGTAAAGCATCATCAACGCAGCCAGATCATCAGTTAATGTAAAAACAAATATGACCTTACCGCTCTCGTTAACTTCAAGCTGGGGAGGGAATCCAGACATGCTCAAAAATGAACTTAAATATATGTCAAGAGTTTGAAAGGTTTTATCCTTTGTCCTGTTCATATGCTGTTTTCTCCTTTCATTTATTAATTTATTGATAATCATTTTTTCTCATGCTACTGAGTAATGAACATTCTCTTTTCACTCTGGACCACTCCGCCGTTTCCATCATCAGCTGCTACTTTCCAGTAATATGAAGATCCTGGCGCCAGTCCGGACACTTCCACAGCAACCTCATTGTCCGGGACAGGCATGCTCTTATTGTCACCGCTGCCGCTGCCGCCGCTGCCGCATGAAAAGGAAAGCATGGAGATTATAATAAGAACTAATATCAGCAACGTTGTTCGCTTTTTGATTCTTCTGCCGCCTGCCATGGCCATACCTAAAAATATAATTCCCATGCTGGTATTAACATAGTAAAAAAAACTATTTGCGGAAGAAACAGCCAATATGGGATTATCATCTGTAAAATCAGGGTCTTTACTCACAAACAGTTGATAGCTCAGAGAGTTATTGTCTGGATCACTGCATTTCCCCCACCTGAACTCAACGGATGAGCCCAGTCCGTTCTGACCTTCAGCAGGATAAATAAGCTGAGGGACGGATGGGGGATTGTTATAAAACGGTATAATTGCAGTACCTCTCATAGTGATCGTAACAATGTCTTCATCATTATCATTTGAGGGAATATCAAATGTGTCGATGAACAGGCCCTCAGACATTGGTGAAAAAACAATAGTAAGGGTGCAGATTGAAAAAGGGACCAAGATTTGCTCAGAACACTTGTCATCTATCACACTATATGGAAGTGCAAGCGGATCAAGCGAGGCAATGCTCCCGATAATAAGGTTTGTACTGCCGTTATTTGTTATTGTCACTGTATGCTTTACAGATGCTTCCGGTGAAAGGGGAGCAATTGTAATGCTAAGGTCATTCGAGGGAGACACTGAATCGGTTACGGTTATTTCAGGTGCAGGCGGTGGAGGAGGCAGCTGCGCTGATGCTGCATAGATCCCCAGTAACATACTGAATATTATTAGCGGGATAATTTTCATTTTCTTTTCCTTTTTCAATAACACTTCCGTTTTCAGGCGCAGATACGAAAGCGATTGTTACTTACAGCGTACCAACAGATTGTTTCACCGGCATATCACTTTTATTACGAATTTGTTACGAGATCATGAGAAGGTTACCGGACATAATATTTAAGCCTGATAAAAAAACAAGCTCATTTTCAGGGATCATTTTGTCAGCAATAATATATTTGATCATTACTGCCATGGCTCAGCAACCACTATAAACTCTTTTATGCCTGAATTTTCATACGTATATTCTTGCTGACCAGAAACCATACTGATAACAACACCGGTTTCTTTATCTATCAAGGTCACAATTTTATCAGGCGGGATATTCTGCGGGTTCCAGCTAATTGTTACCACCTCTCCCGGGATAGGGGATTTAATACTTAAGCTCCATATCTTTTTGCAATTTGTACTGCATGTCTGTCTTACGTCTTTCCAATATTTTTGTCCTTTTACATATAAATATGCTTCTATATCACCACCCAGCATGGCAGGAACATCATATCTGCCATCAATCCCGTCTATAGCATCTGTCTTCTGTCCGATTATCAGCTTGTTCCGTGCGTCCCCGGCCTTGACCATGAGCTGCATCATCCAATCATCACTGCTGTATGCGGTTCCTGTTGTTAGAAAACATATAAATACTATTGATGCCCAGATGAAACGAGCCTTTATTCTCATTGCATAATCCTCCACTTACGGCTTTGGTATAATTAGATAGTAGATATCATCTGTCATTTCCAGATATATCCAGCTTCCTGTCCATGGGATCAATGCAGCCCTTTCATCTACTGTTTCGAATCCATAAGTGCCTCCCCAGTCATCCCCGTTATATGAATAAACGGCATTTACTATCCATCCGTTAGTTGCAGCATCTATCCATGGCACAGGTACTCCGGCCCCTTTCCTGACCATAATGTCCGACAACAGGACATTTCCTGTATACGGATTACTGATGATGTTCCAGCCGCTTTTGAGTTCATAGACATAAGTGGGTGATGTGTTATCATTATATTCGCTCAGTTCAGGCAGCGTATTGAGTTGTCCTGTACAGAAGTAGCCTTCCCCTGACCGTACAGGATCAAGCATGTTCACTTCAGTGTAATAATTGAGGTCAGCATCCCACCTGAAGGCCTCATCACATCCAAAGGCCGTACTGCCATCAATTGTATCTGTACCAAGATCTCTCGGGACACCCACAAGATGATATCCTGTAAGCTGCTGAATTTCAGGGCCGGATATGAAACCTGTATCAGGGTATCTGTAAATATCACCATTATTCATCTGCACTTCGAAGTAGAACTTGTGCACTGCAGCAGGTCCGAGCTTTGTCCTGAATGTGCATGTTCCACCTTGAGCCCAGTCACCGTTGCAAAGCATATTAACGTTAAGAAAATCAGCTGCCTGTGGAATAGTCCTCTGGACATTGAATACTTTTACATAGTCTGGAGCCATGCCTGATGAGTCCTGTACGTTCAGCATGAATATATATTCCATACTGCCTGACGGTTTAGCGGAGTCAAGATTATTTTCATCGCTTCCTCCGTCAATTCTTTCCAGACACTCGATAATCCCTCCATCGTTGCAGGTTATGGAATGTGAAAGATCTGAGCCGTTACAATCTTCATCAATCGCATTATTTGCTGTATCAGCGGCATTCGGGTTGATAGAAATATCACCATCATTACAGTCACTGCCCGGAGTGGTCACGCAGCCAGCCGGTTCACACCCGGCTCCCACACAGTTACCGGAGACTGCAGAGCTTACAAATGTATCACCGTCAACGTCGCAGTAATAATCCACACCAGTGCAATTAGTATCCGCAGCATCTGCTGTTCCATCACAATCATTATCAAGTCCGTCAGAGCATGTAACCTCTGTAGCTTCCGGCGGAAGGCCCGCAGAACAGGTGTCAGCCTGAACACCTGCTGAACAGGTCAGCTCGCCCGCGCTTGAACATACGCCGGTGCCACAATTTGTAATGGTTCCATACCATACCTCAGCGGAACCGTCTGCGGTTGCAGCGTTACAGTCGTTATCAACAGAGTCGCATGCTTCGACAGCTCCCGGGTTGATAGAGATATCACCATCATTACAGTCACTGCCGGTAAGGGTCTGGCATGCAGCCGGTTCACACCCGGCTCCCACACAGTTACCGGAGACTGCAGAGCTTACAAA
>CBFDEG010000065.1:0-14371 GCA_965603765.1 uncultured bacterium | reverse complement strand
TTTTTATTTCTATTGCGTTTGATCTGTACAGGCGAGGGCGCTCTTATCTCAGTATCTAACAATACCGCATGATTTACCCATGCATATGAATTAAAGATTATAGGAGTGTACTGGTGGCATTAAAACCTACAATTTATAAATTAGGGATTACCTTAGCTGATATCGACCGGGCATATTATGACTCGCTAAATTTAACGGTAGCTCAACACCCTTCTGAAACACTTGAGCGAATGATGGCCCGTGTTCTGGCATATTGTATTAATGCTCAGGAATATCTGGTGTTTACCCAGGGAGTGTGTGCCGCCGAGGAACCGGATATATGGGCTCACACATTGGATAATCAAATATCGTTATGGATCGAGGTGGGGGAGCCTTCTGTTGATAAGATAAGAAAAGCAACACGACTTTCACCAACAGTTAAGGTTTATAGTTTTAATTCAAAGTCGAACACCTGGTGGGATCAGGGAAGGGCAAAGATTGAAAAGCTGACCGCATCTGTTTATCGGTTTCAGTGGGGAAGTATGAAAGCATTGGCGGCCATGGTGAAGCGTACTATGGATCTTACCGTCACCATTACAGATGATACTGCCTATATAGATGATGGAGATGGGGTATGTGAGGTGTCATGGGTGTCATTACGTGATTAATAATTTAATGGGCCACCCCAACCACTGCAACTGACCGTAAAATATCACAAATAATCCCCAATTCCGGCTGCGCGGTCGGAATTGAACAGGAAAACAAAGACAAGTACTAATGAAAGATGATCTATTAGTAACCTCCCCATGCCCCTCCTTAGATAAGGCGGGGATCAATTCTCCCTTTTACAAGGGGAGATACAGAGGGGTTTAAGCCAGCGCTATGGCAGTTTTATTTTGAGGTCAGGGATTTTTTTATACTGAAATCAGATCGTTTTGATATAATATTTTCAAGCAGTTCATTTCCCCTTGTTGTCACATAAAAGTTCTTAAAAAGGAAAGTATATGTCTTACAGAAAAACCTTCGAACTATGGATATATCCGAACTTATAATAGTCATGGCAGTAGGAATGGTCGGCGGTTTTTTTAATGTGTATGTAGGCGCCGGCAGTCTGCTGACCATACCCGTACTGATGATCCTCGGTCTGCCTGCCCATATTGCGATCGCTACGAACAGGCTTGGAGTGACCGGTTCGGATATTGCGGGCTGGTATGAGTTTCACAGGAAGAAAATGATCGATTACAGGGCCGCTGTAATTATTGCGTTCCCTTCACTGGCAGGCGCTGTTATCGGGGCAAACCTTATGCTTGCTATTGATGAAGCTATGCTGAGAAGGGTTATAGCGTTTATCACTTTAGGTATCCTGGCTTTGATATTTTTTAGGCCGGAAGCCGGTATCCTGAATTCCCAGGAGAAGATCAGGAAAGGACATGTCATATGCGCTGTGATCACCAGCTTCATAGTTGGTATATATGGTGGTTTTTACGGAGCAGGCGCGGGCACGTTCCTTTTTTATATCCTGATATTCTGCTTTGGAGAAACATTTATTGAAAGCGCCGGTACCCATGCTCTGGCCAATTTATCTTTTTCTGTTATGGCAGCCGTGATCTTTGCATATAACGGAGCGATAAATTATCTATGGGCGGTCCCGTTGTTCATAGGGTCATTTGCAGGTTCATTTATTAGTGCATATTATGCTGAGAGGATAGGCAATGTCCTGCTGAGAAGGATCTTTTTTACAGTTGTTATATTAGTGGTAATAAAACTGTTTGTCTGATCTTTAGATGGTGTTGATCTCGAGTTTCCCGAATCTTTTTTCGAGGGTTTTTGCCGCCTGTGAGATACTGTAGCTTATGACCCAGAACCCGACTGCCACGCATAAGTAAGCGGCATACAGCCTGTCCGGCTGACGCTGGCTGACTATCACGCCGCTCTGCACAAGCTCAACTACACCTATGACATATACAATTGATGTGTCTTTAAATAAAGAAACAAAAAAGCTCACAAATGACGGGATCATGATCTTGAATGCCTGGGGCAGAACAATATGTCTCATTGCCTGATACCTGGAGAGTCCCAGTGAATAAGATGCTTCTTCCTGGCCTTTGGGTATGGCCAGTATTCCTGCCCTGACTATTTCGGCCTGATATGAAGAGCCGTAGATGCACAGGGAGATGACCGCGCTGGTGAATATGCTTATGTCCCCTCCGAATATGTATGGGAGAAAGAAATAGAACCAGAAGACCAGCATGAGCAGGGGTGTGGAACGGACAATGTCTATGTACCAGCTTGCAGGAAGTCTGATGCATTTGTTCTTTGAAAGCCGCATGTAGCCTAATATCCAGGATAGTACAAAGCTGATCGAGAGGGAAATCAGCGCCATTAGTATGTTAATAACGAGTCCTCCGAGTTCCCCGACCGGATATGTACCTAAAAGATAAAAGTCCCAGTTTGAAAATTGTTCAAAAAAATGCATATTATTTATGCCCTCGACCTGTTCATGCTTGATATATCGATCTTAAGTATTTTCTCCAGCCAGAGAATGAACGCTACCAGTATCCCCGAGATGATTATATAAATTATTGTTGCGATAGTGGTCGACTCTATTCCCCTGAATGTCAATGACTCTATCTGCTGTGTTGCCCATGTCAGTTCCGGGACTGTAATGGCCATGCAGAGGGAAGTGTTTTTGAAATTATGGATCATCCTTGTGCCCAGCGGCGGAAGGGTCACCCTGTACATTTGCGGAAGCATTATGTAAAGCCACTGCTGAACACGGCCGAGCCCTAAAGATATGGCGGCCTCCCTCTGTCCTGACGGGATCGCGATCTTGCCGCTGCGCAGAATGTCCGAAACGTAAGAGGAATTGTCTACGGTAAGTCCGAGAATACCGGCCACTACAGGATAATGCGAATATCCGTTAAGTACTGCCCCCCACTTGAACGGGAGAAGTTCCGGGAAGACAAAATAAAAAAAGAGCAGCCAGAACAATCCGGGGATATTACGGCATATCTCGACATAAAGCGTGCCGAGCATCCGGAGTGGTTTGATGCTGGATACCCTCATGACCGCCAGTACGGTCCCCATTAAGAGTGAGGTTATTGTTGTTGTTACTAATAAGATGAGGGTCAGCTTTATACCCTCGATCATCATTTCCAGATACTCCCCCCTGAAAGGGATGCTCCAGTCAAATTCATAGCTCAGTTCAAACATTAACGCTTTCCCGCTTCCCGTTTGTGTCTACATGAATGATCTTGCTCATGAAGTCTATTGTCCTCTGGTGCCTGGGGTTTGAAATGATCTCTTCTGTTGTCCCTGATTCCACTATTTCACCATCATCCATGAAAATAACCCTGTCAGCAACCTTCTGGGCGAAACCAAGTTCATGGGTCACAACGATCATGGTCATCCCTTCTGTTGCGAGCTTCACCATTACATCAAGGACATCGTTTATGAGTTCCGGGTCGAGAGCGGATGTAGGCTCATCAAAGAGCATTATCCTGGGTCCCATTGCAAGACTCCTGGCTATGGCAACACGCTGTTGTTCTCCGCCGGACATCTGTGAGGGATAGGCATCGGCCCTGTGCGTCAGGCCTACCTTGCCGAGCAACTTCATGGCGATCTCCCGCGCCTGTTTTTTGCTCAAACCGCGCACTTTTTGAGGGGCAAGCATTATGTTTTTTAAAGCGGTCTTGTGAGGGAAAAGATTGAAATGCTGAAAGACCATGCCTATTTCAGCCCTGAGCGCGGTCAGGTTTGTTCCGGGGTCCGACAGGCTCTTGCCGTCGACAATGATCTCTCCGCTGTCGATAAGTTCCAGTTTGTTAATTGCCCGGATGAGGGTGCTTTTGCCTGCCCCGCTCGGTCCGCAAATGACCACAACCTCTCCTTTTGATATTTCAAGGTTTACGTTTTTAAGTGGGATGCATTCTGATGTGAATGCTTTATTTACATTTAAAAATTTGATCATTTTTGTCCCCCGTCAGTTATGAGAATGCTGCATTAAAAATAAGACCGATGTTTTTTTATCGAACATTGCACCGATATCTTTAATCTGAAAATGATTGAATTGATGAATAGACACCCTTATATTTAATATACCCTAAACCCTGTGCTAACTCAAATATTTAGCGAAAAATAGTCTTTTCAATTAATGTGTGATACTGCCGTGGGATTCCTGTAATATATGCGATTATGATTGACATATGAAAATATTGAAATTCTAATTGACAGCATCGTTATCAAATGTTATTTTCAACACTGTGTGAATGGAGGTGGAACGTGCCGTACAAGATCGATTATAAAGCCAGTCTGGATTGTATTGATAAGGATGAACTGTTAAGGCGGATAAATGATAATGCTGATTTTGTTCTTGTTGATACGATCGGCAGGTACGACGGAAACAGGTTCAGGATAAAGGGCGCAACAACGGTCCCATACCCTGAAGTGATCGACAGAAGGGCAGAGCTTGAAGGGTCTGGTGAGATCATAATATACTGCAAACATAGTGACTGCGTGGCTTCAAAAAAAGTTGCCCTCGGTCTGAAACTGCTTAATGTCCCTAACGTAAAGGTATATGAAGGCGGAATAGACGAGTGGAGTGCGGCCGGCCTTCCGGTGGAAGAGGAATAACCTGTTGTGACGAATGAAGATCCGATGATCATCTATAATATTTTCCCTCTGCTTGCTGGTAAGTTCGCAGAGTGGGACAGTCACTTCAGGCGTGCGTCAGACATGGGTTTTAACTGGATATTCCTCAATCCCATTCAGCAACCGGGGTATTCGGGCAGCCTCTATTCAATAAAAGATTACTTCAGCTTTAATCCGCTTCTTATAGATGAAAATTCAAAAAAACGGCCGGAGCTTCAGGTGAAGAACATGGTCAGAAGCGCTGAAAAGCATGGCCTGAATGTTATGGTTGACCTTGTTATAAATCACTGCGCATTTGATTCGGAACTGATAAAACAGCACCCTGAATGGTTTGTGTGGGAAAAGGGTAGGCCGGTCAGTCCGTCCTGTAAAGGAGAGGACGGAAAAAAGGTGGTATGGGGAGACCTTGTTAAATTCAATGTCAGCCGTACAAAAGACCCTGAAGGCCTTTATAACTATTTTCATGAGATAGTCGATGTTATGGCGGGTTTCGGTTTTAAAGGATTCAGGTGTGATGCTGCTTATCAGATACCTGCGAAGCTCTGGAAAAGGCTGATCAGCGATATAAAAAAGAAATACCCGGATGTTATCTTTGCCGGAGAGACACTGGGCTGTACTCCTGCAAAGACAAAGTCAACGGCAATGGCCGGTTTCGATTATATATTTAACAGCTCCAAATGGTGGGACTTTAAAGGCCCATGGCTTAAACAACAGTATGACCTTACCCGGAGCATTGTATCTTCGATCAGCTTCCCGGAAAGTCATGATACAATGAGACTAATGGAAGAGCTTGAGGGTAATGTCAACGGGCTTAAGCAGAGGTACTTTTTTTCAGCCCTGTTTTCATCAGGAGTTATGATGCCCATGGGATTTGAGTTCGGGTTCCGTAAAAGCGCTCATGTGGTAAAGACAAGACCGCAGGACTGGGAGGAGACAGGTATAGATATCAGCTGGTTCATTAAAAAAGTCAATGATATCAAAAAGAACCATGCTGTTTTCATGGAAGAGTCTGAATTTGAAATCTTCCAGTCTGAGAACCCGAATATAATTTTATTCAAAAAAAGGTCAGAAGCAGGAGATGAGGCACTTGTGCTTTTAAATAAGGATTTGAACGGTATGCAGAATTTTCATGCTGAGAGGCTTCAGGCTTATTTCAGCTCTGCTGCATCTATAAGGGACATTTCCCCTGAATATCCTGTTGACCATGTGGCTGTGCCGTTCAGCTATGATCTTAATCCCGGGCAGGGACTGGTCTATGTCGGGCTGGAATAACCCATTTATTTAGTATTATCAATGAGTTAGGAGGGGTAATTTTGTAGTAATCGCTCTATAAGAATTTCTAATTGTGTCTCTGTTTATTTGTATGTTATAATCTCGAAACAAATTTCTGTTCCATATAAATTCAAAAATCATTAAGGAAATTCAAATGCTGCTTTATCTCTTTCTGGGAGTATATTTTGCAATTTTGTTCACCGTATTTATCTACGCGTCGCATCGGTATTATATGGTGTACCTCTACTATAGATATAAAAAGAACAAACCCGAGCTAAAGAAAAAGTTCAAGAAACTCCCCAGGGTGACCGTTCAGCTGCCCATTTATAATGAAATGTATGTTGTCAGGCGGCTCATAGAGTCTTCATGCAATATTGATTATCCCAAGAACCTTCTCGATATTCAGGTCCTTGATGATTCTACGGATGAGACTGCGGAGGCGGCACAGAAATATGTGCAGGAGTTCAGTGATAAGGGCTTTGATATAAACTATATACACCGCACCAACAGAACAGGTTATAAAGGCGGGGCCCTTCAGGATGGAATGAAGACAGCAAAAGGGGAGTTCATTGCTATTTTTGACGCGGACTTCGTTCCAAAGCGTGATACACTGCAGAAAACGATACACTTTTTTGCGGACAAGTCCATAGGTATGGTCCAGACGAGATGGAGCTATCTGAACAGAAAATATTCATTCCTTACAAAGATACAGGCTATTATGCTTGACGGACATTTTGTCATTGAGCATACAGCAAGGAACTGGTCCGGCAGATTCTTTAATTTTAACGGCACTGCAGGTGTATGGAGAAAAAAGGCCATTGAGACCGCGGGCGGATGGCAGAATGATACGCTTACCGAAGACCTGGACCTGAGCTACAGGTCGCAGATGAAAGGCTGGAAATTCATCTTCCTGAAAGATGAGCTTGCTCCTTCAGAGATACCGGTAGAGATAAACGGTTTTAAGGGACAGCAGCACAGGTGGGCCAAAGGTTCTATTCAGACAGCAAAAAAATTACTCCCTGCAATTTTAAAGAGCGACCTGCCGTTGAAGGTCAAGGTAGAGGCATTTTTTCATCTTACAAATAATCTTTCATATCTGCTTATGCTTATACTGTCGCTTCTGATATACCCTTCAATGGTTGCCAGAATAAATATAGGCTGGTTCAATATGGTGGTGGCTGATGTGCCGTTCCTGCTTGTGGCAACAATAGGTATTTCATTTTTCTATGTATGTTCACAAAAAGAAGCTTACAAAAACTGGAAATCGAGGATCGTGTATATGCCGATGCTGATGTCTCTCGGTATCGGGCTTTCGGTCAACAATTCAAAGGCTGTGCTGGAAGCTTTGTTCAATAAAAAGACAGCGTTCAAGCGTACTCCTAAATACATGATAGAAGAGAAAAAAGACAGGTGGCTCGGCAAGAAATATAAGGGGGATATTAACCTTCTCGTTATAATAGAACTGCTTCTCGCTGTCTATTTTTCATTTAATATTTATTTTGCATTTATTAATAAAATATATATATCAATACCGTTTTTAATGATGTTCCAGATCGGATACTTTTATGTTGCGTTTTTGTCAATTTTTCAAGTAATATTAAACGGCATTGCCTCCAACAGGCTTGCCCGCCACTTTATATCCAGAAGAAACAGAGAAGATGTGATCGTTACATCATGAAAATTAATTAAAGAATTTGAAACATTTTTTCAAATAAGCATAAATCAATAAATAAAAAAGGAGTAATGCTATGAAAAAGAGAATAACGTTTATTTTTGTATTACTGACAGCATGCATTTTTATTACAGGTAATGCCTTTGCAGCATGGACACAGGCAAAAGGACATATGTATAACCAGCTCACCCTGAGTTACTATACCTCAGATGAGAAATACTCTACTCTGGATGAGGACAATAATATCGTAAGTAATCATAAGATCGACAATGCTAAATTTGAATCAACTAATGTTACATATTACGGTGCATACGGAATTACCGATAAGATCACTGCATCGTTGACCGTGCCCTACAAAATAATAGAAGCTGAAGATGTAAAGTTACATACTGATAGTGACGGCCCGAGCGGAGTAGGTGATATAGACTTTGGAATAAGATATAATGTTTCACAGAATATTTTTGCAGGAACCCTCATGTCAGTAGATGCAAAGGTCAAGATACCTGCTGCATATGACTGTGACAATCCAATGGCTTACCAGAACCTTGGTGATTGCCAGTATGACACACAGCTCTCTGTTGTTTTCGGCAGGGGCTTTGGCTGGGGTTATGCAATAGCTGACCTTGGATATAAATACAGGTTCGAGGACACAGAGTTCGGGCAGTTCAAACCTTCTGACCAGGTCAAGTTTCGTATTGACGCTGGTACCAATATATTGTCAAAACTGTCCCCGAAACTGTCCCCCCTTTCTTTGCGGGGCTTCATAGACTGGTCAGAGGCTGTTGGAAATTCAGAGGTTTCTGATGATTTTGTTGAAGAGGCAGCTGCTAACTGGGGATATGCTGTAGGTGACGGTAAAGAGAAGATCAAAAGAGATTCTTTAGGGCTTGAGCAAAAGACCCTGGTTGTCGGAGCTGCTCTTGCATACAGTATTAATTCCAGTTTTCAGGTAGTTGCCGGAGCAGAGACAGGTATTGAAGGTTTCGGGCACTTTGAGACCGAAGATTCCGGTATTGGTCAGACATACAGTCTTGCCGGCGTATATATGTTCTAAACAGTATTTAATAGTTTCTTGATTAACATATCGGGCGTCTTCTTTTGAAAATGATTTCTTTAAAAGAAGACGTCTTTTGTATTTAAATATATGATAAATAAAAAAACACTTCTGGCAGCAGCATCTTTATTGATATTGGTGCTCACTCTTTATGTTGTGCAGAACAGGTATACACTTGCTGCTGTTTTTTATCAGACAATGAATTCTGATGACAAAGCAATAGAAGCGTTCGGTAAAGCAATAAGCGCAAACCCGGATGATCCTTACTCATACTATCAGCTCGGTTTAATGTATAAAGACCGGCAGGACTTTGATAATGCTGAGGCTGTATATAAAAAACTTATTGTGATCTCTCCGGACCATCCCTATGCCAATTATGACCTGGGGTATATATACAGGGAAAAAGGGCTGTATGACAAGGCTGTCGCGCAATATATGAAGGCATTGGAGCTTGACCCTGAAAATACCTACGCGCTTTCTGACATAGCATATATCTATAAGGAAACCGGAAGATATGACAAGGCCATTGAACAGTATAAAAAGGTCCTTGAAATAGACCCTGTGCAGAAGTTTGCTTTATGGGACGTTGCTGTTTTGTATGAAAAGATGGGCATGCAGGAAAAGGCTGAGGAGCAGTACAAATATTATCATGAAATGACGGACTGCAGTTTCAGGAGACCCTGGAACTGTCTTGATTGATTGAATATTCTATCCTATATAATCGTAAACCTCCTTTTGTTCTCCTCATGGTATGTTTTCTTTTTCAGGAAAAGAAATGTACTGATATTCAGCGACAGGCTGATAGCCGCATTCATAGCAGGGCTCACCCAGATAATAGCAACCGGGATGCTTCTTGGTGTGGTGTTTGAAAAACTCTTTCCAGTCCCTCTTTTCTGGGTCAATGTGTCTATTTCAAGTGTATTAACGGCTGTGACTGTTTCCGGTGAATGGCGTGAGTGTCTTAACGAGATACCTGCGGAGCTGTCCCGTATAGTGAAGACCATCAGTGAAGACCTTGTGCTCTGCTCTGTTTTTATACTGTTTGTTCTTACGGTCCTGTGGCTGATCTTTACAGGATATCTTTTTCCGTCGTACACATGGGACGCGCTCTATTATCACCTGCCGATAGTGGGACAGATAATGCAGAACGGTGCTATTCAGGAGACGCTCTGGCCTTCATTCATACAGCAGTATATAAATATATTTCCGAAGAACATAAACCTGTTCTTTCTCTGGAATGTCATATTCCTTGAAAGTGATGCGATAGTTGACCTGAGTCAGCTCTGTTTTTCTCTTGCCGGGACCGCGGCTGTCTACAGTATTCTGCTTAAACTGAAAGTAAAAGAGAGATATGCAATATATTCAGCGCTCCTGTTCTTCTTCTCTCCGATGATAATTCTCCAGTCAACCTCGAATTATGTTGACTGCGCTGTTTCCATGCTCTTTATAATTGCCGTTAATTTTCTTTTATACAGCGAGAATAACAGGCGGCTGATGTTTGTCCTGTCCGGCCTTTCACTTGGCCTTCTGCTCGGTTCAAAGCCGACCGGTCCCTTATTTTTTGGATTAGTCTCAGGCATTGTGCTTGTTCGTGAGGCGGTTGGCGGTTTCCGCTGCGGTGCGATAGGGAGCAGGATGAGAGAATGGCTTGTATACTTTATACTGCCTGCAGTATTTGCCGGTGGTTACTGGTATATAAGGAACTGGCTGTATCACGGCAACCCGGTCTACTACATGGATGTTTCAGTCTTGGGCACGCAGATCTTCAAGGGGCTTGAGAGTAACTGGGTAGAGTCGGCGCCTGATGTTATTAATGGTCTTAACTATCTGACCGGTCTTGTTCATGTATGGATGGAGAGGGTCGGCTATTATATGTATGACTCAAGGCTGAGCGGATTCGGCCCGATATGGTTCATCCTTTTTCTGCCGTCGATACTGTTCTCACTTGTGTATGCGGTGCTTAAAAGAAAGTATGACCTCCTGTTTGTAATCATGCTCTTTATCATTACTTTCCTTCTGCACCCGAGGAACTGGACAACCAGATATGTGATATTCTTTATCGGCCTGGGCGCGGTCTCCTTCGGCATCATGATGGACCATTTCAGCAAAAGAGAAAAGGCCTTAAAACCTGTGATACTTATTCTCGCTGCATATACATTTCTTACTGCAAATTCCCCCTGCATCATGCCGTCAAAGATCGCAGAGTTTATTAACCTGCCGGCAAATGAACGCACACTTTCCGCGCTCAAGCCTTTTAACATTGATGAGAAGGTGAGGACAGAGTACGGCTACTGGACATGGATAGACAATAATGTACATAAAGGCGATACGCTTGCGCTTACCTTTGCGGATAAAACACTGGACACTTCCCGTCCTTTCTTTTTCGGGCCTCTCTGGAACAGGGAGTTTTCGAGCAGGGTCATATATCTGAGATCAAAAGAGTATAACGATTGGCTGAAGGAGATAGAGAACAGTCAGGCAGATTATATATTGACCGCAAAAGGTTCAATACAGGAAGCATGGATCGAAAAGCAGAGAAGGGCTTATTATGCTGTGCGCTGGATGGGCAATGTCAAAGAAAAATTCAAGATCATGTACTCGGATGAGAATTATATGATCGCAAAGTACATAAGGGCCGGGAAATGAAGAAAAGAGACGGAATAGACCTGCATTTCATGTTATATATGCTGACAATAATTGTTCTGGCAGTTATCTATTTCAGCGTGCCGGAGAGAGCTGTTTTTTTTGATTTCCAGATGCGATGGTGGAATGAAATGATTGCAGTAGTAAGATCGTTCTTTCAGATGTGACCCCGGTATATTCATAAGTCCGCATGTCATACCGTTAATTTATATATATATTTTAAATACATTGATTAGAACATTGACTTTAGGGGTATAATTCGATGATAATTTCATGTTATTTATTAAGGAAAAAATATTAATTATGGAACACCAAAAAGCATTATTCATAGTCCCGCCCACAGGCCTTTTTTACAGAGATGACCGTTGTCAGGTCTCCCTGCATGGAGTCTCAAATGCCATACGTCCGCCTCTTGACCTGGCATATATGACATCCATACTTGAAGAGCATGGTCACGAATGCTGGCTCAGGGACTATCCTGTTGAAAGAAACAGCTGGGATGCCTTTAAAGCTGATGTTGAAGAGCTTGCCCCCACAATGGTTGTCATATATACGACCATAACGTCAGTGAAAGATGACCTTCTTGCATGTAATATGGCAAAGGAGATCGATCCTGATATTGTGACTATCGCAAAAGGCGGTGATACAACTCTGCAGCCAATAGAGAGGCTTGAGATGTGCGCGGACCTAGATATTGCGATCGTGGGTGAGCCTGAGTTGACCATCCTCGATATTGCTCAGAATATGTCATTGAAGGACATTAAGGGCATCTGCTACAGGGAGGACGGAAAGATAATCCGGACTCCGGAGAGACCTTATATTGAAGACCTTGATATTCTGCCGTTTCCTTCAAGGCATCTTATTGACCAGACTAAATATCTCAGGCCTGATAATGGAGAGCTGCAGACCACCATACAGACCAGCAGGGGATGTCCTGCACAATGTATCTATTGTCTAAGCAGTGCTGTTTCAGGCAGTGCCATGAGATTGCGTTCTCCGAAGAACGTGGTTGATGAGCTTGAACACTGCGTTAAGGAACATAATATAAAGAACTTCTTTTTCAGGGCGGAGACCTTTTCGTGGGACAAGGAATGGGTCATTGAGGTCTGCAAGGGAATAATAGATAGAAAGCTCGATATCGAGTGGGTCGCGAACAACCGTGTCAGTTCAATTGATGAAGAGCGTCTGCAATGGATGAAGAAGGCCGGCTGCTGGCTCGTATCCTTCGGCATAGAGAGCGGGAACCAGCGCATACTTGACCTGACCAAAAAGGGCATTACCCTTGAACAGGGCAGGCGGGCGGTAAAGCTCGCAAAGAAGCTGGAGCTGAAGACATTCCTGACCTTTATAATTGGAATGCCGTGGGAAACAAAAGAAACAATAAACGATACATTTAATTTTGCTAAAGAGCTTGACGGTGATTTCTTTGAGGTCATCCTTCCATTTCCGTTCCCGGGCACAGAGTATTATGATATTGCAAAAAGGGACGGTCTTATTATGGAAGGCGCGTTTGATAAGACATATGACCATTTTAACTCTGTTGTAAAGACATACACGCTTTCAGCTGACGATCTTACAGCGCTGAAAAAGAAATCATTCTGGACCCTCTACGCAAGACCCAAATACGTCAAGAAGATCCTCTCCCAATGCGATTCACCAAAGGCATTCAAGAATTATCTTTCATTCGGTTTCAATAAGATGAAAGCTCATTTTGCTACTTCCAGTTCGTAATCGTCGGACGTCGGGCGTTATTTTTTGATCTGTCCCACTTCGATATTCTGAGTTCGACATTCTACATTCGATATTCTCTGTTTTTTTAACAACGAATGATGAATATCGAACTCGAAGCGAGTCTTCGCGCAGAGTCGCTCCGACAGGCAATGTCGAATGTAGAAATAACAACATAAAACCGTCCGCGAATGGTAAGTCTTATGATGAAGCCCTGGCAAGTGCGCAGGAAGCCATAAAATTATGGATCGATACTGCAAAAGAATTCGGAGATCCCGTTCCACAGCCCAAAGGCCGCAAAATTATGACTGCATAGCCCGTCTTTGCCGTTACTATCCCGCTGCCGTTGCTGTCTTTACTGACTCTACTATTCCGCTGTTAGAACTGACAGTTATCTCTGATCAACCCGGAATGTTATTATTGAATTCCTTTGAATGATTGGAGATGAATTATGGCTCTGAAAAATGATCATTATACTTACCGCATTACCTGGTCTGCAGACGATAACGAATATGTAGGACTGTGTGCGGAATTTCCAGGCTTAAGCTGGCTCTCTAAAACTCCTGAAGGAGCTTTGAGGGGGATTCGGAAAGTTGTTGCTGATGAAGTAGTCGATATGAATAAAAACGGGGAAGAAATACCGGAACCGATCGCTAACAAAAACTACAGCGGAAAGTTTATGGTACGAGTTCCGCCTGAAGCACACAGGAAACTTGCGATACAGGCAGCAGAAGAAGGAGTCAGTTTGAACCGGCTTGCAAGTGTTAAATTAAGTAAATAGGCAGTGCATCGGAATGCTGTTGAGTTTCAGCCTTTGATAAAAGAAGAACATATGATGCTAATTGGATTATGCCGACAATAAAGAATATCATTGATAAATATCGTTTGTTCTTCTATAGTTTTGATTGTAAAGAGCCAAAACATGTTCATGTACAAAAAGGCAGGGATGTATGTAAGTTCTGGCTTGAGCCTGTGGTGTTGAGCAAGAATTATGGTTTTTCAGCAAGAGAATTAAACAATATCCGGGAATTGATATATAATAATAAAATAAAGATATTGGAGGCTTGGGATGAGCATTGCGGTAAATCTAAATGAGGCAAGAATTAAAAGCGTAAAGGTAACAGATGACGCTATAGTTGCTGATCTGATCGATGGGCGTACGATCAGTGTTCCACTGGCCTGGTCATGGAGATTATCTAAGGCTACTTCTGAAGAACGTGCTCATTATGAAATTATCGGTGATGGTCAGGGGATTCATTGGCCGGACATAGACGAAGATATCAGTGTCGTGGGTATGTTGTACGGCACTCCTGCCCCCGGAAAAAAGTAAGTTCACACGTACTGTCTCTTCTGTTGTTGCTGCCTTTACCGTA
>CBFDEG010000064.1:0-14489 GCA_965603765.1 uncultured bacterium | reverse complement strand
TAAAAAGAAAAGAACTATTCATTACAATATTTCTCATTATGCTGGATAATGACATTTATAATAATACCTCAATTTTTTGCCTGTCCAATGATTTAAATTAATCGAAATATAAGGCAGTCTATCAAGAGAATATCTGACTTATTATCTCACTTAGAGAGTATTTTATAATTCTCACATCCCATAAGTAGTTGAAGAATATATAAATTATCATGAAAGCGGAACCTTGACACTCAGGTGGTAACCAAGCTTGCGAAATGAGTCGACCCAGGCCTTTCTTGCGGCATCCCCCTTCCCTGCCATCTCTCTTGTTTCCTTATAAATATCTTTCGCTATTGAGAAATAAATATTCTGGGCCCTCCAGATATCCAGGTCCAGATGTATGGATCTCGCAAACTTCAGCATGGCATCTATCCTCTTTATCAGGGCCGAGTTATCAGGACTGGCTGACAGGCTTTCCATAAGGGAGGTGATCCTTGCCCCCGCAACGAACCGGACGGTCTCGGCATCAAACTCAATTGACCATTTCCTGATAAGGGCGGTTAATGTCTCAAGCTGTGCAATGTCCATTTCATCCTCTTCAAAAAACCGCTTGAGGTCCCTGTTCAAAATATGCTCCACAGCTGTCAAGAAAGGCTTCGGCAGAGGGACATTGAGTGTCTTGAAAAAATCCATGATATCGTAGTAGTTGTCATATATCTGCCTACATGACGAATAAATACCCTCATATGTCAGCTGCATGATCTGACTGACGATCTTTCTCTGTTCATCAAGAAACAGATGGGAAAGTGAAAATATGTTCCCGCTAAAGACCCTCTGTATAAGATCGTCCGTGCCTTTGATCTCGCCTTTGGCAAAAAAGTCTCCTGCTTCCTGCTGAAGTTTTAAATATTGAGCATCGCCGGGGAACGCCTTTACCCCTGCGGTGACCTTCTGATATCCAAGGTAAAGGACAGAAAACATGAACATTATCTCTTCCATGGTAACATTGGATATTATGCCGGCCTTTCCAATAACGAGCTTCTCTTTCTCCCTCTCTTTAATGTTAATATCCCGGATTGTTACGGTATAACAGTAAATATCGACCTGTTCCGGATACTCCTGGAAGATCGAAGCGATACTGTAATGGGCGGCCGCACGGATCAGATTGACCTTCGCAGGCCTTACGAACAGTTCATAAGATCTTGCACCGTTTTCGTGCACATTGCTCGGGGCAAGTTCGAGGGCAGAAAGAAAATCAGGTTCCAGGTCCTGTCCCTGTAATTCCTGCGCAAGCTGGATGACCATCGAAGCATACTGCATGATCTGCACAGTCTCGATCCCTGATATCTCGTCAAAGAACCAGCCGCAGCTTGTATACATAAGCATTGCGTTTCTCTGCATCTCCAGATACTTTAATGCGGTCATTCTCTCTTCAGGGGAAAGTTTGTTCACTGCATGTTCACGAAGGAACTTCTCGATATTGCCTTCCGACCTGTCAAGGATCACAGAGATATACGCATCCCTGGCCTTCCATGGATCACGGAAGTATTTCTTCATACCTTCCTCGTATATCCCGATCCCGGAGAACCGGAGTTCATCAAGGCCCTCCCGAAGCGGTTTTCTCCACTCCTGCACCCACCCTGAATGCATCCCTGACTGACATCCGCAGTTATCTCTCCACCGTTCAATACCATGCACACAGCTCCATGAGGAATTTTCAAATATGACGACCTCATGGTTCGGGGGATGCTTCTCAAGGTATTCACCGTAATTGGTCAGGGTTGCCAGTTTTTTCAATTCTATGTAATTAAGGCAGTACGTAAGCGCCATATCACCCCCCCGGTGATGATGACCGTATGTTTCGCCGTCCGTTGCAATGTGTACAAGCTGAGGATGTTTTCTCTCCGCGGAAAAGGCGTTCACAAGCCTTTTTGCAAATCCTTCCCCGCTTCCCAGGAGTCCTCTGAAGGCCACATCCTGAGATATCGGCCCGTCATAAAAAAAGAGCGTAATGGACTTCCCGGAAGGCAGACGGCAGAGATAGGGCATTGTCGGGTCAATTTTCCCGGAGTCAACATTTTGCCATTTCAAACCCCGTCCCAGCATTCTGATCTTGCTTGCCTGGCTCGGCGCAAGAACGGTGAATATCATGCCGTGTCCTGCCAGCGTCTCAAGGGTCGGAACATCCACCGCGGTCTCCGGAAGCCACATCCCTTCCGGCATCCTTTTGAACCTCGCCTCAAAATCTTTTATCCCCCATATCACCTGAGTATGTCTGTCTCTGCTGTTTGCCAGGGGCATGATCATGTGGCTGTATGACTGGGCAATTGCAGAGCCGTGTCCTGAGAAGTTCTTCAGGCTCAGTCTGTCAGCCTCAAGAATGGCGTTATATGTCTCAGGCCGGTTCCTCTCCATCCATGACAAAAGCGTGGGCCCGAAATTAAAGCTTATTCGTGCATAGTTGTTCACTATGTCTATTATTCTTTTGTCCTCATCCAGCATCCGCGATGCAGTGTTCGGGGCATAGCATTCCGCGGTGATACGCTCGTTCCAGTCATGATAGGGATATGCGGAGTCCTGAAGCTCGACCTCCTCAAGCCATGCGTTCTCCCTTGGAGGCTGGTAAAAGTGTCCATGTATGCAAATGTACTTCCCGCTCATATTTCATCTCCGTATGTCATGTTTTCAGGATGTATGATTATCTGCTTTGCCCTTGCGGTTCAGACCCTGTTCTTAAAGAACAGCGCTCCAAGCGGGGGTAGTGTCAGCAAAAGCGAATGCTCCCTTCCGTGCGAGGGAATAAACTCCGCATCAGCTCCTCCTGCATTGCCCATGTTACTGCCTCCGTAGATCTCGGAGTCACTGTTGAGTATCTCCTGCCAGTATCCGCCCCTGGGCACACCCATCCTGTAATTATCCCTCGGCACAGGCGTCAGGTTGCAGACCACAAGGATAATATCCTGTGTGCTTCTGCCTTTTCTGATAAAGCTGATAGTGCTGTCCTCATAGTCATTGCAGTCGATCCACTCAAAACCGTCATTGCTGAAATCCAGCTCATGCATTACAGGTTCATTTCTGTAGAGCCTGTTCAATTCAGACAACCATGACTTTAATCCCCTGTGCGTCCCGAGGTCCTTTACATGCCACTCAAGGCTTTCTTCATGTACCCATTCCCTCCACTGGCCGAATTCAGCACCCATGAACATAAGCTTTTTCCCGGGGTGTCCGAACATGTATCCGTAAAGAAGCCTCAGGTTCGCGTACCGCTGCCACTCATCTCCGGGCATCTTGCCTATAAGGGCGCCCTTTCCGTGGACCACTTCATCATGGGATAGCGGCAGGAGGAAGTTTTCCGTAAAGGAATACCAGATACTGAACGTAAGCTGGTTATGATGATACTTGCGGAACACCGGGTCCTGTGAAAAATACTCCAATGTATCGTGCATCCAGCCCATGTTCCATTTCATGCCGAAGCCAAGCCCTCCGGCATAGGCCGGTCTCGACACCATGGGCCATGCCGTGGATTCTTCCGCGATCGTCTGCACGTCAGGATAGTCCCTGTACACCGCTTCATTGAGTCTTCTTAGAAAATCTATCGCGTCAATATTCTCCTTACCCCCGTACTCATTGGGAAGCCACTCGCTGTCCCCCCTTGCGTAATCGAGATAAAGCATGGACGCGACCGCATCCACGCGCAGGCCGTCAAGCTTATATTTATCGAGCCAGAAAAGCGCGCTGCTGATCAAAAAGTTCTTGACCTCGTTGCGGCCGTAATTAAAGATATAGCTCGTCCACTCAGGATGGAATCCCTTGCGGTCATCGGAATGTTCATACAGGTGGGTGCCGTCAAAGTATGCCAGTCCGTACTCATCCCCCGGAAAATGGGAGGGGACCCAGTCCATGATCACCCCTATGCCGTTCTGGTGCAGCAGGTCGATCAGATACATCAGGTCCTGGGGAGTGCCATACCTGCTTGTCGGTGCAAAGTATCCCACAGTCTGGTATCCCCACGAACCGTAAAAAGGATGCTCCACGAGAGGCAGGAGCTCTATGTGTGTGAATCCGGTTTCCTTCAAATGGTCAACAAGGTACCCGGCAGCTTCCCTGTATGTCAGACTCCTGTTGCCTTCTTCAGGCACACGCCGCCACGAACCGAAATGTATCTCATATATGGAATAAGGGGCATCAAGTGAATTATGCGCATGCCTGTTCTTCATCCATTCACTGTCATTCCATTTAAAGTCAGTGTCCCATACCACCGAGGCGGTCTTTGGAGGACATTCCCAGTAAAATGCAAAGGGGTCCCCTTTTTCTACTGCATACCCGTTATAGTTCGACCTGATATAGTATTTATATAAAGTGCCCTTGCCCAGTTCCGGAATGAACCCTTCCCAGATACCGGAACTGTCGTCCCTCGGTTTTAAAAAGTGCGAGTTCCTTTCCCATGAATTAAAATCCCCGATAACAGATACGCTGTACGCATTCGGGGCCCAGAGCGCGAAATAGACCCCCTGCTTTCCCTTGGATTCCATGAGGTGAGAGCCCAGTTTTTCATACAGCCTGTAGTGGCTGCCTTCCCTGAACAGATAGATATCATGCTCGGTAAACCGGGTAACATTATATTTCACTTCTTTAAGGATCTTCATAGCATTTCTCCCTTCATCAATACAGATCATTCATGTCCTTCCCGGGGGCCGGACCATTCTTATATAGGCAATCATATCAGGTGAAATGGCAGTTGACAATTATTTTTTTATTGCTCAGGGCATGACTGGTAAGCATCGATACAAGATACCCATTTCTGCTTCAAAAGGACTGGGCACTGTAAAATTTTCATGATATAATTTTATTTATAAAATCACCGCGATAAAAGGTCCGGGACCCTCATATTGCCCGGTTTGTCGTTAATGATCAGAAGTACAAATAAATCCGTAAAAACGACATGGACATAAATTTAATTGTCAAGATATTCTGGGAGTGGCTGTTATCAAGCGGTATACATATATTCATTACCGTTGTGATCACGCTTATCGCGTTAAAACTGTCACGTATCTTTGCAATACGTCTTGTCGCCTTTTTCACTGAGAAACAGAAGGATATCGAGGTGCAGAAAAGGGCTGAAACCCTGGGAGAGGTGATAGGACACGTATCGAAAGTATTGATCCTGGTTATCGCGTCCATGATGATTCTAAAGGAACTGGGAATAGAGATCGCCCCGATCCTGGCGGCCGCCGGTGTCATCGGTATTGCTGTAGGCTTTGGAGCGCAGAACCTGGTTTCGGATGTAATTAGCGGTTTTTTCATACTACTTGAAGACCAGATCCGTGTTAACGATGTTGTGCAGATAGCCGGCAAAGGTGGACTTGTGGAAAAAGTGAATCTCCGGATGACGACACTGAGAGACCTGTCAGGAAATGTCCACTTTGTGCGTAACGGAAAAATAGATATCGTTACTAATATGACCAAGGAATACTCACGCTATGTATTTGATATTGGGGTCGCGTACCGTGAAGATGTTGATGAGGTGATCAAAGTGATAAAGCAAATTGACGAAGAGCTTCGCAATGATCCGGATTTTAAAAATGACATACTGGAGCCCATCGAGATCCTTGGACTCGATCAGTTTGCTGATTCAGCCATCATTATCAAGGCACGCACAAAAACACCTCCCATAAAGCAATGGCGCATCGGGCGTGAATTCAACCGCAGGATGAAAAAGAAGTTTGATGAACTGAATATCGAGATCCCCTTCCCGCATATCACAATGTACATGGGACAGAACAAACAGGGTCAGGCCTCTCCACTGAATGTCAGCATGAAAGACCGGTCAACTGAATAGGCTTTCATAAGAGCAGATAACATTATCTTCCTGCAACTCTATAAGAACATGAAGGGGGGATTTCAAGATATGCCTGCGAGGCCCATACACCAAAGTCATCGCGGCAGTCACAGGCCGTTGACATTCCGCATTACTACGATAGAATGCTAACAAGGGATCGGATCGTACATAACCAGCGGTGCCTGTAGTATCATATGATGATGCAACGGTTCATAACGGGGGCCGCCTTTAACCCTCATTCGACAGCACAGGGAAATTATGTTCGGAAGACGCGTAAAGATTTTCAAACTGTTTGATTTTCAGGTCAGTATCGACTGGAGCTGGATCATTATCGCCACACTCATTGTGTGGTCTCTCTCCACAGGCTACTTCCCCTATCTCTATAAGAACCTGCCGGACAGCACGTACGTCTGGATGGGCGTTGCAGGCGCACTAGGCCTTTTCCTCTCTATTATCATTCATGAATTCAGTCATTCTCTTGTCGCAAGGAAATACGGCATACCCATGAAGGGGATCACCCTTTTTATCTTCGGGGGCGTGGCTGAAATGAGCGACGAACCTCCCAACGCAAAGGCTGAATTCATGATGGCTGCTGTCGGGCCCCTCTCAAGTATTCTTATCGCTCTTGTTATTTACGGGACCTACAGGACAACTCTGGACACAGTGCCCGTACCGGTCAGCGGAGTTATCGAATATCTTGCATTTATCAACGTGGTGCTCGCCGTGTTCAATCTTCTGCCTGCCTTTCCTCTTGACGGCGGACGGATACTGCGCTCCATTATCTGGAACGTGAAGAAGGACATCCGCACGGCAACGCGTATTTCATCGAGGATCGGAGAGGGATTCGCATACGGTTTTATTTTTCTTGGCCTCCTCAATATCCTGCGGGGCAATATCATCGGAGGCATGTGGTGGGCCCTGATCGGAATGTTCCTTCAAAACGCCACAAGGATGTCTTATCAGCAGCTGATCATGAAGCAGACATTAACCGGTACACAGGTCAGACGTTTCATGATAAAAGACCCCGTTACGGTGCCGGCAGATATTTCGGTCAACGAACTGGTAGAAGATTTTATTTATAAATACCACTTCAAGATGTTTCCTGTGATAACAGGCGGTGACCTGATCGGCTGCGTTACCACCCGGGAGGTCAAGGCGGTCCCAAGAGAAGAATGGGCGCGTAAGACGGTCGCCGATATCGCGCAGGTATGTTCCTCTGAAAATACCATCGAACCCGATGCTGACGCATTGACGGCACTGTCCAGCATGAACAGAACAGGTTCAAGCCGTCTCATTGTTGTACAGGGGCGGAAACTGGTCGGGATCATATCCCTGAAGGACCTGATGAAGTTCCTGTCGCTAAAAATAGACCTTGAAGAAGCATAGAACAAGACCGCTCCTGTTACAGACTGCCTCTGTTATTTGACATATGTCCCTGCTCTAATGAACCTGCCTTATTAACCAGGAGTGAGCACACTCCTGCCCTGTCACATCAGGCCTTGGGAAGGATAAAGCCGAAAACTGTCTCTTTTTCTGGTGAGATCTCAGCCCAGATCCTGCCTTTATGAAGATCTATTATTTTTTCGGATATGGCAAGACCGAGACCCGAACCCTGAGCATCTTCCGTTACCCTGTGAAATGCATCGAATATATAGGGCAAATGCTCTTTTGGAATACTGACTCCGGGATTGATCACCTGAAAAAGCAGACTGTTTTCTTTTTCAATGCCTCTCAATATAATACGTTTCCCGGGCTCCGTGTACTTGAGGGCATTACTCAGCAGATTAGCTATAACTCTGTTGATCATCATTTCATCAGCCCGCACCTGCGGGAGGTCCTTTTCATTTTTAAATTCAATCTGTATGTTCTTTTTTTCCGCTTCCACTTTCAGCATGCCTATATTTTCATGAACAATATTTTCGAGATGCAGCGGTTTGAATTTGGGCCTGTATTTCTTTGATTCAAACTTGGCGAATTCCAGAAAATCCTTGATCAGCATTTCAAGCTTATTCAGGCTCTCACTGATGATCTCTGAATATTCTCTCTGTTTTTTTGTAAGCGGACCTGCCCTGGAAGAAAGGATGCGGGACAAAAATCCCTTTGACGCGAGCACAGGATTTTTCATATCATGAACAAACATGGACAGAAAGTTCCGACGCTCCCTTTCTATCCTTTTTTGCACGGTAATATCCTGAAATAATTCAATCCCCCCGGCAAGCTCACCTTGCTCATTATAAACAGGAAAAGCAGTGACAGCAGAGGTTATGTATTCACCGTCTTTTTTTTTAATGACCGTCTCTGCGGATATGGTCTTTCTTCTCTTATTCAGGACTCGTTTAAAAAGAGGACAGTAATCAGATTCAGGAGAACCGTGGAGTATCTCGACATGGGACTTTCCGATCACTTCGTTCCTGGCGTATCCGGTTATCATTTCTGCGGCGTGGTTAAATTCCAGGATTTTCCCCTCACGGTCAACCATTGAAAAACCGACCGGCATATTTTTAATAATGCTGTCGTATATCTGACTTTTATTCATAGATTAAATTGTACCATGCTCATTTTCTATGATCAGGGGACTTCGTCTGTAAAAATAGCGTTCGCGACTCTCAGTATATCCAGAGCAGCTTCCTGAAGATCCACCCGTTATCTCCGAACTCATCCATCACCTTTACCCATTGGCCCTTTCTCTTTAGGACCTTGAAGGAGTCATACTTGATAACGGGGGTTAAATATTTTTTCTGATAATTTGTGCCCGGGCCTTTCCTGATATTGGCAGTGTCCACCTTTACCACCGCACAGTCATACTTGTCTGTTACAAGTTTTCTGTGGATCCAGTGATCGTCGCCGTCAACATCCCGGACCTTGTACCAGTTGCTTTTATATGAGAGTTTCCTGAAAGGCATATACTTGAATACCCCCCAGGACTTTTCATATGAAATGCCCGCCCCACTCCTGAGATTCGCTTCGGGAACAGTGACGCACAATGCATTAACACTGCCGCCTGCAGCGAGCAGGATCATGGAAATTACAGTTAAAACAAGCATTCTCTTCATACCGAATATCCTCCTTTGTCAAGGCGTCTCAGGAAATTTATCGTTCCTGATGATGGGGCATTCCCAAGGTCTGAAAGCGCTGCATCCAGAAAGTTATTGAGCTGTAATATATTTCATTTATTTAATGTACTAAACATTTGCCTTTGTTCAGGTTAATGAATCCGCCTATAATTTATTAACAATAATCAGCTAAAGATAACATCGACAAGTAGTTAGGATATTAAATAACTATTGTCCTGTCAAGGAGGCCAGCCATCTGTGTATAAGGACATTATAGGGATTGGAACGTGAGATCAAAAAAAGCGGTGAACAATTCAAATACGGATTGGCGGCACAACCGCTACAGATAGTTTCCGTCCGAGTTGACGTTCTGCGCCTGCAGGACGGTTATGGCGCAGACATCGATGACATCCTGTGTATTGCATCCACGGCTGAGATCATTCACAGGCTTTTTCAGACCCTGCAGGATGGGACCCACAGCGTCGGCGCCTGCTGTTCGCAGCAGTTTGTATCCAATATTACCGGCTGCAACACCGGGAAAGATCAAAACATTAGCGTCTCCCCTGATCTTTGAGCCGGGGTATTTTCTTTGGCATGTTTCGGGATCAAGTGCGGCGTCGACCTGCATCTCACCGTCAACAATAAGCTCAGGGTCTTTGTCCCTGACCATTGCCGTTGCTTCCCTTACCAGTTGAACGCTCGGATGATCAGCGCTCCCGTTCGTTGAGAATGAGATCATGGCGACCCTGGGTTCGATCCCGAATTTCCTGACGGTCTCTTTTGTGTCAATGGCAATGTCTGACAGCACATGCGAGCTTGGCTCAATGTTGACTGCGCAGTCAGCCAGAAACAGGAGTCTTCCCTTTATATTCATCAGGAACAGACCTGACACCTTATGAAACTTCTCGTGTGTCTTTATGATCTGAAGCGCGGGTCTCAGTGTGTCCGCTGTTGTCGTTGTCGCTCCCCCGATAAGCCCGTCAGCGTATCCTGTCTGTACCATCATCGTGCCAAAATACATCGGAGATGATGAAAGGAGCATTTCCGCCTTTGTTCTTGTCATCCCCCTGTGCTCCCGAAGACGCACAAGCTCTTCTATGTATATGTCAAGATAAGGATCGGATGATGAAGATACTATCTGCATTCCGTCAAGGGATACACCCAGCTTGTCAGCCTCTGCTTCGATCCCGAGTTTTTCACCGATAAGAACCGGTGAAGCAATTCCCTGCTCTACAGCAGCACGGCATCCCTTCAGGATCCTGTAATCCGTTCTTTCCGGGAATACGATTACCTTCCTGTCAGTCCTTGCTTTTTGCTTGATATTCTCAATTAATTGACGCATGTCTATAATGTTATCACGAATCTTATAATATATGACGACGTTAATCAGCCGCGCGGTTTTTTGCGTCGGTTGAATTAGCCTTGTTAGGGCAATCCTCTATGAGCCAGTGCAGAGGGTGTTTGACAGCCAACAATCGCCGGAGCCTCGTGGATGAGTTCATCGTTCTCGAGGGCTGCCACAATGAACAGGGCAAAGTCGATACGACGAGTGAGGTTACTCTTGAGAACTGGGTCGCCAACATGTCTGCTCCACACTGGTAGCCCCTGACTCTCACCTTCTTCTATATCACTCCCACGAACAACCGTCCATTTAGTATCGCTGGCAAAAATTCGTTGACACGCTTCGACTTGATCATCGATTTCTGCAAATCGTGTAAGCCTTGCAAGCCCACCAAAAACTTTCAATAATGCTTTGAAAGACCATGAATAAACGTCCTTACCATCCAGTGTAATATGCCAGCCGCAGGAGAATATGAGACGGGCGCCTGGACGGGCGTAGTCGAGAACAGCCTGGGCAGTCCCTGATGAATACTGTTGAATGCCCCAAGGTACTAGCACAGTGAGTACACCATCACAATCTTCGACAGCCTTTTTGATTACCTCCCGGTTATTCGTCGCACCCGGAATAATCGTGATGCGTCCTTTGAACGTGTCGAGTTTGCCTACGCTGCGTTCCCGACAAACGCCAACCACTTCGTAGCCCCGGTCAAGTGAATGTTGAACCATGTACCGTCCAAGTTTCCCGGATGCTCCAACGATACAGACTTTCTTCATATCCACCTCTTCAAATCATCAAAGTGTTCGGCTAAGGTCTGAGTCTGTGGTGTCGCGTCTACGCTCTACAGAAATATAACTGGAATGCGTAGACGCGACACCACCCATTCGCTTAAAACAGGGTGGTTAGAGTCTTTTCGTATACTTTACTTCACTGAACCTGATATGGAATTCCGTACCTTCATTCCTTTTCAGTTCCATATTTCCATGAAGCTGATTTTCCACTAATAGGGTCACGAGTTGGAGGCCGAGTGTCTCTGCTTTTCTTATATCCAGACCCTCAGGTATCCCGATACCGTTATCGCTGATAATGAGATTATATACGGTGTTCCCGTTCTCCACGTATCGTTTCATGGTTACCTTTATTTTACCTTTTCTGTCCTGAGGGAAGGCATGCTTGAGTGAGTTTGAGATGAGCTCATTTATGATCAGCCCGCACGGAACGGCATATTCAATATCAAGCGTGACATCTGTTATATCTGTGATCAGATCAACTCTCTGGAGAGGGATGCCGTAGGTCTCGATAAGGCTGTACGCAATGCTTTCTACATATTCATTCAAATTAATATGCGCAAGGTCTTCTGACTGATACAGTTTTTCATGGGCAATGGACATTGATCTGATCCTTTGCTGGCTCTCGAGGAGCATTTCATGAAATACAGGATCCGTGACCTGGCTTGACTGCATGTTGAGCAGGCTGCTGATGACTTGCATATTGTTCTTTGTCCTGTGATGCACCTCTCTCAAAAGCACCTCTTTCTCATGGAGAGACGCAAGTGTCTTTTCTTCGGCAGTCTTGCGGTCGGTGATATCAGTGGCTATCTCCATGCGTACTATGTTCCCGTCTTTCCAGGGGATCGCCCTGTCCTGCATATAATACCATCTGTTGTTTACCGTGTTTTTGAATTCCCAATTGTAGACACCGGCCGGTTGGCCGTCGGACGTGAGCAACTTGTCATTAGAGCAGAAGCTGCAAGGCTGTGTCTGGCCTGACTGAAGGGTCTTCCAGCAGTTCTTTCCTGTGATGTCGCCGAAAATATTTTGCGTATATTTGTTGATGAACAGGAGCTCATATGTACTCATGTCCGAAACATATACTATGGCGCTAAGACTGTCTAATACGGTTATGAGCCTTTCATGTGACCCTTGAAGCTCTGCCTCGGTCTTTTTGCGCTCGTCAACTTCTATTTGCAGTGTTCTGTTTGCATTTCTTAGCTCTTCCGTCCGCTCCAGGACCCTGGTTTCGAGCTGGTCCTTGGCTTCCTTCAGCATTTCCTCTGTCCTCACACGTGCGGCTATCTCTTGTTCTAACGGTTTAACCGCGGTTCTTTGAAATGTGACCCATAACACCGCGCCGAAAATAATTATCATTAAAACAGAGCCTGAGATAAGCTGTGTCTGGAGACCGGCTATTATCTTTTCTTCTTCTGAAAAATCATGTACTATTTGCAGGTTGACAAGGTCCATTCCGGCATATTTGACCTGTTTTTCATGAAATATGGGGTGAACCGGCGGGGTGGTGGACCTATACTGTACAAGTTCAAAGCCGTTGGGCATAACGGCTGTGATCTCAATAATCTCATTGTGCTCTTTCCCCCAGAGAAGGATAAACTGCTCAACCTCACCATATTGGTGCCTGAGCAGCGGTTCCTTTACAGCCGTGCCAATTCCATTCAACTCATCGGCAAAGTACTTATCCGCACGCTCTAACAGCTCCTTCCTCTGGTTGGAAACTATTAATACATCCGCTATGATCAGAAATATGAGAAGTAAACCAATGAACCACAGGAGTGCGTAACTGTATTTATAACCGGAATTTTCGCTCACTATTTGACCCCGATCTTTTCCAGCGCGTCCATTATGTCTCGCAGGTCGTCATAATCTGTATCCTGCACCGGAACCAGTCCGGTTGCGGAAGACTTGATGACGGTAATAGCATTCCTGCCGGTCTCACTTTCTTTTAGTTTATACATTGCTTTCCGCAATGCCTGCACCTCTGCGTCCGGCATTTTTGTGCTTGTTACAAAAATGTGTTCCGATAGCTCAGGTGTCTTTTTCAGCCCTCTTAAACCGCGTTTTTCATATTCATGAAAGACCTCCTCTTTTACAGCACCGGCATCAAAATCCCCGGCAAGAACACCGAGCGCTACATTGGGATGGGTCCCCATAAATGTATATCCCGACAGATCCTTTACATCCACCCCTTCCTTCCACATCATGTATCGCGGCACTTTATGGCCCATGGTAGAGTTAGTGTCGACAAAAGCGAAATTTTTCCCTGCCAGATTCGCAATTGTTCTGATGCTGCTGTCCTTCCTGACAATAATATAACCGTGGAAAGTTGGACTGCCATTGACCTCCATGCGTGATAAAAGAGGTTTCCGCCCGAACTGTCTTACCATTGTTACATAGGGGGCCGGCCCAACATAAGCAAAATCAAACTCATCCCGTCCTAATTTCTGAATATGCTCCTGATAGTTGTTGGATACGTGTATCTCGATCGAATAACCGGTTTCCCTGCTGAGATAGTTTACAAGAGGCATGAATCTCTCAACTACTTCAATGGTAGGCAGATAGGGATGAACGGCAAATGTCAAAGGTTCCCTTGCAAATGTAACGGAAGGCGTTACCAGATAAGCAAAGGCCGTCAATGAGATCATTAAAATTATTGATCTTAGAAAGTGTCTCATAAGACTCCTCCCGGAGATGCGTTTGAATACTCTCCTTCCCCGTATTCTTTGAGGGACAATTATATGGCTAATAAGATATATCTTACCTTAATTATTCATAACAATATATCAGTGGGGTCGTATCTTTAACTGTGATAGTTTTCAATACGCCCTTTAATAAAAAAGTTTTTTCTGAAAAAGAGTTATTTGTCATTCTCATGTATTATTCTATTCAATCTCAGTATTTCTCACAACTAAAGATACGACCCCCACCCATTGCCCAATTCATATAAACATGATAAACAAGTGAGTATATCTTAATTCAAGAAAAGCGAGAAGAATGAAAATGTCAGAAGAAGAATTATATAAATGCTCATGCGGTCATATTCAGAAGATCAACCCTCACATAACAACAGAATTATCTAAAGGGATCATATGTGCTACTTGCCCGTCATGCAGTAAAGGGATCATCATATTCAAGTGTAAATCATGCGATCATGCCTGTATGGTGGAAGCTCGCACCGTGGAGGAAGTCGAGCCGGGAGTTTTTGATCTCAGTTGTTCCAAGTGTGATAAGACGAATCGGTATAAAGCCAAATCAAGCGGTTCGTAGCATCCGCTTCCATGAGACTTATGCTCTCCGAATACAATTTCTGACCCCACTGAATCATTTTTCTGTTAGCATGAGGATAGCCTTTTCCAGGGCCTTGTTAAAATCAATGGGACGAGCCATCATTAAGAAATGATCCGCTTTCTTCAGGACAATGGCATCGAATGATAACATATGACGTCGGTTGGCTTCATAGTTAATGGGCCACAGATCTCCGTTAACGG
>CBFDEG010000063.1:0-14532 GCA_965603765.1 uncultured bacterium | reverse complement strand
CTACTCCCGGGACTGATGTTATTATGTGCCTGTCATGTCATGCTGCACATGCTACTGATTATCCAAAAATGCTGAGATGGAACATAAAGAGCTCAACGCTCTCTACAGCCTTGTCAGGCTGTAATGTATGTCATACTTCGAAGAATTAGATAAGGAACGGTATGATAAAAGATATGATGAAAAAAACTGGATCTGGAAAATATACATCAGTTATTTTATTGATGATAGTCAGCCTGTCGATAATTTTTTGTGCGAAGTCACTTTATGCGGGAAAATTTCTGAGTTCAGCTCACGGCAACTCTGTAAATGGTGTTAAAAGAAGTGCTGTTGGTTTTCCAACTGATTATCCGCAGGGGCATTGTACGCATTGTCATGAACAGCACGCAAAAATAGGCGGGGCTGAGCCTGCTCCAACAGGAGGGCCTGATAACTACCTTCTTTTTAATACTATGTTTACCTCTCAAACCGATAATTTCTGCCTTGACTGCCATAAAGGGGCTGGATCCTATCAGACAGGCGGCTATATAACCAACCGCAGTTACAGCTACCGTGCTGGAAACTGGCCGGATTCTCTTGATGATATTAAAGAGGCATTTTCTTTTAGTTCACCGGGTACTTCGCATAACCTTGAGGACATCAGGACCTTTATTGTCGGAAAACCGTGGGGTTATACCTCTAATTCAAATCCATGCAATGCCTGTCATAATCCGCATGCAGCCCAGGGTGACCCGATAGGCGCTCCCAACAGTGCTAAATCATCAGGCACTAGGGGATGGCCTGTTTCATTGCCACATCTGCACAGCACTGATAATAATGCCTGGGGATTGTGGGGTGATGAATCCGGTGAAAAGATGATTGATTATACAGGTACAGGATATCAGCCGCCTTACAGGTATAGTTCAAGTTTTTATGAGCCCGATGGATCAAGCACGCTTTACGGATCTAACCTGACAGATTACGTGACCTTTTGCACGGACTGTCATAATATTACAAATGATATATACAGCACCACACTCAGCAGGAACCTGTATAAATTTAACTGGAGCATTGATAAACATGGAGGCGCCGCTGCTGTTGATGACGGGGATGGTACATATCCGATTACCGATGTTGTGGGCCCTTATCAGGAATCATCGCTGGGGACCTATGTGTTGGCATGTACCGATTGTCATGAACCTCATGGGTCATCTAATAAGTTTCTGATCAGGGAAGGGGTGAACGGCGGTTCATCAACAACGTCAGTTACTATTTTAACAACTCCTGACAATACAAAAGACTGGAAGTCACTTTGTGAGAATTGTCATGATGGTTCTTCTATTGTAAATGCACATCACATTGTATGGAATGCATTGTGGCCGGGAGATTACAATAAATGCAGTTATTGTCATGAGCCGGAAGCAAGTGATTTCCGCAACTGTCTTTTGTGCCATTATCATGGTAACAGTACTATCCCTGCAGTCCCAGATTATAGCCTGCCTGCATACAGTTATGGAGAGAAATTATTTTAAGGTATAAAAAGAGGTTAAGTTTATGATGAAAAAAATTGGGATATTACTAGCAGTAATTCTGTTTGCTGCAGGCAGTATATCAAGTATAGTCGTTGCTGATACCAGCAAGGCACGTGTACGCATGCAGGAACATATGGAAAAGATGAAGAGGATAAAACCCGCAGAATATCAGAAAATGTTCAATGAAGCCAACGGGAATATAATAAGCTGTCTCAGCTGTCATACGAACCTTGTTGTAAAAAAGAAACCTTCCAAATAGCTGGCTTGAAACTGACGGAATATTAAGGAAACTGATCGAACTTGTCTTTATGACAGGCAACACAGATCTGAAGACCTTTGCCTGCAAGCCGGAGTCTGTACTTTTCGCTGGCTCCTTGTGCTCCCGCTTTTCCTCCGGGTATAACACCTCTTTCATGAGGATTATGGCAGGTAGGACACGTTACAATTCCATTATCAAGCGGCAGGATGATCCCATATTTCTTTTCGGATTCTTTCATCATTGCAAGAATACCGGGTGTAGGCTTCCGTAAATGATTTGCATTGATTGGATGAAATTTACTCTGTTTGAAATGGCATCTGAAACAGAGGACCTCCAGTTTCCCAATGAGTTTGACCTGTTTGAATGTTGCATTTTGCTCATCAGGCTTTTCAACATGGCAGTAAAGACATTTTTCAATGACGATCTCCCCTTCTTTCGTTAACTGGTTATGGGGGTCAAGCATTGTGAATTTTCTTTCATCATGGCAATTAAAACAGAGAGTTGTGCGGCTTGCATAGGGTGCGCCACGCAAGAATCTTTTATTTAGAATTTTATATTTAGGCCTGTTCTGACATTGTAAATAAATATCATGACATGTTGTGCAGGAAATTTTCCCATTTTGTAGTGGAAATGCTTTGGGTATCTTGGATGTTTTTTCTTTTGAAGGTACTATGTCAACCGGGTGTATATATGTCCCGGGAGAGTATCCGTGGCATCTGCACAACTTTGAGAAATCGCCGTTATGTTTCAGGTTTGTATCGCCACCGATTGAAGGTGTTTTTTCATGACACTCATCGCAGTATTGTCCTGTATAGTGAATATCAATGTCTTCAGGTACAGCTTCAGGCGTTTTTTTGCTTTCCTCTGCAAATAATATGATGCTTTGAAAAACAATTAGAAATACTATAAGTGCAACTTTTTTCATACAATATTTTACCGTTGGTAACTATCTTTTACAAGAGCTTTTTAAATGTAAAATTTATGTAAGGATAATTGCCATGAGATTGTGAGCGAAATCACTCAGTTAGAGGTAAAATCACTCTAAATAAATGGGATAATTCAGGGTAGTCGTTTAATATCGTAGTTTTTTTCAGGCATCATTTTTGCTTTTATAATTAATATATCAGCAGGCCGTGATTGGGTGTAATTAAATTTTACACTTAATGGCGACTGTTTGAAAATCAAAAAAGATAACTTAGCGGTTACAGGCAAGGGTCAAAATGGACATAAGTAGAAAAATTGAAATCCTGATAGTGGATGATGAAGAGCTTATCTGCTGGTCTTTAAAACATAGTTTTGAAAAAGATGATGGATATCATGTCAGCTGTGCTTATACCGGAAGTGATGCTTTACAGAAATTGAATGAGAATAGTTATGATGTTGTTCTTACAGACCTGAACCTTCCTGATGTTAAGGATTTTGATATAGTCAGTAAGATAAGGACAATTGCTTCAGGTGTACCTGTATTTGTGATGTCAGCACACCTTTCAGATCCTTTTTTTGAAGATGTAATAACTGAGGGTGCTTATAAATGTATTACCAAGCCTTTTGAAATAGAAGATGTTCTCGGTAAAATAAAAGAGGCGGTCAAATACAACGCAGAACGTGCTTCCTGAAAGAAAAGTTAAGAGATAATATCTCTTTTTATGCTTATCTTTAATTGACGCTTGATGCTTTCAATGTAAGCCTGTACAGCCTGATTGCTTTTGTTGGAAAGAAATATTCCGGTAAGCTGGTCCTTGTTCCCGCCTGTCATTGAATCAATTATTTTCTGTTCTTCAGGAGAAAGTGATGCGGTCTCTGCAACCATTCGTGTTATCCTGCTTATGGTCATATCCTGTTTTACGCTTTTTTCAAATATTTGAGGGGTGATGCGGTTTAAATTAAGCGCGCGTTTATATACAGCTTCATTGAAGACACCGTCTTTTTGAAAGTAAGGCATGCTGATGATCGCCTGCTGGAGGTCCTTTTCTGTGACTGTTATGTCGGCTTTATCTGCCGCGATCAAAAGCACTGTTCTATCAACCAGTGAGGCAAGCACCCTGTCTTTAAGCTGCTTCTCATCAATTTCTTCCGGTTTTTTATTCTGGTCCCGTAATCGTTTATATTCATTATCATAAGAGCGCCAGAATTCGTCCAGTTTGATAGTTTCTCCTTCGATCTCGGCCACCACTGCAACGTTTGTGGCATCATTAGGGCCGATGCCCCAGAACACAAAAGCGATTGTGATCATGATAGTGATCACAGAGAGAAGGAACACGGTAAAGAATTTATTGCCCTGCATTATTTTCAGCATAAGATAATATAGCGTAAAGGATAAGCAAAGGGCAAGGGTGTTTGTGGTAACGATAATTTTATTGACACAAGAATATTTCAACTGATATATTTAACTGAAGTTCAGGGGAGCTTCTTGCCCTTCGTAGTACTACCAATCCTTAAATCAGCTACTTTAAAAAACATAATAAGCATTTTTAAAAAGGGGGATTAATGAAGCGAGAGTTCATTTTGCTGATAATGTTTTTATTATTATCATCGTTACCGGTTTTAGCTCAGGATATGCTTATTGATGAAAATGGCAATGTCGGAATCGGAACTATGAATCCTTCAGCCAGACTTGAAGTAGTTGGCCTGGCTAATGGTGAAGGAGTGGTCGGGTTGATCAGCGGGACAGGTACAGGTGTTTATGGTGAAAATACTACCACTGGCAATTACGGTCTGCTCGGGAATAACTATTACGGTGTCTTCGGATACAGCTCAAACAGCTACGCAGGGTATTTTTCAGGAGATGCAAGGGTAACCGGCAATCTGATAGTAGATGGTGTGCTGACGGGAGCTGGAATTGCCGATATTACCGGGGTCAATGCAGGAACAGGTTTGACAGGCGGCGGGACATCAGGTGAGGTCATTATTAATGTTGAATTTGGAGGCAGCGGCTCAGCAGCTTCAGCGTCCAGGTCAGACCATGGCCATGAGGGCAGTGACATAACAGGCGGGGTAATATTTGAAACGTTCATTGATCCTGCAATTGCACGTGTTCAGGAGATCATGCCTTTTGTGATCGCAAATGATGGAGCAGGGTCAGGGCTGGATGCGGATACACTGGATGGAAAGGACTCGACAGGGTTCGCGGATTCAGTCCATGTCCAGACAATTGAGACCAGGGTGTTGGGTCTTGAGAGTGAAGAGGCAAAGGCCTTTGTTGTGAAGGCCGCGCGTTCTGTCTCTGACAGGGCATATATCGCAGAGCCTGAGCTTGAGCTATGGATAAAGGCTGCTCAGAAGTCGTTTACGCTTCAGGGGTCGATGACCGAAGTCGATAGTGACGGTGACGGAACTGTTGTTGCCGGAACGGATCTAAGCAATAATGCCCTTTCAGGAGCAGGTGTTGTAACCACATTTATACAGGCAAGGACCATTATGGGCGAAAAATCCCCCTGGAATGAGTTACTTCCTTTATGGGTTAATGCCGGCGTCGTTGCTAACCAGATAATCTGTAACGCTCAGGCAGTATCTCATCCCGGAAGGATAACATTATGTTATATGCCTTATGAAGACTTCACGATAAAGAACATCTTTGTTTCTGCCACTGATAATGCAGGGAATATTATTTATCAGAGATCCGCAAGAGGGTATTCGGACAGTGAAAGAAGAGAAGCAATGATCGATGAGGCAAAAGAGGCTGTTCCGGAACTTGAGAACTGGATAAAAGCGGTGCAGAAGGTCGGTACTGTTGAGGAAAATTTAACGGAAGTGGACACGGATGGTGACGGTGCTGTTATTGCCGGAACGGATCTAAGCAATAATGCTCTTTCAGCAGCAGGGGTCGTACTCACATTTGTTCAGGCAAGGTACAATATGGGAGCAAGGTCCCCATGGGATGGATTGCTTCATTTATGGAGAGACGGCGGAGTAGCAGCTAATCAGGATATGTGCGATGCAATAGCACAGGGAAACCATGGTCAGATAACGATATGTTATTCGTGGAGCCAGGATCATTTTATAAAGAATCTCTTTATTTCGGGAACTGATTTTGAGCCTACTCCAAATGTCATTTACCAAAAATCTCTCAGTGCTTATTCGGACAGTGAAAGAAGAGAAGCATTGATCGATGAGGCAAAAGATACTGTCCCGGAACTTGAGAACTGGATCAAAGCGGTACAAAAGGCCGGTACTCTTGAGGGTAATATTACGGAACTGGATACAGATGGAGATGGTGCTGTTATTGCCGGAACGGATCTAAGCAATAATGCTCTTTCTGCATCAGGGGTCGTACTCACATTTGTTCAGGCAAGGTACAATATGGGAGCAAGGTCCCCATGGGATGGATTGCTTCATTTATGGAGAGACGGCGGAGTAGCAGCTAATCAGGATATGTGCGATGCAATAGCACAGGGAAACCATGGTCAGATAACGATATGTTATTCATGGAGCCAGGACAATATGATAAGGACTCTTTTTATCTCGGGAACTGATTTTGATCCTGCTCCGAATATCATTTACCAAAAGTCTTTAGTTGGTTATTCGGAAAGAGAGAGAATGGATGCGACGATCAAAGCTGCTGAAGAGGCAGTGCCGGAGCTTGAAAAATGGATAAGGGCGGTACAAAAGGGTCAATATCCTTCAGGAGGCGGGCTGCTAACTGAAGTAGATACAAATGGTGACGGAGTTGTTGTTGAGGGGCCGGACATGGATAATTTCAGTCTGTCCACGGCTGGAGTTCTGACGCAATTTGCTGCATCAAGGCTAAACATGGGCCAGAGGTCTTTCTGGAACGGCTATAATGGCCTTTGGCTATATATGGGCCCTGTAGCAGAACAGGCTGCATGTAACGCAATTTCAGTTGCTAATCCAGGCCAGATAGTTTTATGTTCTTACCCATATTATGAAGATTTCACTGTCGAGGCTGTCTTTGTCTCTGCATCAAATGAACACGGGATACTGTTTTATCAAAAGACAGTGACTGGGAATTAGATTTGAAAGGTTAAGAAAACAGCTAGACAGGGGTGTATTATGATACGCCCCTGTTTTTATTTTTTGTATACCTCATCAAGTATCTCTTTTGCACCCTTTGAAAGCAGTTTTTCAGCGAGCGTTGTCCCGAGCTTTTCTGCCTCTTCAGGTTTACCGGTCAGGGACTCTTTAAGAAGGATGCTTCCGTCAATGCTTCCAACAAGGCCTTCCATAACTATTTCACCATTTTTTAACTGAGCATATGCAGCGATAGGGACCTGACATCCGCCTTCGAGTTTTTTGAGAAACGCGCGTTCCGCTCTTACGCATACGGATGTCTCATAATGGTCAAGCGCTTTTAGAAGGTTGTTTGTGAATTCATCATCGATCCGGCATTCAATGCCGACCGCGCCCTGTCCGATTGCCGGAAGGCTGATATCGGTTGGTATCTTTTCTGTTATCCTGTCCTCATGCCCCAGCCTTTTCACTCCTGCAGTAGCGAGGATGATGGCATCGAACTCACCTTCGTCCAGCTTTCTGATACGGGTGTCAACATTGCCGCGAAGATTTGTTATATTGAGGTCCGGTCTTATGCTCAAAAGCTGGCAGATTCTTCTCAGGCTGCTTGTGCCGACCTTTGCATCCTGAGGCAGTTCATTGATGCTGCTGTACTCGAATTTCGAATCTTTGATTTGCGTTAAGAAGGCGTCTCTCGGGTCTTCCCTTTTGGTGATAGTGGAAAGATGCAGCTCGTCCGGTAATTCAGTGGGAACGTCCTTCATGCTGTGGACCGCAAGGTCAGCTTCTCCCTTAAGAATTGCCTCTTCTATTTCTTTGACAAAGAGGCCTTTCCCACCCACCTGCGCAAGAGGGACATCCAGGATCTTGTCACCGGTTGTCTTGATTATGTTAAGTTCTATTGTAATGTCCGGATTACGCTGCTCAAGCTCGGACTTGATCCATTCTGCCTGCCAGAGCGCAAGTTTGCTTCCGCGCGTGGCTATGATTATTTTATTTCTCTTCTCCATCATTCTCCTCTATGTTCAGATCAAATAATTTTTGGGCCATGTCTATCATAACGTCCCGCTCTTCATGCGCAGTCTTGAGCGCAGCTGTGGGCGGGTGTATGAGTTTGTTCACAATAGCAGTGCTGAGCCTTTCTATTGCCCGTATCTTTTCCTCTTCCATTGGACCGAGCTTGCAGAAGAGTTTATCGATCTCTTCCTGTCTGATGGCTTCAGCCTTTTCTCTGATCGCAACAATGGTCGGGGTTGCGGATAGGGACCTGTTCCAGTTAACAAATGAGATTATCTCCTCATCCACTATTTTTTCGGCCTTTTCAGCTTCATTGGCCCTTTCCTGAATATTAGTTTCAACAATTCCCTGCAGGTTGTCTACATCATAAAGGTAAACATTGTCCAGGTCATTTATCTCAGGGTCAATGTTTCTCGGCACTGATATGTCAAAAATAAATACCGGCTTCTGCTTTCTATCCTTCATTATCTTCTGCATCTGTTCTTTGCGCAGTATATATTCAGGTGCGCCTGTGGAACATATCACGATATCGCAATAGCGCATCTCAAGAGTGAAGTTGTCAAAGAGTATTACCTTGCCCTGAAACTCATTTGCAAGCTCCTGGGCCCTTGCTGTTGTACGGTTTGTCACATATACATCCGTGACCCCGTTATTTATAAGATGCTTTGCCGCAAGCTCCGCCATCTCACCTGCACCGACCAGCATGAAGGACTTTGACGGGAGGTCGTCGAATATTTTTTTTGCCAGTTCAACAGCGGCAAAGCTGATGCTTACAGCGTTCTCTGCGATCTTTGTCTCTGTCCGTATGCGCTTTGCCACTGAAACCGATTTTCTTGTCAGCTTGTTAAGCACCGTGCCTGTTGTCTTGTTTTTCAGTGCAGCATCAAACGCGTCTTTCAGCTGACCGAGTATTTGTGGTTCTCCGACAACCATCGAGTCAAGGCTTGCCCCGACCCTGTAGATATGCCTTATGGCTTCATTGCCTTTGTGTATGTACAGGGATTTGTCGAGCTTGTCCAGCGGTACGTTATGAAAGTCCGCGATAAATTTCTTTATGCTCTCAATGCCCGCATCAGTATCATCTGCTACAGCATATATCTCCACCCTGTTACAGGTCGAGAGTATGATGTTTTCCTTTACAGCATCAGTTTTTTTGAGAGCATCGAGGGCCTCTTTGAGCTTGGGTCCGTCAAAGGCAACCGTCTCTCTTATTTCTATGGGTGCTGTTTTATGATTGAGTCCGATAACTATTATGTTCATAATCTATAATTTTTGGATCCGGAGAAAAAGAGGGAAGCCATGTCCCTGCTACATAAATACATGCCGTCCTTTCAATAAAAGTGTGACCCCGAAGAATGTGAAGATAACGATGATGAAGCCGGCTATCGAGAGGATCGCCGCCTTTTTTCCGCGCCATCCCAGAGTCAGTCTCAGGTGTAGTATGAGCGCATAGATAAGCCATGTTATCAGGGACCAGACCTCTTTAGGGTCCCATCTCCAGTAAGTGCCCCATGCGGAATTTGCCCATATGACCCCTGTAATAATTGCAAAGGTCAACAAAGAGAAACCCAGGGTGATAAGGTGATTATTAATATCATCCAGGGTCTGGAGGCTCGGGAGCTTCATGAAAAGTCCGCTCAGGTTCTTTGATTTTACAAAGCGCTCCTGCAGCAGGTACATTATGCCTATTCCGCAGGCCATCGCAAATGCAGCATCCGCCATAAAGGCCAGCGCAACATGTACGCCGAACCAGTAGCTCTTAAGTACAGGACTTAACGGTGTAAGCTCTCTCGGGAAAAGAGTGGATAATAACATGAGAATAAAAACAATAGGTATGGTGAATGAGCCTAGGAGCCCCGGTTTGTAGCGGTATTCATGAATAAAGAACAGTACTGCTATGCACCATGCAAAGAACGATGCAGCTTCGTGCATATTTGTGACCGGGATATGATCGCCCTGTATATACCTTAATATAATGTTGGATGTATGAAAGATAAAACCGATAATTGTCAGAAAAAGCAGTGCCTTTGAAGGAGACTTGTTCCCTTTGAATATCTCGAATATACCGGCTATTGTGGCCAGAAGGTAAAATGTGAGTGCCAGTTCAAAAAGAAGCACGTTTGTTTCTATCTGCAAGTTACAGGCTCCTGAAAATAATCAATATTTTATTAAATTAACGCCCTATATCTTTTATAACACACTCAATGAAATCATCAATCTCGCCTGCCTCGTTCTCAAGGTCAAGACGGAATATCTTCGCATTTTTGTTCATCATGCTGGCCGGCAGGGAGTGAGGTTCTTCCGGGTTCTCAGAGTTGATAACAATGATGTCCGCCCTTTTGCTCAGACCCAGAGCCGAGGGCTTTATCTGCCCCTCTTTTCCAATGATGAATATTAACAGATGGGGGTCTGAAAAATCCACCGGACTGTTGCCCTCTATAATGACCCCTTTGAGACCGTGCATCCTGCCTAAAGCTATGTCCATGGCCTCTTCAAGCTCTTCTTTGTCACTTTGTACCCAGACTACTTTCTCCGCTCCTGCGGCAGACAGCTTAGCAGTGTCCGTATTTTTCTGCTCTATTGTTTCGGGGTCATCTGTGACAGAGGTATAGATGGGACTCTTTGTGAATTTGATTGCCCCGTATCCGGACAGATTCTTCAGCAGTATCGAACATAACGTGGTCTTCCCGGCCTTGGTATGGGCACCGGCAACAGATATTATCTTGAACTGGTTGTCTTCAGCCATATATATAAGGATACAGGATAGGGCGCGGAGTGTACAAGAAGCGCTTTATTTGAAATTAGTGATATATTTCAGATTATTACCTGATATGCTAATATTTATAACTGGTTATAGTATTACGGGGGTTCATGATATATTTAACAATTTCTTTTATTCTTGGCATCGCTGCGTTTAACCTATTCCCATATTTCCCGTTCTCGATTTCCCTTTTATCAATCGTGACTGCCCTTGTCATATTCTTTATGCATAGGGACAGGAAGAGAACATTGCAGATAGTCTTCATATTCATATTCGGTTTCCTGTACAGCTTTATGCGAAGTGCTGCAGTGCCTGATGCTGAGCTTCCGAAGGGTGATGTAGCTGTGCACGGTACGGTTGCTGATGTGCCTGAGATATCTAATGATAAGTTAAGGTTCAGACTTGACCATGTCAATGTTAATGGAAGTGATATCAATGGCAGGATCAGTATGGTTGTTTCAGAAGAACTGTCTGAAGGGGATATATCAGAAAAGCTTTTTTACGGAGACAGGGTGGATGTTATTGCCAGAGTAAGAAAACCGCCTGTGCTGCGTAATCCGGGTGTGTATGCATATGATCCTGCAAGGCATGGTATTGCGGCATCAGGATACGTGACGCATCTGAAAATAATAAAAAGAGCTGACGGGTTAATGCCATGGATATTTCATAAACGCCAGGAACTTGCGCATATTATTGATAACAGTCTGACCCCTGAAAATGCATCTCTGCATAAAGCGATAATCCCTGGGCTGAAAAGAAGTATAAGCATAGAGATGCGCGATGCCTTTGGTATGGCAGGTCTTGCCCATTTGCTGAGTATCTCCGGGACCCACTTCGGACTGCTCGGCTTTATTATATTCAGTCTAATACGGCTGGCAGTCACATATCTGCCGGAGAGTATGCTCAGAAGAATGACCCTCTATATCACCCCGTCACAGGTTGCAGTTGTTTTTACCCTTCCTGTCCTTTTCATGTACGCGTTCATGTCAGGATTGGGCACCCCTGCTGTACGCTCCCTGATCATGGTCTTTATATATATGCTCGCGCTCTATCTCGGGAGAAGGGGGCAGTGGCTTAATTCCCTCTCGATCGCCGCATTTATTATTTTGCTATGGCAGCCGGGGGCGCTTCTGGAACTTTCGTTCCAGCTCTCTTTTCTGGCAGTGTTGTTTATCGGGTATGTGTTAGAGAACATGCAGAAACCAGATGATGATATTTTGTCTTCTTATGATGACCCCCCTGTGTCCCCCCTTATTAAGGTGGGAATTAAAATAAAGACAGGTTTGCTGATAACCTTCTCCGCTATGCTCGGTACCGCACCGCTTGTCCTGATATATTTCAAACAATTCTCCCTGATCTCACCTGTCACGAATCTGATAATTACCCCTCTTGTCTGTTTTCTGGTATTGCCGTTAGGGTTTTTCAGCGGTTTTGCCGCATTGCTTTTAGATCTGCCGCATATGCCGTTAAGCGGCCTTATTGATGCTGTAACGAATTTTTCTCTGGTGCTTATTAATTACTTTTCTGATATGCCATTTACCAATGCTCATCCGCATTCTCCATCACTTATAATGATCATCTTTTATTATGCGGCGCTTGGTTTTTTCATAAGGGCCCCGAAATTATGGAAGATCGTGCCTCTTGTTATGGTGCTCTGTTTTTATTTTATAGCACCAAAACTTTCCGGTGATGAGCTTCGTGTGACATTCCTTGATGTGGGGCAGGGTGAATCATCTGTTGTTGAACTGCCTGACGGAAAGGTTATGCTGATCGATGGCGGGGAATATAAACCTGACATGGGGCGCAGGGTTGTTGCACCGTTTCTCTGGGCCAGGGGTATAGACCATATTGACTACCTTGTACTGACCCATCCACATCCTGACCATTATGGCGGACTTTCATATGTCCTGGATAATTTCAGAGTAGGGGAGGTCTGGACGAACAGACCGGCGGTTTATAAGTCAGGGCGGTTTTTCAGCAGGGTGGAGGAGAAGGACATACCTTACAAACTGCCTGTAAGGGGTGATGTGTTTGATGCCGGTGAATATAAGATAAATATTCTGCATCCGTATGAGGGTTTCTATCCTGATTCTTCACGCGGAGGTTTTTCAAACCTTAACAGCGGTTCAATTGTTATGAAGATCAGTTCCAACAATACATCTGTTCTTTTTACAGGGGACATAGAGGCAGAGGCTGAAAATGATCTGGTCTATCTGGGTGAACATCTTAAGAGCAGCATAATCAAGGTCCCGCATCACGGAGGAAGGTCATCAAGCTCAGCTGACTTCATCTCAGCTGTCAGGCCGGAGACAGCTGTGATTAGCGTCGGAGGCAACAACACCTACGGGCATCCTCACAGAGAAACACTTGCAAGATATAAAAATGCCGGTACGGATATTTACAGAACAGATAAAAGCGGTGCGGTGACGGTTACGTTGGAAGATGGTTCGTACAGGGTTGGGACTTATGAGGAGAGCAGGGTGAGGAAGGTTGAGAAGTGGCAGGATGAGGTTTGGAATTTAAAGTCGTTGTTTTGAAATTTGGGGAATTAATGTTGATCATAATTTGTGATCAGTTTAAGCTCCTTGCAGTTTTGCACTGTAACAAATGACAGTAGTACGGTCAAATCCAGGAATGTTATAATTTTGAACTGTCGACGCGGTTAACGGTTTTTCATAAAAGGGGACATGTGAAAAGAATAGATTCTCTTCAGGTCGATTACGGCAAGTTGTTGAATTCAATAAAAAAGCGAATCAAGAAAAGCCGTATTCAGGCTTATCATTCTGTCAATAAAGATCTTATTCAGCTTTATTGGAATATTGGCACAGAGATAGCATTGCGCCAGAAACAGGCTGGCTGGGGTAAGTCTGTTGTCGAAAAGTTGTCACATGACCTGCGCCGGGAATTTCCTTCAACAACAGGATTTTCAACCCAGAACCTTTGGTTTATGCGGCAAATTTATCTTGAATATAGTGAATGCCCAAATCTCTTACAGCTTGTTAGAGAAATTCCATGGGGACATAATATTAGTATAATGACCAAGGTTAAAGATGTGCAGGAACGAGAGTATTACCTTAGTATGACAGCTAAAATGGGGTGGAGCCGCAATGTTCTGCAACATCAAATAGAGACCCAGGCGCATAAACGGCATAAGTTTGTTTCAAAGCAAAATAATTTCAAGGATACATTGCCTTCTGCGCTTGCTGAGCAGGCAGACAATGCAATGAAGGATGTTTACGCCTTGGACTTTCTTGGAATAACAAAACCAGTTGTAGAGCGGGAGTTTGAGCGTCACTTGATCAATCAGATCCGTGATGTCCTGCTGGAGTTCGGCCATGGCTTTGCCTTTATTGGAAATCAATATCAGGTGAAGCTCGGAGAAGAAGCATATTTTATAGATCTCCTTTTTTATCACCGCAAACTGAAATGTCTTGTGGCCATTGAATTAAAAGCCGGGAAATTTAAGCCGGAATATGCAGGTAAGATGAATTTTTATTTGAACTTGCTGAATGAGTCTGTCCGAGAGCCTGATGAAAATCCATCAATCGGTATTATTTTATGCAAAAACCGTAGACAGATGGTAGTTGAATATGCCCTGAAAGGAATCGGCCAGCCTATGGGTGTAGCCGGTTACGAACTGACCAACCATCTGCCGTCTGATCTTGCCGACAAATTGCCTCAGCCGGAAGACCTCGAGAGACAGATCATGATGGAACTTGGAAAAAACATCAGAAAAGTTTGAAGGTGGGAAAAAGATAAAAGACTTTATATGTGGCCGTCATTTTTTAACCTTTTTACCATTTCATCATAGCTGAGCAGAGGTTCATTGACTCTTGTTTCAAATGCTGACAGGTCTTCTGCATCTTCTGCCAAGGCTTCTCTGACAGCTGCATTGACAAGTTTGGTTATTGAGCTGGAAGTTTCAGCAGCTTTTAGCCGGAGTGCTTTATGCAGGTCAGGGTCAAAATATATTGTCGCACGTTTTGTTTTGGCTGGCATAATACCACCTCCTTATGTAG
>CBFDEG010000062.1:0-14599 GCA_965603765.1 uncultured bacterium | reverse complement strand
TTAATGGGTGGGGTCGCATTTTTATTCGTGATAAATGAGCCTATTCACTACCCCTTCTTAAGATAAATCAAATACTCCACATTCCCCTTAGGCCCCTTAATAGGCGAAGTAGTAACCCCGATAACCTCAAGACCTGATTCTATCGCCCCGGTCTTTATCTTCTCAATAACAGCAAGTCGAACATTATCGTCCTTGACCACACCGCCTCTTCCGACTTCTTCCCTGCCAGCCTCGAATTGCGGCTTGATAAGTGCCACTATCTCAGCTTGTGGCGCGAGGAAGTTGAGGATGTTCGGGAGTACTTTTAAAAGGGAGATGAATGATACGTCTATGGTTACTATGTCTATCGGGTCAGGGATCGAGGCTTTTTCGAGGTGTCTTATGTTTGTTTTTTCAAACAGAACGACATGTTCATCATTGCGGAGTCTCCAGTCGAACTGGCCGTAGCCGACATCTACGGCATAGACCTTACTTGCCCCGTTCTGGAGCATACAGTCTGTGAAACCTCCGGTTGATGCCCCGACATCCATTGTTATCTTGTCTTTAAAATCAATACTGAATTCCTTGACAGCCTGTTCAAGTTTTAGTCCTCCCCGGCTTACATACGGCATCTTGTCTTTTATTGAGAGGGCATCATCGCTTCTGACACTGGCGCCTGCTTTATCGACCATGAGGCCGTTCACAAGTACATTGCCTGAGAGTATCAGGGCCTTGGCTTTTTCCCTGCTGTCAACAAGGCCTCTTTCGAACAGACATTTATCAAGACGTAGTTTTTTAGATGATGAAGCGGACATGAGAGGTAAGTGATGTTAAAGGGTTATATTATTCGCCTTTGCCGAGCAGCGTGAGGGCTGCTTTTGCAATGCCTTCCGCGTCTATGCCGAGGTTCTTTCTTAATATGTTCTGCGGGCCCTGTTCGATGAACTGGTCAGGGATTCCTAGTATCTTGAGTTTCAGGCCTTCTATGCCTGCATCATTGAGTTCCTCAAGGACCGCACTGCCGAAGCCGCCGGAGGTTGTGTTCTCCTCAACAGTAAGAACATATGTATTCTCTTTTGCAAGTCTGGTGATAAGTTCTGTGTCGAGAGGTTTAACGAACCTTGCATTGAGCACTGTCGCGTTTATTCCGGAGTCTGCAAGTGTTTTTGCTGCTTCAAGCGCGGGCATTGATGTGCTGCCGATACCTATTATGAGTAGGTCCTTTCCTTCTTTAAGAACTTCTGCTTTGCCTATCGGCAGGGCCGCTGTTTTATTGGTCTCCTCGTCATCAGCAACTGAACCCCTCGGGTATCTTATTGCAGAAGGGCCGTCAAAATCGACCGCTGTCTTGAGCATGCACCTTAGCTCATGTCCGTCTTTGGGGGCCATTACAACAAGTTTTGGAATATGCCTTAAAAAGGAGAGGTCGAATGTTCCGTTATGCGTGGGACCGTCATCACCGACTATTCCGCCTCTGTCTATTGCGAATATAACAGAGAGGTCCTGGAGGCAGATGTCATGGATTATCTCATCATATGATCTCTGGAGGAATGTAGAGTATATCGCAACCACCGGCTTTATGCCCTGGGTTGCAAGGCCTGCCGCGAATGTTGCGGCATGCGGTTCTGCAATGCCGACATCATAAAATCTCTTCGGGAATGTTTTGGCGAATTTAGAGAGCCCTGTGCCTTCGGTCATTGCAGCTGTGATCGCGACAATGCGTTTGTCCTCTTTTGCAAGGTCAGTCAGGCAGCTGCCGAATATATCGCTGTAGCTGTATGTTTTTTTATTGGATGCTATCTTCTCGCCTGTCTCTATATCAAAAGGTCCGACTCCATGAAACGCGCTCGGGCTTTTTTCTGCAGGTTCATAGCCTTTGCCCTTTTTGGTTATGGTATGTATGAGTACAGGTCCTGGAAGTTCCTTCACCCGCTTGAGTGTTTCAATTAATGAACCGATCCTGTGGCCTTCCACTGGCCCGACATATTCGAATCCGAGTTCTTCGAACAACTGGCCCGGAACAACAAGACTTTTAATGGAGCCTTCAAATTTTTTGGCTACTTTTAGGAAGGGCTCGCCTACTTTGGGCAGATGCTCAAGAATGGATTTTGTCTCTTTTTTAAGCTTGGTGACTATATCTCCGGTCATTATCCTTGTGAGGTAATCAGAAAGCGCTCCCACATTCGGGGATATCGACATCTCGTTGTCATTGAGGACAACTATAAGATCTTTTTTCAGATGGCCTGCATGGTTCAGGCCTTCAAACGCAAGGCCCGCGGTCATTGCGCCGTCGCCTATTACCGCTATTACCTTGAAGTCATCATTGTTCTGATCTCTTCCTTCTAGTATGCCGAGCGCGGATGAGATGGATGTTGAGCTGTGGCCTGTGCCGAAGGGGTCATGCGGGCTTTCCGATATTTTAGGAAAACCTGAGATACCCTTATACTGCCTTATTGTAGGAAATGAGTCATATCTGCCTGTCAGAAGTTTGTGTGTGTATGCCTGATGCCCGACATCCCAGACGATCTTGTCAACAGGTGAGTTAAATACATAATGCAGCGCGATGGTCAGGTCAATGCTTCCGAGATTTGATGCAAGGTGGCCGCCGTTTGTCGCGACTCTCTCAATTATAATTTCCTGCAGCTCTGCGGACAGTTCCTTCAGTTCATTGAGATTCAGATCTTTGAGGTCTTTGGGGCTTTTTATCTTTTCTATGAGCATTGGTCTGTCCTAATTTCTTCTTGATAAAATATATTTGGCGATCTCTTCAAGGGGACGGGCTTTTCCATTAAATCCTTTTAAAGCTTTTATTGAATCCTTAATAAGGCTTTCAGCCATTTTTTGCGATTCTTTAAGACCGAAGATGGAAGGGTAGGTGTTCTTTCCCCTTGCATCGTCCGCGCCTGTTGATTTTCCCAGCTCTTCTTTTGTTCCTGTTACATCGAGGATGTCATCAATTACCTGAAATGCCAGACCTGTTTTTTCACCATACTCGGTTAAGGCCTTAAGCTCTGATTCGTCCGCACTTCCCATTATAGCGCCTAACCTTACAGCGGCTCGTAAAAGAGCGCCTGTTTTATGTGTATGTATAAACAGCAGTTCTTCTTTTGAGGCTTTTTTACCTTCAAAGGCAAGGTCTGCTGTCTGACCGCCCACCATTCCTTCCGGGCCTGATGCATATGATAATTCATTTATGACCTTAATTAATACCTCAGGTGTTGCATCTGCGCCTGTGATAATGTTGAACGCGTCGGTCAGCAGGGCGTCTCCTGCGAGAATGGCTACTGCTTCACCATAAACCTTGTGGGTTGTGGGCTGGCCCCTTCGCATGTCATCATCGTCCATGGCCGGGAGGTCATCGTGTATCAATGAGTATGTATGTATGAGCTCAAGCGCTGCTGCTACCGGAAGTATTCTGTCGGATGTCCCGTTGACAGCCTCGTATCCGGCTATGGCGAGGATGGGCCTTACCCTCTTGCCTCCTGCCATCAGTGCATAGGCGATGGCCTCTGACAATTCTCCGGGACAGTCCCTGTTCTTCTTTTTTGAAGAGATGTATTTTGTCAGGTAGTTGTCTACTCTGGTTTTATGTTCTTTTAGATAGAGCTTCAGGTCCATTATGAATTTTTTCACAGATACATACAAGATCAAAAATGCCGCTGCATTTGTAACTATATAGTATACAAAAAAATGTGATTTTTAGGATGATATCCGGAAGTTCTTGCTAATTAAGGATTTTTAGGCGGATTTCATGAAAGCATTAACTACTTCAGGGTCAAACTGGGTGCCTGCTCCGGCCTTTATTTGAGCTGCGGCATCTGCTGAGGATAACGATTGTCTGTACGGCCTGCTGCCGGTCATGGCTGTGTATGCGTCTGCAACAGAGAGAATCCTTGATATCATCGGGATATCATCGCCTTTGAGCCGGTCCGGGTAACCTGTTCCGTCATAACGCTCATGGTGATGCATGATGCTGTTAATTACCGTATCATCTGATTCGAGCGGTTTTAGCATTGCGGCGGCTGGAATGGTGTGGGTATTTACAAGCTTTTTTTCTATTGAAGAAAGAGCATCTTTTTTCATTAGGATGGCATCATCTATCTTTGTAAGGCCCAGGTCGTAGAGGCTTGAGGCATAAAGAGCTGCGCCGGTATCCTGTTCATTTAATCCCATGTTCCGGGCCAGATTAAAAACAAGGTCAGCTGCTGCTCCATTTTTCTTATACTCCATTTTTGCGTTCAGCAGGGTCTTGACGGAACCGAGCATTTTTTTGAATGCGCCGTTCTTCAGGTCTCCGCTGAGTATATTGTTCAGAATCTTTGCGGTCCTTTCAGCAATAACATTTGCCAGGTGCAGGTCCTTTTCATTGAACGGGGATCCGTCACTCTTGTTGTTGATGTTCAGAACCCCTATAACTTTATCATTTGCTGTGAGCGGTACTGAAAGAAGGGACTTTGTGCTGTATTGCGCATTATTTGTTTTCCGGGTCCTGGGGTCATTTTCAATGTCTGTTATTAAAAGAGCTTTGTTTTCGAGCGCAACCATGCCTGCTATTTTTTCTCCTGGTTTTATCCTCGCCCTGCTGATCGTTGTATTGTCAATCCCGACCGCATTTGCAATTACCAGTTCACCGGTTGGCTCATCAATAAGCATTAAGGAACATCTGTCTGCCTGCATCGTTTCTGAAAGAAAGGAGAGAAGGTGGTCAGATATCTCCCTAATGTTTGCATCGAGGGTTTCCCGTGCATTGACCGGAAAGACAATGTTTATGGCTATTCCATCATTTGTATTGGATGCGTTAACAGACCCGTTATTCAGCCTGATATTTTTCTTCGCAATATAGAATTTAAGGTTTTTGCTCGTCTGTTCAGGGTTTAACCAGAGGGAACGTTCGCTGAAAAGAATGGAGAGGTCATTTTCGGGTATTGTCCTTCCTTTCAGGGTCAGGTCCATATTGACCGAGTTTTCATTCGGAACAATGGCTATGTCTATACTGTCTCCTGCTGAAGCATAATTTGTAAGCCCGTCTATCATGTAATTTATAGACTGCATTAAGGATGTTTTATCACCGATAATATCATCGACAGTTTCGTTGGGAGTAAAGTTGATGGAAATATTGTTTTTTGCCAGGAGGTCATTGATGTTTTTTGAGTTTACAGCGTTATCTACTATGTCCATTATACTAATAGACCGCATCTTCAGAGAATTGATCCCGGTTTCTTCAGGAGAAAAAGTTAAGAGACCCTGAAGGAGGCTTGTCAGTTTTACGGACTCATCAGAAATTATATTGATAAACTCATTGTGTTCATCTTTTGAATAGTTCTCTTCCTTTAAATAATAAACAGCGCCAGTTATAGAGTTTAAAGGTGTCCGTAGTTCATGGGACATTTCCGTGATGAACTCAGCCTGTTGTTGTTCAAAGGTGAAAAGAGCACTATTCAGTCTTTTGAGCTCTTCGGATTTTGTCGTAAGCTCTGATCTGAGATGTATGTTCTCGATAGCAAGGGATGTTTGTGCTGCAAGGAAGCCGATAGTCTTGAGATCATTTTCAAAGAAAATTGATGAGTCGTTCTTATCAGCAATGTTTATTACACCTAATAATCTTTCATTTATTATTATTGGATAACATAAACATGAATCTGTTAAATATTTTGAAGATCCCTTTTTTGTTATGTTGAGGATGCTGTCAGTGTCATTTAGAAGAAGCGGTCTTTTTTGTTCAGCAGCTCTGCCGGCAATGCCGTCGCCCGGTTTTACCCGAATTGATGATATGATTCCCGGGTCTATTCCCTCTGATGCTGCTACTGTCAGTTCATTTTTTTCATTCAAAAGAAGGATTGAGCCCTTTTGAGCGTTTGTTAATTCAAGGGCCATTTCAAGGATAATATTTGCTATTGAAGCAGTATCATTAATAGAAGTCAGCCTGTCCAAAAGTTCTTTTGATAACAGAGTTGCTTCATATGGATTAGTAGTCTGCATATTTATTGTAACCGCGTTATTTTAAATTATGGCCAATATTATTGGCCTTAAGTTAATAAGCAATTTTTTAACCAAATTATAACTCATTGAATTCAAATAAGAAAATTATTTTATCATCCTGATGATAAGCTGGATAGTCGGATTTTCTTACATTGTAAACAGGTATAGAATCTAAAATTGTGTCGGTTTGTATTACATGATGCTCTGTTATTTTATTTGTTTGTCGATATAAGGAATGTTCGAAGAACAGTCCCTACGGTTTGATTTTAATGTAATTGTGTATTGGTTGCGAATATATTTCTTCAGGCCGGTCCTGGTAATGACCGGCCTGAAGAAAGTGCATAAATCATGTAGATCGTTGAAGGCGAGATCTTGCCAGGAAGGTAATGCTGCCTGCAATAAAGAGCAGATAACTGAGAGGTTCAGGTGCAACAGGAGTGGCTGAATCCCCGTCACGGACAGCCCATGCATAATGAGGCTGATCTTTTTCGCTTGTGCCTTGGGTACCATATTTGAAATTGAACCGCCAGGCTGTATTTTCATCAATTTCAGTCGATGACCAGTATATCGATGGTTTTACATCTGTAAAAATATCCGGAAATTCAGAGCTGACATTGTCAGAATAGAAGAGGTGCCCCATTTCACTGTTTGCGCAGTCATGCTCTGTGCATTCGGTGTCTGAAACTGGAAGCCGCCAGTCTGAATATCCCTGGAAAACAAAATTACCGGCCCAGTCATCAGCATCTGCCCATGTCATGGTACCCTCTGAGTTGGCATCCTGCAGCCATGTGATATTCAGAGAGTCGTCATATATAAGACCGCTGCCCCTGTCAAAAAGTTCAGCTTTTGCTTCAGGTGTAAAGAAGAGTATAACGGTTGATAAGATACAAATGATCATGTTTTTATTCATGGATATTGTCCCCTTTCAATATCAGATGATATGTGAAATATTTCAGGTTTTATTTGTTAGAGCAGTTTGAACGCAACAGTACATATGGAATGATTTTACATTGATCCATGTCCCCCTTTTAATGCTATTAATAGTACTTACAGTTAAGAGCCATTCTCTGAAGAGCAATTGTTGTGCCAGATCATGAGGGTATTCATAATATAAAATATGTATAGTAAAGCTAATGCTCTAACCATTTGATTTATTGAGCAAAGATTGTTTGTAAGGTATGGCTTTCGAATGTTTCTAAAGTTTGGAGGGTACTTTTCCGAGATAATAATATAGCTGTTGGCACTGTGACTCCATGTGCAGCGATAAATCATGACACAATTAATTTTATTATTAAATTTATATGGTGCTGATTTTGCTTAAGTCAGATATGAATGCATTTATGCGGGAGAGATCATAATGTCCTTCAGTGTTAAGCGTGTAACGGACGAAAAAGAGCTGAGAGAGGTATTCAAACTCAGGTTTAAAGTGTATTGTCTGGAGTGGGGATTTGAGAAGATGGAAAAATTCCCGGACGGGCTTGAGAAGGATGAGTATGATGAGCATTCCGTTCATTTTGCAGCATATGATGATTCCGGAAAGATCATGGCCACAATACGGCTGATACTTGGTTCGCCGGAAGGCTTCCCGGTGGAAAAGTATTGTCAGGCAGGTGTTGACAGAAATGAGATACCTGAGAATAATATAGCTGAGATATCCAGACTTGCGATAAGCAGGGAATACAGAAAGAGATCAGAAGACAAATATATATATGGTCCGGATGAAGAAAGAAGGAGTATCGGCAGTTTTGCTCAGACTAATAGAAGTAATTTCAGAAGGTCTGAGGACAATTACAGGAAAAACAATTAGACCAACACGCGGTCCAGAAACGAATCTCAGTCTGACCGGCGGAGCAGACATGATCTCGTTACAAGCCTTTATAAGGCTGTGTACCGTGAAAGTAAAAAGAGGCAGTTGACGCACTGGTATGCTATTATGACCAAGGGGCTGGTTATATTACTTAAAAGGTTCGGTATTAAATTTGATGCGATCGGTGACCCTGTTGACTATAACGGGATAAGAACTCCGTATCTGGGAACAATACAAAAGATAGAAGATGATGTCTCAAGCAGTAATCCGGAAATATTAGAAGAATTTGTAAAAGACCTGAAAAGCAAGTAGCGCTGCCCGGCTTGCTTGAATTAATAGATGGGGGGATTAGTTGAAAGACAGATGCGTTTTCAGTTTTGATAAAGATCTTTCAATTAAATCATGGAGTCCGGGCATGGAAAAATTATGCCGTAAAGATGCCGAATATGCTATTGGCGCCCGCCTTGAAACTTTCTTCCCGCTTTTAAATGAAAATGCCGCTGCTGTTTTTAATAACGGCAGGAAAAAGTTCATAAAAAAATATACATCTTCCTGTTTTATGGGTAATGGATTTTCCGCGGATATTCAACTGGTTCCCACAAAGGACAAAAACAAAAAGATCAAAGAGGTCAGGGCCGAACTCGATAATATCAAAGGCCTGTGTCCTCTTGAAAAGAAGCTGGCTGATTCCGAAAAAATGGTTGCGGTAGGCAAAATGGCCTCATCACTTGCGCATGGTGTCAGAAACCCCCTTAATGCAATAAAAGGCGCGGTTGTATATTTAAGGGAAAAATACGGGCATGAGGCAACATTTTTTGAATTCAGTACTATTATTAATGAAGAGATTGATAAACTCGATGCGTTTATTTCCAGTTTTCTCAGTGCCGCAAAAGGAGAGATGACGTATGGACCTTCCGACCTGTCAGCTACCGTAAAGTCTATTCTCGTTATGATCAGGCCCCGTGCTAAAACACAGGGAATCAAGCTGACAGCTGATCTTTCTGATCTGCCGCTGATTGAAGCAGATATATTTCAGGTGGAACAGGCATTGTTCAATATCGTTAATAATGCATTTGAAGCAATGCCTGAAGGCGGAGAATTAAAGATAAGGACCGGGCTCAAGTGGGAAAAGAGCATGGACTATGCTTTAATAGAGGTAACTGATACCGGCAAAGGCATTCCTGATGAAAAACTTCAGGCTATAGGTAGTCTTTCTGAAGGGCCTGACGGGGCTGACAGAGGGTTTGGAGTGTTTCTGTCCCGTGAGGTCATAAATGCTCATAACGGCAGATTGTTATGGGAAAGTGTGAAGGGCAGGGGAACTACATTTAAGATACTGCTGCCTGTAAAACAAAGTGGATAAACAGAACAAGGCCAGAATACTTATTGTTGATGACGAACTGAATGCCAGAAAGGTGCTTTCTGCAATACTTGGAGAAGTGCCGTATGATGTTTTTCAGGCAGAAGATGTAGACAGTGCGATAGAGGTCGTCCGTACTGAAAAGATTGATGCCATCATTACTGACCTTAAGATGCCGGGGAAGGACGGCGTCTATCTTTTTAATTATCTCAAAGTTGAATACCCTGATATCCCGCTGATATTCCTGACCGCGTTCGGTACTGTTGACTCTGCTGTCACCGCAATGACCGAAGGGGCCTTTTTCTATTTTGTTAAACCTCCCGATTACATAAAGCTGAAGGCGATACTGGCAAAGGCCGTTGAGCAGAAAATGCTCAAGAATGAGATCACTAATCTGAAAAGTCAGCTCGAATCTACATACAGGTTTTCAAGTATTGTAGGAAAGAGCCCGGGTATGGAAAAAGTATTCAGAATGGTAGAGGCTGTAAAAGACTCATCCAGTAATGTGCTTATTACAGGTGAGACAGGGACAGGAAAGGAACTTCTGGCAAATGCGATCCATTATACAAGCAGGAGGCACTACAAACCTTTTGTGCCGGTGAATTGCGCGGCTGTTCCGCGGGAACTTATTGAGGCAGAATTTTTCGGACATGAAAAAGGCGCCTTTACCGGTGCGGTCTCTCAAAGGATCGGTAAGTTCGAAGAGGCCTCTACCGGCACGTTGTTCCTTGATGAAATAGGCGAACTGGATATTTCGTTGCAGGCAAAGATATTGAGGGCCATACAGGAAAAAGAGATCGAGCGTATCGGCAGAAACAAAAAGATAAAAATTGATATAAGGCTGGTCGCTTCTACAAACCGTGACCTTGCAAAAGAGATAAAAAATAAAAATTTCAGATCAGATCTATATTATCGCTTAAATGTTGTCCAGATAAAACTCCCTCCGCTGAGAGATAGAAAAAGCGATATACCCCTGCTCGTCACACATTTTCTTGATAAGTTCTCACAGCGTGAGAATAAAAATGTTATCGGTGTTTCCCCAGATGTTATGGATGTTTTTCTGAACTATTCCTGGCCCGGAAATCTCAGAGAACTCGAAAATGTAATTGAACGTGCGGTTGTTCTTACAAAAAGGGACATAATAGGCATAAGGGGCATTCCTAAAGAAATTAAAAGGGAAGCGAAGAAGAGGGATATTCTCATAGAGGACCTGAAACCGCTCAAGGAAATACAGCTTGAATCTGTGCTTAATGCAATTGATGCATGCAGCGGGAATAAATCTAAAGCAGCAAAAGCGCTTGGAATTACCAGAAAGGCGCTTTACAGCCGGCTTAAAAAGACCTCTTCTATATCGTAACAAAATAGTTTTTCAGGACAATCTTCCACTGTTTTGTTTCCTTAAGGTACACTTTCTGGTTTTTGCTGTAACTGCCTGATTGAAAATAATAAAAATAGATTCCCGGGTAGGATTGTTTCTTTTGGATACATTTTTTGTGTTTATAGAGGCATGTTGATATTTAAGTCTTTTGCTTTAAAATTATTACTAAATATGTATCGGGAATATCTATTAATCAAGTAATTAGCTGCTGTTGTTTTTTGTTTCACAATCACCTTTATTAGTTTGGAACGGAAATTGCATTTAATCAGCATCAATGCACACTACAAAGGAAATACTGATTTTAGATGAAAGCGGCTTCTCGAAGGTCTGTTCTGCAATATTGAACAACGAGGGGTATAAGACCAGACTTGTTGTGTCATCAGAAGATGCTGAAAAGCAGATGTCGGGCAACGGCATTTCTCTGGTTGTTTCGAGTTTCCCATATGCTGTTTCATTTCTTGAATCAAATAAAAATAATGATGTGCCTGCAATAATACTTTCGGACGAGCTTAGCAGTGACCTTATGGAGATAATGAAGGGCATAAAAAATGCTGTCTGCCTTGTTAAGCCGCTTGATTATGAAAGATTCAAGTATATAGTGCACGGGATCATTAATGGACACCTAAGTTTTTCAGGGGGGAATATCATTGCATAAAAACTTGATCTTAATATTTGCTCTCATTATATCCGCCATCGGATGCGCTAATAACCAGGGGAAAACGCAGTACTATGATAAAGGTGTCGGGTTTTTTGAAAGCGGCAACTCTAATGGCGCGATAATAGCCTTTAAAAAAGCTATTGAAGCAGACCCTAATTATTTTGAAGCAAGGTATCAACTGGCGCAGGTATATATCCAGCAGGCTAAATATGAATCTGCTGAGAGAGAATTGCAGAAAGTGCTGAAGCTTAATCCATCGTTCAATGATGCCCATTTGTCCCTTGCAAAGGTATATGTGCATACTGGAAAGGCTGATGATGCGATAAAGGAAGTTAAACAATACATGCAGGAGGTTGATAGAAACGCGGAGGCATCTGAAATAGCTGCTATTACGTATTTTATCAAAAAGGACTATGTAAGGGCCGAAGAGATGCTGGTTGAAGCAATTGATATCGCACCGTCAAGGCTGTCATCAAAGATCGTTCTTAGTGATGTTTATCTTGCGGCCGATAAAACTGATAAAGCAGAGAAATTGATAAATGATATTCTTAATGGAGAAAAAGATAATACAAAAGCCCTTTATCTGTTAGTAAAACTCAAACAGAAGCAGAAAGACAGTAATGGGGTAATTGCTGCATATGAAAGGATAATTAAGGCTGAGCCTTTAAATGTCAATGCATATTTTGAACTTGGTATTGTTTATCTACATGAAAAAAATATTGAGAAGGCCGGTAATATTGCCCGTAAGATCAAAAAGGAAAACCCCAAGAGGCCTGAAGGCTACTACCTTACAGGACTTGTTTTATTCCAGGAAAAGAAGGTCGATGATGCTATTGTTTCGCTTCAGGAGTCATTGAAAAACAGTTCAAACCCCGGGGCATATTATTACCTTGGTCTATGCCACTATCTGAAGGGTGATCTTGAACAGGCTACAAGTGAGTTCCAGAGAGTTGTTGATATAAGACCTGAGATGGTCCAGGCCCGCCTGCTTCTTGCTGTGTCTCACCTGAAAAAAGGCAGGGCCGAGAAATCAGCAAGAGAAGCACGGTATGTAATTGAAAAGGACGAGAAGAATGCCTTTGCGCATAACCTTTTAGGGAGTGCTTATATGTCACTGGGTGAAGGTGATCTGGCAATGGAGGAATTTGACAGGGCCATTGAGCTTAATCCCGGACTGGTTGACGCCCACATTAAAAAAGGTGCATTCAACCTCTTGTCAGGAGATAATCAACAGGCAGAGAGAGAGTTCGTCAATGCTGTTAAGGTAGCGCCTGACATGATTAACTCAAGGATAATACTTGCTCAGTATTATATTAAGACCCGGCAATTTGAAAAAGCGATAGAAATATTAAGCGAGGGCCTGAAAGAAAACCCGAATGATGCAATACTTTATAACATAATGGGTGCAGCCTATCTTGGCTCTGAACATATGGATAATGCGGTTAAATATTTTGAAAAGTCCATTGAATCCAATTCTAAATTCTTTCTCCCGTACTTTAACCTGGCCCGTGTTCATCTTGGAACTAAAAATAAGGACAGGGCAAAAGCAGAATATCTCAGGGTGCTGGAAGTTGATCCGAATAATCTGCCTGCGCTATTGATGATGGCAAAGATCATGGAGTCTGAAAAGAAGGACGCTGAAGCACTTACGTATTACAAAAAGGCAAAAGCTCTGGGTAAGCCGGTTGCATATGTTGAACTTGCAGGGTTTTATCAAAGGAAAAACGACATGAATGGAGCGGTTAGAGTGCTTGATGAGGCCTTGAAAACCGCCCCTGAAGATACAAATTTGCTTGATATGAAAGGCCGGGTTTATTTTTCTTTAAAAGATTATAAAAAGGCGCTTGACGTATATCAACTAATGGAGAAATCTTCTCCGGAGCTGGCAAAGGAGAAGATGGCAGGTATTTATGCATATACAGGTGATTATGATAATGCCATAAAGAAGTTGAAAGAAATTGTTAATAAAAATCCTGACAGAGTTGAGATAATGCAGAAAATTGCTGCTATTTATATGAAGAAGAAAGATTTTAGGGCAGCTGAGGCAAGTGCCAAAGAAGTTATCTTAAGAAAGCCTGACAGTGATGGCGGATATCAGCTTCTTGCAGAAATATATATTGCTGAAAAGCATACACAGAAGGCAATAGACATATTGAAAAAGGCTGAACAGGTAAATCCAGACAATATCAAGACAAAGGTAATGAAGGGTAAGGTCTATATAGCTTCCGGAGATCATCAGATGGCCATGAACATCTTTAATGAGCTTGAGGCAGCATACCCTAAATATGCTCCTGTTTACTATCTGCAGGCCAGTACCCTTGAATTGATGGGAATGAAGAAAACAGCAATAGAAAAACATGAAAAAGCATTGGATCTTTCCCCTAATTATGCTCCATCACTGAATAATCTCGCCTATCTTTATTCAGAAGGATACGGCCCAATAGAAAAGGCTGAGCTGATGGCAAAGAAGGCAAAGGACATAGCGCCTAAAGACGGAAGCATCACTGACACGTTAGGATGGGTGCTGTATAAATCGGGTAACTATGATGATGCATTGAAGTATTTTATCGAGGCAACGCACTATCTGCCCGGTGAACCGACTATCCGTTATCACCTGGGCCTTGCATATTTAAAGAAGGGGATGGAGCAAAAAGCTGAAGAGCAGTTTGAAAATTCAGTGAGGCTCGGACGTATTAATGGTTTTGCAGAAATTGCTGATGCTAAAAGAATTCTTGAAGGAATGCAATAGTAATGAACTTTTTTATGCCAAAAAATATTTTGTTGATCCTTGGTGATATTTTCATAGCAATATTATCCGTTTATGCAGGAATTCACTTGAGGCTGCTGAGTAGTGGTATGATACTGCAGGAGTATTTGCCTATATGGCCGAGGGCTGTAATATATGCGTTATTCATAGTCTTTATATGTTTTTTTGTAGACCTTTATGATACAGAGAAGAGAGACGGAAAAAAAGAGATATTTTTAAAGATACTATTTGCTGGTTTTTTTGCTTTTTTGTTTCTTGGCGCTGTTTATTATTTTATTCCGAATGTACAGCTAGGCAGAGGCATGCTGTTCCTGACCGTCTGCATATCGATCCTTTTGCAATCTTTTTGGCATATAGTATATGACTTTTTTCTAAAAATGCCTGTTGTTTCAAAGAAAGTGCTGATCCTCGGTACAGGATCAATAGCAAAAACAATGGGAAAATTATTTAATTCTGCTGCAAGCGGGCTAGCCCTTGCCGGGTATGTTAATTGTACCGGTGAACAGGTTGTTGTTCCTCATAATTCAGTGCTTGGTGATGGAGAAGGTCTGCTTGCTGTTGCACTTCGTGAAAAAGTCCAGAAAATAGTTGTCTCACTTGGTGAAAGAAGAGGGACTCTGCCGATAAGGGAAATGCTTAATTGTAAGCTTCAGGGTATTGACATTGTTGAC
>CBFDEG010000061.1:0-14685 GCA_965603765.1 uncultured bacterium | reverse complement strand
GGCACTTTCTCCCAATCAGCAAGAAAGTTCTTGAGCCCTATATCGGTCAAAGGATGTTTGGAGAGCTGTTCTATTACCTTGAAAGGTATAGTAGCAACATGTGCGCCCATTCTTGCGGAATCAAGCACATGAAGCGGATTGCGGATGCTTGCAACTATGATCTCGGTCTCATACCCGTAATTGTCATATATCTCGAGTATCTGCGAGACAATTTCTATACCGTAGCCGGATATGTCATCTACCCTTCCCACAAAGGGGCTCACATATGTTGCGCCTGCTTTTGCGGCGAGCAGGGCCTGGTTTGCAGAGAATATCAGGGTAACATTCGTCTTTATCTTTAATGCTGAAAGCTGCTTGACCGCTTTCAGCCCGTCTACTGTCATCGGGACCTTTACCACTATGTTCTCATGGATCTTGGCGAGCTTCTTTCCTTCCTTGACCATTCCATCTGCATCAAGGCTCACAACCTCAGCGTTTACAGGACCGTCCACTATATCGCATATTTCCCTGAACAGCTTATTCGGCTCTTTGTTCTCCCTTGCTATCAAAGAGGGATTGGTGGTAACGCCGTCAATTACCCCTATCTCCCATGCTTCCTTGATCTCCTTAATATTCGCAGTGTCTATAAAAAATTTCATTTACTCCTCCTTTAAATAACTCCAAATTTAATTCAATTATATCAAAAACAATGAATAGCACAACTTGCAGGAAAAGCAGATCATATCATCCGTGCATTGCCTGGTCTATGACCTCAACAATATGCATGACCCTGAAATCCATGTCCGATCTTTTTCTCAGCGCCTCAAGCTGCATGATACAGCCGGGGCATGATGTTACCACTGTGTCGGGTGATACTATAGATATATTATTCAATTTATTCCTGCCGATAGTGTCAGAGATCTCCTTGTACTGACTCCTGAAAAGCCCTGCAAAACCGCAGCACTCATCAGCATGAGGCATCTCTTTCAGTTCAACGCCCTTGATACCATGAAGTATCCTTCTCGGCTCATCTTTTATTTTCAGGCCGTAACCGAGATGGCAGGGATCATGATATGTGACAACGGACGGCTTTATCTCAAGCCCGTCGGCTATCCCTGCTTTAAGGATGAATTCATTCACATCCATAATATTGGGTATGGTCCTGCCTGTAAGCACCGGAAACTGTTTTCTTATGGTCATGGTGCATGTGGGGCACATGCTGACAACAGCCTCAGCCCTCACCCTGCTGTAATGCTCAATATTCTTTTCCGCCTGTTTCTTTGCCTCATCCTCAAAACCCATTGCCCTGAAAGGCGCGCCGCAGCAGGTCTCCCCGTTGAACGCAACCACTTCGTACCCTTTGGCCAGGAGAATATTGGAAAGCGCTTCGCCGAGTTCAGGATAGAGATAATTTATGCTGCATCCCGCAAACAGGGCAACACGCCCTATCTTTTTGACCTTCTTAAATAATTTGACCTTTTTTCTGAACGGTCTGGGAGCGACCTTCGGCACAGCATCAAACGCGAACGGCACTTTCTGCGCCCATTTCAGCATTGTAAAGGCCGCGTCCATATGATTGACCGAGTGTCTCAGCGCCCATCTTAAGAACCTTTTCCTGCTGAACTTTTGTTTCAATAAAACACGTCCGGAGTAGATCATCTCCGGAATATTTATCCCTGCAGGACAACTGCCTTCGCAGGCACCGCAGAGCATACAGCTGAATATCCTTTCAGCGATACCCTTGCCGGGGACAATGCTCTCTTTTGTTAGCTCGCCAAGAAGCGCCATTCTTCCCCTTGCACCCATCGACTCATTATGAGTTGTCAGATAGGTGGGGCATAATGTCTTGCAGGTGCCGCACCGCACACATTTAGCGAGCTTCTCATTAAAATAAGCCTCATTCAGCATAAACAGCCTTCCAACCTTATAAACATTCCAGCCTTATAGAACTTCATTCGAACTTCCGCTCCTGAAACCCTGCAGGTCTATTGTCACATATTTAAACCCGAGTGACTTTAAATAGGCAACCACTTCTTCCCTGAAAGCCCCGTCCATTAATTTGCCGAACTCATGGGGCATGACCTCTATCCTCGCCACATCAGAATGCGCCCTCACCCTCAATTCCTTAACGCCCGCTCTCCTGATGAATTTCTCGGCATCATGCACCCTGTTCAATGCCGCTGATGTTATCCTGTGACCGTACGGAAAACGCGAGGCCAAACAAGGCGTGGCAGGCTTGTTCCATGTCGAAAGCCCGAGCTCACGGGAAATCCTTCTTATCTCATCCTTTCCAAGTCCGGCTTTAAGCAGAGGGCTTGCAACGCCTTCTTCTGAAGCGGCCTTCATTCCGGGCCTCCAGTCACCAGCGTCATCAGCATTAGTGCCGTCAAGGACATATAAAAGGCCTTCCTCCTGCGCTATCTTTTTCAGCCTGCCGAAAAGCTCTTTTTTGCAGTGATAACACCTGTCAGGAGGATTCTCCGCGTACGCGCTGTTTTTCAGTTCTTCTGTTGTTATTGTCCTGAAATCGACCTCGAACAGTTCCGCTGTCTCTTTTGCAAACAACGCCTCTTCTTCAGGAAGGCTGTCGGAAACACCGGTCACCGCAAGCACTTTATCAAGGCCGGAAACAGCAGCGGCCTTCAATAAGAAGGTACTGTCAACACCGCCCGAATAAGCGACCAGCACCCGCTTCATGCCTTTGAGGTCTTCTTTGAGTTTGTTGAATTTTTCTTCAGAATTCATATTAATAACCGTCCAAGCTGTTCAAACAGCTAAACGCAGGGCCTGTTCCCGGAACAGGCGGGATATCGCATGAAAAATATAACAGAACATCGTATAGTTTATTGGAAGAGTAATGACGGAGTCAATCAGTTAACGGTTGAAACGGTTTGAATGGTTTTATATAGTCGCAACTTCATAGAATTCCTGATGAAAGCTCTTTTCAGCCTTAACCAGGATCTTAAAACCGCTCTCTTTTTCTATGGTCTCTATCCCCTCACGCTCTTCATCATAGATAAGGTCAGCTACCTGTGGATTTGCAGTTATCATTATCTTGCAGTTCTTCTTTACATTGGCTATTCTTCTGAGCTCCATGAATATCTCATAGCATACTGTCAGAGGAGATTTCACGAACCCTTTGCCGTCACAGTATGAGCATGGCTCGCAAAGCACTCTCTCAAGGCTCTCACGCACCCTCTTCCTCGTCATCTGGATGAGACCCAGCTCTGATACCTCAAGGATCGTGGATTTGGCCCTGTCATGGCTCATGGCTTCCTGAAATACGTTGAACAGCTTATGCCTGTTCTCCTCTTTTTCCATATCTATGAAATCCACGATTATGATACCGCCGAGGTTCCTCAACCGTATCTGGTATGCGATCTCCTTTACAGCCTCCATATTGGTCTTAAAGATAGTGTCCTCAAGCGAGGCCTTACCCACATACTTCCCGGTATTTACATCAATAGACGTAAGCGCCTCTGTCTGGTCAAGTACAATGTATCCTCCGGATTTAAGCCATACCCGCTTACCGAGCGCCTTTGGTATCTCAAGTTCAATACCGTAAGCATCATATATCGGTTCAGTACCGTCATAAAGCTCTATCTTCGATACAAGCTTGGAAAAATATGTATTTACAAAATCAACAAGTTCATTATATTCAGCCTCCGAGTCAATAACAAGCTTCTCAGTCTCGTGGCTCATAAGGTCCCTGACACATCTCAACGTAAGATTCAGATCACTGTATAAGAGGTGGGGTGAGCTGATCTTTTCTTTCTTCTTCTCGATATTGTCCCACAGGAGCATCAGGTACGCTATGTCCTTCTTCAGCTCCTCTTCGGTACAGCCTTCGCTGGCGGTCCTTATTATAAACCCGAATTTATCAGGCTTGGATTCGGTCACAATGTCTTTCAGCCTTATCCTCTCATCCTCATCAAGTATCTTCCTTGAGACCCCGATATGATCAACATTCGGCATCAATACAAGATACCTGCCGGGCAGTGTTATATATGAGGTCACTCTCGCGCCTTTTGTGCCTATCGTGTCCTTTGCAACCTGGACAAAGACATCCTCGCCTTCCTGCAGGAGGTCTTCTATGGGCTGATTAACATGGACAGCCTCTTCGATCTCCTCACCGAATATCGATTGATCAAAATCTGAGAACACATCAGCAGCATGGAGAAAGGCGGCCTTTTCAAGCCCGATATCTACAAACGCGGACTGCATGCCGGGGAGCACCTTAACGACCTTGCCCTTATACACATTACCGACATGGCTGAGGTCCTTCTTTCTCTCGATATACAGCTCGGAAAGCTGGGCATTCGTATCGAGCAGTGCAATGCGCGTCTGCTCTGGTGTTACATTGATTATGATCTTTCCGCCCATACTTCCAAATCCTCTATAAATAAATTTTAAGTACTATTATAACCATAAAGCGCTGTTCTTGTTATGATCAAATTCCGGACATCCTCAGAAGGTATCCGGAGCAGCTCTTTCAGTATCTCAAACAGCCTTGCCTTTGCATTTTCTGTATCAACAATAACAACATGTAATATATCGTCTTTTATTTCCGCTTTATTTACCATAGGGCGTATATCAACGACCTTTTTCTCCCTCTGCACCTCAAATGTCTTGCTGTCCATAAAAACGGCTACACTCTCCTCAGAGATATTATCACCTGTCACATCATATTCATATGCATCAATAAAACTGTTCAATGACTTTTCCCCGCTGCTGATCATCTTTGCGTCAAGCACTTTAAGCCCGTCCGGCAGTCCGGGGGAAAGGCTTTCAATAAAGACCTTCGGTTCCGTAAGCTCTGCCAGGTTGATATCAAAGAATTCATTACTGCCTGCAACTCCTGTTGATAGAGGCGGGCAGAAGGATATTTTCGGATGAGGATGAAATCCGGTTGAGTATGCAATAGGAATGGATACCCTCTTTATGGCCCGCAGAAAAGCCGTCATAAGCTCCTGATGCGAGAGGTAACGCATGTCTCCTGTTTTGGAAAACCTTACCCGCAGTCTGGAGGGAACATGTATTTTTTTACCGCCTGATGATATTTTCCGTATTGGATGCAATGCCGGAGATTTCCCGGTTTCCTCTTTATGCTGTCTGCTATTGCAGTCAAGACCGCACCCGCAGCATGAGTCACTGCAGTCTTCTGTTATCAGCCCTTGCGCTGCCTTTACATATTCGGTCTTCATGAATTTATCCGTCACCCCGATATCAATAAAGCCCCATGGCAGCTCTGCATCAATTTCAAGATCACGTGAAGCATATGCATAGAGGTCCATCCCTGCCTTATCAGCTGCTGCACGCCACTTTTCAAAATCAAAGAACTCTGACCAGCCGTCAAAGCGGCATCCTTCTTCCCAGGCCTTCTGAAGCAGAACCGCGCTCTCCCTGCCTGCCCTCGAAAAGACCGCTTCAAGCAGGCTGTTCTCAACATGCTGCCCCTTGAACTTGATACCCTTTTTCTTCCCGAACGCGTTCTTTATATAGTCCTGCTTCTTACGAAGGGATTCAGCGTTCTCCTGACCTTTCCATTGAAACGGTGTATGCGGTTTCGGCACAAAGGCGGATATGCCTACATTTATATTCACTCCCCTGCGGGTTATCTCCCTGCCCTTTTTGAGCGCCCTCATCGCCATCTCTATCAGACCGTCAATATCTTCCATGGTCTCTGTGGGCAGGCCTATCATGAAATAGAGCTTTATGGTTGTCCATCCCTCGGTAAATAGCTTTTCGAGCGCCGCGTCATATATCTCATCCGTGATGTCCTTATTTATCACATTGCGGAGCCTCTGCGTACCTGCTTCAGGAGCTATTGTGAACCCGGTCTTTCTGATGGTCTTTATTTCTTTCAGTATTTCGGTCGTGACCGCGCCCACCCTTATTGAAGGTAATGAAACCGCAATATTTGAGCCAGAGCACATTTCATTGAACCCTCTTACGAGCGGAACAAGATCATCATAATCACCAATGCTGAGCGATGTAAAAGAGACATCCTCATACCCGGTGTTCAGGAGTGCCCGCTGCGCAAGCGACAGCACAGTCTCAACAGACCGTTTCCTTAGAGGCCTGTATATCATTCCAGCCTGACAGAAACGGCAGCCCCTTGTACAACCCCTTGATATCTCGATCGCCACACGGTCATGCACAACCTCATTAAAAGGAAGTACCGGAGCATCAGGATACGGGGTGGCATTAAGATCATCCACAAACCGCCTCTTTATACTATGTTTCTCCTTATCATGAACAGCAGGAACATAGACCCCGTCGATCCCGGCAAGCGCATTTAATCTTTCGATTTTTGCCTCACCATTACTGAGTTCCCGATAAACGTCGAGTATGTCTTTAATGACCTCCTCTCCGTCCCCGACAACAAACGCGTCAATAAAAGGGGCCAGCGGGAGAGGATTGACAGAACACGGCCCGCCCGCGATAACAACAGGATATTCATCCCCTCTGTCTTCGGACCTTACAGGCATCTGGCCCATATCGAGCATATTAAGGATATTCGTATACGAAAGCTCATACTGAAGTGTAAACCCGACAATATCAAAATCTTTTAATGGACGGTGAGTTTCAAGCGATTCAAGCGGCAGGTTATTCTGCCTGAGGTGTTCCTCCATGTCTGTCCAGGGTGCATAGACCCTTTCAGCAGAGGAATACGGGACATCATTGATGATCGAATAAAGGACCTTAAGGCCGAGATGGGACATCCCTATCTCATAGGTATCCGGAAAGCAGAGAGCGACTTTTACATCACCCTCCTTGCGTACCATGTTCACTTCATTACCGATATACCTGCTCGGTTTCCTGAAAATTGCATAATTCATAGGCAACGATAATTATCACACAGGGGGGTGTTTAAAAGCAATTTCAGCGTATCAGACAGGGCCTTGTTTCTTTGGTCTGAACCTGAGGCAGGGTTTACCGGAGGAGCGCAGGACCACAGCGGAGGGCATCTGCTTTGTCTTAAAGTTCATTGCCCGGCAGCCCCTCGGGGCCCTCTTGTCCCAGGTAATAAAGTAATATGAGCATTCAAAGCAGTTAATTTTATTCTTTTTCATATAACACGATGAATTATCTGACGATACGGTTATTGATCTCCTTCAGAAATTTCTCTCCGTACAGCCTTATTATAATATCTTCAACTCCGCTGTCCAGAGACAATGCCCCGGGAGCTCTTTTTTTATTGCAGGGAAAATCAAAGGCATCATTATCGATCGTCAGGGTCAGCGGTTTTTCTTCTGTCAGCGCAAGCGGCCATAACATACAGTCAAAAGGCTTGACCTCTTCAGGCTTCAGGTCCATTTTAAGCGCGGCTGAGTGCAGGGAACAGAATGTCCCGTCACCTCCTGCCCTGTACCCGAAAACACACAGTCCGGCATCATCCGTCTCAATAGAGAACAGCCCCTCATCCTCTTCATCAAATACATTTGAGTACGAGCCGCCTGTTTTCAGGTTCTTTGTATATGCCGATGCTTCAGGCATGAACCCTACAAGCCTCTCAAGCTCGTCCTTTGTTATAAAGACCTGAAAACAGCTGCAGCAGGACTTTGAAGAGGAACAGAGCTTCGGGTCGCAGGAGTGTTCAAGAGATAACAGAGAACCGATATCAACAACTAAGTTGTTAATTACGGGGTACATGTTATTTGGTTTTTTGTTCATTAAATGGATTTACGCATACATTAAGGGCAGACATATAATTATTAGGGGCAGACACAGAGGTCTGCCCCTACATTAATTAATCGCGGCTTGTTATCTCTATGAGATGAAATCCAAACTGGGTCTGAACAGGGCCGTGGACCTTGCCGACCTCTTCGTTGAATACCACTGTGTCAAATTCAGGGACCATCTGGCCCGGGCCGAACTCACCAAGCGCCCCGCCCTGCTGTCCTGACGGACATTGTGAATGTTCCTTTGCCGCTTCAGCAAAATCTTTTCCGCCCTCTATCTCTGCTTTCAGTTTTTCACATTCTTCCTTTGTTTTTACAAGTATGTGACGCGCTGCTGCTTTAGCCATGTTTTTCTCCTATTCTCTCTGTTTATTGATTATTAAAATATGACCTTGAAGAATCGGAATTTAAACCCCGATAGCATCCCCGGTCATCTTCTCCGCTGTTGCAAATACCGCCTTCTTCCCGTCCTCTGTCCGTGCCTCTATATAGAACCTTACCTTCGGCTCCGTGCCTGAGGGTCTTATCATGAGCCACGAACCGTCATCAAATACAAGTTTTGTACCGTCAACAGTAATGACATTCTTCACTGTTCTTGTGCTGCCGCCGATATCAATTGTCGAGCCTTCAGGGTATTTCTCCCTTATGACAGAAAGCCTCTTTTTCAGCTCATCTCCGACAAGTGAACGGTCAACTTCTATACCCGAACGGTCCGGATAATAATACCCGAACTCACCCATAATGTCATCAAGGTAATCTCCAATATTCTTGCGTGTCACAGCCATCATCTCTATCGCAAGGAGGATGCCGAAAAGAGCGTCCTTCTCCAGTGTATGGTTATAACCGGATATCCCGTCCGATTCTTCAAACACAATGATCGCCTTTTCTTTCGCATCCTTCAGCATATACGGCCTGAAGTTCTTGAAACCAACAGGGGTCTCTTTTAAAGGGATATTCAGTTTTTCTGTTATCGCATTTACAAGATTACTGGTGCCGACCGATTTTGCGGCAACCCCGGAAAATCCCTTATGCACATTTAAAAAGTGGAGCGCCATTGCCCCGAAATAGTTCATCGCGATCTTCACATTACCGTCCGAGTGGCGTATACGGTCCCCGTCAGGATCAATTATCATCCCGAGCTTGAATTCTGCACTGCTGCCTTTAAGCACTTTTTCAAGTCCGGCCATATTCTCATCAGAAGGTTCGGGCGCCAAACCGCCGAAAAGATAGTCATCTTCAGTGCGCAAATATTTGATCTTATCGCTTTCACCGATTATCCTCTGAACACGTCCCCTTGAAGCTCCATTCACATTATCAATACAGATAATACAGTCTTCATTATTAACGAAGTCCTTTATCTTCTGAATATCAATGGTATTTCTCTCTGTTATGAATTTAATGTACAGATCGGTGAGGTCAATATTATCTATCTTCTCCGGCATAACAGACCCGAAAACGGTTGAACCGGCCATCATAGCATTGGCAAATTCCTCTATCTTCTTTGTTATCTCAGGCCCTGCAGGCCCGCCGTCAGAAGGGTTAAATTTAAAACCTCCGTAATTGGCCGGATTGTGTGACGGGGTCAGATTTATGGAACAAGCGGCTTTCAGCATCTCAATGCCTGCCGAGAACTCAGGGGTAACGGCCTCCCCTGCATACCAGGTTTTAATGCCTTCCTTCTGAAGAAGACCGATAACCTCTTTTGCAAGATCAGGCCCGAGAAAACGGTTATCATGGCCGACAATAACGCCCCTCTTCTGAATATCTTCAAAACCGGAAACACCCATGGCCTCCATAACAGCCTTATCATCCGACCGGAACATCTTTATAATAGCGGAGGTGACTATCCTGACATTATTAAATGTATAGTCAGTACCTATCTCACCCCTCCACCCGGACGTGCCAAAGACAACATCTATCGGGTCAGTATTCTCTCTCGCAAATTTTTCAATGACCGGAAGCAGTTCCCTGTTAGCGGAAACATCAGACAGTATGGTCTTCCAACATGAAGCAGCATTAGCAAATTCCGATGTCATTTCCCCTCCTAAATGGTTTTCACGCAAATTAACCGTAGTAGTATATTATTATACCGGACAATATAACTCAAACTTTAGGATATGGCAAACAAAAAAGGGGCGGACAATTGTCCGCCCCTTCGTGCGATCTATTGTTTTACTGCCCTGACTGATTCTGCAGGTACTTGAAGAAGTCTCCTTTGGTTGTCAGCACCATCCAGTCCTTTTCGGACAATGTTGTTTTATACGTTTCCATTGTCTTTAAGAAACGATAGAACTCCCGTGAAGACTGGTTCTGGTTATATGCCTTCGCGTAAATAGTAGTTGCTTCGGCATCTGCCTTACCGATGATCTCCTGCGCTGTCCTGTACGCTCCGGACTGTATCTTCTTAAGCTCACGCTCTTTGTCACCCAGGATCTTTGATGCTTCACCCTGACCTTCTGAACGGTATTTATCAGCTATACGTCTACGTTCGGTGATCATTCTCTCAAAGATCTTCTGCTGGACCTCATCCACATAATTAATGCGTTTCAGCCTCAGGTCAAGCAGCTCGATCCCGAGTTCAAGGGTTCGAGCGGCGGCAACTTCAATGATCGAACGGGTTATTATTTCTCTCCCGTATTTGATCTTCGCCAGCCCCTGGGTCACTTCACCGGCAGTGAACTCTTCACTCGACAACTGATCACGGTTGGTGGAACGGACCAGTTCGACGAGGTAGTGCTTGGCAATTGCGTTACGGGTCTCACCATCCAAAATGTCATCAAGCCTTGACTGCGCGCCACGTTCATCACGAACACGCTGAAAGAACAGAAGCGGGTCCTTTATCCGCCAGCGGGCATAAGTGTCTACCCATATAAATCTTTTGTCTTTTGTCGGTATCTGGTTTGGAGAACCATCCCATTCAAGAAAACGTCTATCAAAAAAGTTGGCCTCCTGAACAATAGGAAGCTTAAAATGAATGCCCGGTTCCACTATCGGTTCACCTACAGGTTTACCGAACTGTGTAATTATCACCTGCTCGGTCTCCCGGACAATAAAGGCGGACGACATGGTGACGATCAGGGCTGCCAGGATTATCACTGCAACTATTACTGGTTTTGCTTTATTCATTTTGCACCCCCTTTGTCAAACTGGAACAAAGGCAGTATTCCGGACGCTTTATCATCAGTGATCAGCGTCCTGCCGACATTCTGCATGACGTCATTCATGGTCTCCAGGTAAATACGCTGACGGGTGACCTCTTTTGCCTTTGAATATTCACTGAAAATGGAACTGAACTTCGCGGCTTCACCGCGGGCATTATTGACTCTCTCAAGCGCATACCCTTTTGCCTCTTCAATCGTCCTTTCAGCTTCTCCTCTTGCCTTGGGGATGATCTTGTTGTATTCGGACTTTGCCTGGTTGATCAGTTTTTCGCGTTCCTGCTGCGCCTCATTGACCTCATTAAAAGCGGGCTTCACCAGCTCAGGAGGATTCACATCCTGAAGAACTACCTGATCGACCTTCAACCCCAGCTCATATTGATCACACAACTCCTGGATCATTACAGTAACAGCGGAAGCAACTTCCTGACGGCCAACGGTAAGCACCTCATCCACTGTGCGGTCGCCGACTATCTCGCGCATCACCGCCTCATTTACGTCCCTGAATGTCTGCTCCGCATTTCTTACGCGGAAAAGGAACTTGTACGGGTCATTGATACGGAACTGGACTATCCACTCAACTTCAGCGGCATTCAGATCCCCGGTAAGCATAAGCGACTCTTCCCTGTATTTGGTTGAGGAATACGAGGTCCTGATGCCGGGTGTAGTTGACCGGAACCCGAACTCCAGCTTTAACTGTCTTTCGACCGGTACCTTGTAGACCTGTTCAACTCCGAACGGCATCTTGAAGTTCAGCCCGGGATTAACCGTCCTGGTATATTCACCAAACCTCAATACAACACCCACCTCTTCCGGCTCAACCGTGAACCAGAGAGAAAAGAAAAGTCCGGCAACCAGCATTACAGAAATTATTGATACTATCGCCTTAGGATTAATCTTGGGCGGTTTAAAATCTTTGAAATCCTTAAAATCAAACGGCTGTCTATCGTCCATATATTTTCCTCCTTTTTCAGATACATGCAATAGTAATTCAAAAACATTGAAATTACAAGTATTTAATTAAAATTGCGGCTGAATTTGAATATTTAGACGTTCATACTGATATAATAATATCTGGTTTTTGGTCCCGCATGGTCGTGTCCATAAGCAATATCTTAAACTCGGAGGAAAGATTGGCAAAGAACAGTATGTACCTTTATGGAAAGAACTCTGTTATGGAGCGGCTGAAGACTGACCCGAAAAGCATACGGAAGGTCTATGTACAGGACAATTTCAATGCGCCAGATATTATAAAAGCAATAAACTCAGAAAAAATTCAGATAATGAAGGTCAGTGAAAATGAACTTATACGGATAAAGCGAGCTGACCGTCTTCAGGGCATTGTCGCTGAGACAACGAAATATGTATACACCAGGTTTGAGGAACTATTAAGAAATTCAAAAGAGAACCCTGTTTCATTTATCTTTCTTGACGGACTTAACGACCCGCAAAACCTCGGCTCGATCATGAGAATAGCAGCCTGTTTCGGGGGCTTTGCAGTTGTTATTCCCGAACACGGCTCATGCGAGATCACAGAGGCGGTGCTCCATGTTTCATCCGGCGGTGAAAATTATGTCCCGGTCTCAAAGGTCACGAACCTGACAACAGCGCTGCTGCAGGCCAAAAAAGCCGGGTACTGGGCCGTGGGCACTGTTGTTGAGAACGGAGAGGACATAAACAAAAGCGCGCTCCCGTTCCCGATATGTCTTGTGCTCGGCACAGAGGGCAAGGGCATACGCTACGGCATTCAGAAGCATCTGGACGTCAGCATAACGCTCCCGATGAAAGGGGCCGATCTGTCATTCAATGTGGCAATGGCATGCGCGATATTCTCGCACGAAATAGCAAAACAGCGGCCGCAATAAATAATGTTCATATATTAAGGTAGTGCCGGTTCCCCGAACAGGCCGTATCGCTACAAATTTAAGGAGATAACATAATGCCAAAGATAGGAATTTTAACCTGCTCAAACGCTACACAGGAGATGTGCTGTTCATCAGCCGGATGTCTTGCCAGCATGAGAGGCAGACAGGGAGGGTTTGAGCGTTACAGTAAAGACGAGCCGCTCGACCTGGTAGGCATCATAAGCTGTGCAAACTGCCCCACTCTTGCAGGGTATGAAAAGATCATTCAGCGTGTACAGGCACTTATAGAATTTGAGGTGGAAGTGATCCATTTTTCATACTGTATTGATGTGCTCTGCCCGTTCAAGTCAAAATATGAAGCATTGATAAAGGAAAATTTTCCTGAGGTTGAAATAGTCATAGGAACACATGCGTCAAAGCTGACGCATGAGCAATACCGTGAAAAAGCAAAAAAACTGCTGTGCCATCCACGTCAGATAATGGCTGACATCACAAAAGGCAGGGTAAAGTAATTTGTGTTATTATTTATACTGCATTCAATAAAGAAGAAAGGTGCTTTTAAGCAATGAAAGGTAAAGTTTACATAGTCGGCGCAGGCCCCGGTGATATCGGACTGCTTACAGTAAAAGGGCTTGCATGCCTCAGGAAGGCGGATGTGGTCGTTTATGACTACCATCTCAATGCCCAGGTGCTTAATTATATAAATCATGAAGCAGAGTTCATATATGCCGGAAAACGCGGCGGCCAGCATGACATGACCCAGGACAATATTAACAGTACCCTTGTTGCAAAGGCAAAAGAGGGCAAGGTCGTATGCCGTCTTAAAGGCGGAGACCCTTTTATCTTCGGCAGGGGCGGTGAAGAGGCTGAAGAGCTTGTAAAAGCAGGCATTGAGTTCGAGGTTGTTCCGGGCATCAGTTCATCCGTTGCGGCGGCTGCATATGCCGGAATACCGCTCACGCACAGGTCATACTCCTCTTCGTTCGCGGTCGTGCCCGGATACGAGGACATTACAAAACCGGAGAGCACCATTAACTGGAAGGGGCTCGCAACCGGAGTCGGGACGATCGTCTTTCTAATGACCGTCAAGAACATATCAAAGGTCTGTAAAAAGCTCATTGAAAATGGGCGCAAGGCCGACACCCCTGTAGCGGTTGTCAGATGGGGCACAAGGGCGGACCAGGAAACAGTGATCGGCGACCTGAAGACCATGCCTGACATTGTGAAGGAAAATGAGATAAAACCCCCTGCTGTTATGATAGTCGGGGATGTGGTAAAACTGAGGGACACTCTTAAATGGTATGAGAAAAAGCCGCTCTTCGGACACCGCATACTCGTTACAAGAGAGCATACAGAAGGGTTTGAGCCTCTGGCCGAACTCGGCGCGGAGATAACCGAATTTCACACCATAAAGATAATGCCTCCTGATGACTGGTCGGACCTTGACCGTGCGATATCTCATATAGACAACTATGACTGGATAATTCTTACCAGTGTTAACGGCGCTAAATTTTTCTTTCAGCGCCTGATTGACAAGGACAGGGACATAAGGGACCTCAAGGGCGTGAAGATATGCGCGATAGGCTCAAAGACCCGTCAGACAATAAAACAGTACGGGATAAAAGTTGATCTTGTCCCTGAAAAATATAATGCGGAAGGACTGATAGAGGCCTTCACACAAGGGCAGAGCCCGACAGCCCAGAGCCTTTCCGGCATCAAGTTCCTCCTGCCGCGCGCAGAAGTTGCCAGAGAGACCTTCCCTGAAAGGGTAAGGGAACTCGGCGGAGAGATAGATGTCTTCACCTCATATAAAACCGTCAAACCTGAAGTTCATGGCAAGAGACTCAAACGGTTCCTTAAACAGGGCAAGATATCCATTGCCACATTCACAAGCGCCTCAACCTTTAACAATTATATGGAGATAATGGGCGATGATGCCCTCGACCTGTTAAAAGATGTCACCATAGCGGCAATAGGCCCTGTCACTGCAAAGGCAGT
>CBFDEG010000060.1:0-14827 GCA_965603765.1 uncultured bacterium | reverse complement strand
AGGGCTGAAACTGAATGATGTCACAGAGAATGGGAACGATATCTTTTTATATGAGGAGGCATCTAACAAGCCAGCCTGGAACGAAGAGGATCAGGGGCTGGATTTTGATGGAATAGATGACGTGGTCGAAGTGAAGCCTGGAAACGACTGGTTCTTTCTCGAAAACAGTGGATACATTGAATCATGGGTGAAATTCAGTTCGCTGCCATCAGGTACTCATCAAATCATCGGTGGCGGTGGCTGGGACTACGGTGCTAATTTCTTGTTGAACCAAGATGGTAATGATCTTAAAGTTTACTGGAGGTCAGACGCGGCCCGATTCACATTGTATGATGTGTTTGAAGTGGAGAAATGGTATCGTGTAGCTCTTGCGAATAATGCAGGCATAATTACGGCAAGAGTAGACGAGTTGAATGAAGTTGATGGGACTCTAACAACAGTTGACGAGAAATCAATGCATGTCGGAAATACGGCCTTTGAAAGGGATGAACTTAGTATAGGAGGCAGTACTCATTATGATAACTGGAGTATTACCGGGACTATACGCGATGTAAAGATATGCGCTTCAAATGCATGTCTGTACGGGGAAGGGGGGCTTTGTACGGACAACGATGTCGACGGATATGCTGTTGAGGGTGGTGTATGCGGTGAAGTTGATTGTAATGATAATAATGCGTTAGTCAATCCAGGTTCTTCTGAAATTTGTGATTCTGTTGATGATAACTGTAATGACTTGATTGATGAAAATTATGTATTCGGCGGCTTTCAACAGCCGATCCATACTGACGGATCCAGTATTTTCAAGTTAGGACGTACAATACCGATTAAAGTGGTTGTGGATAATTGCAGCGGACAAAGTATTTCTACGGTGGCGGTAACAATTGAATTCTATAAGGTGCTGAATGATATAACAGGAACTGTTGAACAACTTGATGTTGAGGCATCAGGACAGGCAAATACCGATAATATATTCAGGTATGATGAAACTGATGAACAATACATCTACAATCTCAGTACTCAGGGCTATTACGAAGGTACATTTGAAGTTCGTGCCATTCTCGATAACAGTGAAATTTATTCGGTAAGGTTTTCATTGAAAGACTAGTGAGAAAAAAGGGATAGTGATTTCTCACTATCCCTTTTTTAAAGATGGTAATTATATAACAAAGAATTTAACCCTTATGATACTCCTGAAGTGATTTAATATTTATCTGTTTGTTCTTCATCACCTCAATGGCGTTGATCGTGGCGCGCGCTCCGGAAACGGTCGTTGTGTAGGGAACATTGTACTGAAGCGCGCTTTCTCTGATAGAGAATGAATCCTTCTTTGCCTTTGCGCCTGTGACCGTATTGATTATGAAATCTATTTCCTTGTTCTTTATAAGGTCAACGCAATGAGGTCTGCCTTCTGTTACCTTATTGACGGTTTCAGCCTTGATGCCGAGCATCTCGAGATACGATGCAGTGCCTTTTGTTGCAATGATCGAGAACCCGAGTGAAATGAGCTTTGCCGCCATTGCATGGATAGAAGGTTTGTCATAATCCTTGATGCTTATGAATACCTTTCCGCCGACAGGCATTGGGTTCTTAGCTGATGCCTGTGCCTTTGCGTATGCCCTGCCGAAATCATTGTCTATGCCCATTACCTCACCGGTTGATTTCATCTCAGGCCCCAGGAGTGTGTCAACACCGGTAAACCGGTCGAACGGGAATACAGCTTCTTTCACTGTAAAGTGTGTTGGTATGATCTCAGTTGAAAGCCCGAGTTCTTCAAGGGAGTGTCCGACCATGACCTTGGCCGCCATCTTTGCAAGGGGTACGCCTATCGATTTGCTGACATATGGTATCGTCCTTGAGGCCCTCGGGTTTACTTCGAGGATATAGACCTCATTGTCCTTGACAGCAAACTGAATGTTCATCAGTCCTATGACATTAAGCTCGATCGCCAGTGCTTTTGTCTGCGTCCTTATCATGTCCACAATTTCTGCTGAAAGAGAGTAGGGCGGCAGCGAACAGGCTGAGTCACCTGAATGAATGCCCGCTTCTTCTATGTGCTCCATTATTCCGCACACGGTCACATTCTTACCGTCTGATATTGCGTCCACGTCGACCTCGACAGCGTCTTCAAGGTATTTATCAACAAGCACAGGATGTTCCTGTGATGCCTTAACAGTCCTTTCCATATATATCACAAGGCTCTTTTCATCGTAAACTATCTCCATGGCTCTGCCTCCGAGTACATATGAAGGCCTCACCATGACCGGATAGCTGATCCTTTCGGCTTCCTTTAATGCTTCATCAACTGTCATGACCGTGCCGCTGTCAGGCTGTTTGAGGTCGAGTTTGTGGAGTATATGCTTGAAACGTTTTCTGTCCTCTGCCATGTCTATTGAATCAGGGGATGTGCCGAGGATCTTCACGCCCTCCTTTTCGAGCGGAACTGCAAGTTTCAGGGGTGTCTGACCGCCGAACTGAACAATAACACCGATGGGTTTTTCGGTCCTTATAATATTCAGGGTGTCTTCAAGTGTAAGGGGCTCAAAGTACAGCCTGTCCGCAGTGTCATAGTCCGTACTGACCGTCTCGGGGTTGCAGTTGACCATAATGGTCTCGTATCCGAGTTCTTGTAAAGCGAACACAGCATGCACACAGCAGTAATCGAATTCTATTCCCTGGCCTATCCTGTTTGGGCCGCTGCCGAGAATTAAAACTTTCTTTTTATCTGTCGGGTTTGATTCACACTCAGCCTTTGCTTTTGTGCTTCCTGACTTTCCCGCTTCCATGTGATAAAAAGGTTTTTCAAATGTTGAATAAAGGTAGGGAGTATATGCCCTGAACTCTGCGGCGCATGTGTCTACCATCTTATACACAGGATCTATCCCGGCCTTGCTTCTTGCATCGCGGACGGTCTTTTCATCACTGCCCATAAGCAGTGCCAGTCTTTTATCTGAAAAGCCGTACTCTTTTGCTTCTCTGAATAGGTCTTCGGGGATCAGAGAGTTTGATTTAGCGGCAGCTTCTGTTATCTCGAGTTCCATATCAACTATCTGTTTAATGTTGTAAAGGAACCACGGGTCAACCTTTGTCAGTTCAAACATCTCTTCAATTGTTGCACCGAGCCTTATCGCGTGTGCTATGTACCATAGACGGTCCCATGAAGGCACCTTTATCTTTTCTTTTATGTCTTCGAGATCTGCTTCCACAGGTTCAAACCCGTAACTGTCTATCTCAAGACTGCGGAGCGCTTTCTGCAGGGACTCTTTGAATGTCCTGCCTATAGACATTGCTTCGCCCACGGATTTCATCTGGGTCATCAGGGTTGCGTCAGCCTCCGGGAATTTCTCGAATGCGAACCTCGGGAACTTGGTTACAACATAATCGATCGTCGGCTCAAATGATGCCGGGGTCTCTTTTGTAATATCATTGGATATTTCATCAAGGGTAAGACCGACCGCCAGCTTTGCCGCAATCTTTGCAATGGGGAAGCCTGTTGCCTTTGATGCAAGTGCCGAGCTTCTTGAAACCCTCGGGTTCATCTCTATTACTATCATGCTTCCATTTTCAGGGTTAAGAGCGAACTGTACGTTCGAACCTCCGGTCTCAACTCCTATCTCACGGATAATGGCTAGTGACGCATCCCTCATTATCTGGTACTCTTTGTCTGTAAGGGTCTGTGCAGGCGCAACAGTAATTGAATCTCCTGTATGCACGCCCATGGGGTCTATGTTCTCGATGGAGCATATGATGACAACATTGTCCTTGGTGTCGCGCATGACCTCGAGCTCATACTCCTTCCAGCCGAGCACGGAGACTTCTATCAGTACCTGGCTGACCGGGCTGAGCTTCAGAGCGTTTGCAAGGAGCTCTCCGTATTCGTCCCTGTTGTAAGCGATGCTTCCGCCTGTTCCCCCTAATGTGAATGAAGGTCTCAGAATCAGAGGAAAGCTAAGTTCATCTGCGGCTTTCATCCCTTCTTCCATTGTGGTCACATGATAGCTTTTAGGAGTGTCAAGACCGATCTTTGCCATGGCGTCCTTGAAAAGCTCACGGTCCTCAGCCTTTTTAATTGCAGGAAGTTTGGCGCCGATAAGCTCTACATTATATTTGTCCAGTATGCCGTTTTCCGCAAGGTCCACAGCAAGGTTCAGCGCTGTCTGTCCGCCCATGGTCGGAAGCAATGCGTCAGGGCGTTCCTTCTCTATTATCATTTCGAGAATATTAAGTGTGAGCGGTTCAATATATGTCACGTCCGCCATCTCAGGGTCGGTCATGATGGTTGCTGGGTTGGAGTTGACAAGTATTACCTTGTAACCTTCTTCGCGGAGCGCTTTGCAGGCCTGGGCTCCTGAGTAATCGAATTCACATGCCTGTCCGATAACAATAGGGCCTGAGCCTATCAGCAGGATGCTCTGTATGTCTGTTCTTTTTGGCATAGATATTTCCTTAGTTTATAAATTAATGCAGGCGTACTGCCTGGTTTATGTCTATATTTTTCCGCAGCTCTTGAGAAAATTGTTTATCTGCTCAGCAGGTGCCATCAGGTCTCTGCCGGTCTTGCCTGCGTAGATGGTCCTTTTCGTGCCGTCTTTAAGGTTTAGATATATTGTGGCAAACACTTCAGGCCTGTCCATGTCCGGCATGGCGCTTCCGTGCTGCGCTGAAATTTTCTGTACAAATTTTATACCGTCTATATTTTCAGGTACAAAAGTTTCCGTGCCTGTTTCAATGGAGATGATATTTTCAAAAGGCACATCTTCAAGCTTTCTTCTCATGATGCCGTTCATGATGATTTCAGCATGCTCTTTTGATTGACGGAAAACTACCTCAAGTTCTTTTTCTATAAAAATAAATTGCCTTGAACTTAAAAAAATAACAACGAACAGGGCAGTTAATAATAAATACTGCAGCACAGACATGTACCAGAGATATACAAAGAGCATATAGAACATCATGCATATTGCTGATGCCAGAAGCATTGATGAAAACTCACGGGTATATACGCCTGCATGGAGAACGCTCGATCTTTCAGCACTGAAAGACGATGTCCTGAAGCTAAGCTCTTCCCGGTCCATCGTGATCTGATACTCCCCTTCTACCACTTATCAACCATTTCCCTGAATCTGCTGAATATGTAGCCGGAATCATTCGGCCCGGGTGCTGCCTCGGGGTGGTACTGTAACGACATAATAGGCATGTCCTTATGTTTTATCCCCTCCTCAGTGCCGTCGTACAGATTCTTATGTGTCAATTCTATCTGGTCCTTAAGGCTTGTTATGTCCACACAGTAGTTGTGGTTCTGTGCTGTGATCTCCACCTTGCCTGTTGACATGTCCATTACAGGATGGTTGCCGCCGTGATGACCGAATTTAAGTTTGTATGTAGTGCCTCCAAGTGCGAGTCCCAGGATCTGATGTCCCAGGCATATACCCAGGATTGGTTTTTTGCCGAGGAGTTTTTTTGCAGTCTCCACAGCATAAGAAGCTGTCTGAGGGTCTCCGGGGCCGTTGCTGAGCACTATGGCATCAGCCATTTCGAGCGCTTCCTCGGCTGGTGTGGATGCCGGGACCACCGTGATATCGAACCCTTCCTCAGCAAGATGCCTGAGGATATTCATTTTCACACCGAAGTCGTACACAACAAGTTTTTTTGCGTTTTCCGCAGGTTTCTGAGCAGCAGTTCCTTCAAGCTTCCATAGAGGCTTGTCCCAATTGTAGGCTTCTTTTGTTGATACTTCGCTGACAAGATCAAAAGAAGAGATGTCAGGCTGTTTTTTTGCTTTTTCGAGCAGTGAATTAATATCAGAGTCTATTGTCGAGATTATTCCGGTCTGTACGCCGTTGTCCCTCAGGTGTCTGGTCAGGGCCCTTGTATCTATTCCGTGTATGCCGGGCTTTTTATTTTCTTTCAGATAGCTTCCAAGGCTTTGTTCAGAGCGCCAGTTGCTCGGGAAATCGAAGAATTCTTTTGCAATGAATCCCTCAACCTTAGGCGCATTAGATTCAATGTCTTCACTGTTAATTCCATAGTTGCCTATCTGGGTGTAGGTCATGACGACTATCTGGCCTCTATATGACGGGTCTGTCAGAATCTCCTGATATCCGGTCATAGATGTATTGAATACAACTTCACCGATTCTCTCTTCTTCAGCCCCGAAGCTCCATCCTTCAAATACTGTGCCGTCGGCCAGGACCAATAATGCTTTTACACGTTGTGTTCTATTTCCATTCATATATCTTCCCTCTTGCGATGGTCTTTTCAATGCTGCCCTTCAGTGTCCATTTATTGAAGGGAGAGTTCTTGCCTTTAGACAAAAACTTTGATGAATCAACCTCATATGTTTTTTCTGTATTTATTATTGCGATGTCAGCGTCTTTGCCGACAGCAAGTGTTCCTTTTGAAATTCCCATTAATTTAGAAGGGGTTATGCACATTTTTATGATAAGCTGCCTTAAGTCAAGAACCCCTTCTTCTACAAGGTGAAGCCCGAGTGAAAAGGCAGTCTCAAGTCCTGATATCCCGAATGCGGCCGCATCAAATTCTGTGTTCTTATCATCAAAGTGGTGAGGTGCATGGTCAGTTGCGATAACATCAATGGTCCCGTCTTTCAGGCCCTCTTTGATGGCATCAGAGTCTTTGGCGGTCCTGATCGGCGGGTTCACCTTCAGGCTTGTATCATAGCTGATCAGCGCTTCATCGGTTAATGAAAAATAGTGAGGGCACGTCTCTGCTGTCACATTGATCCCCCGTGCCTTTGCAGCGCGTATAATCGCAACAGAGCCTTCTGTTGATACATGGGCAATATGGAGTCTGCCGCCTGTGAGCTCGGAAAGTATTATATCCCTTGCCACCATTATCTCTTCAGCTGCTTTTGGTATTCCTTTAAGACCGATTATGGTCGAGACAAATCCTTCGTTCATTACCCCGCCTTCAGCAAGCTTGGGGTCTTCGCAGTGAGATATGACAGGTACGTTGAATATCTTTGAATATTCAAGGGCACGCCTCATGATAAGGCTGTCGGTTACAGGCATGCCGTCGTCAGAAAATGCCACGCAGCCTGCGCGCTGCATCATCTCGAGCTCTGCCAGTTCCTCGCTTTTCTGCCCCTTTGTGATCGCGCCAATGGGATAAACAGTACATGCGCCTTCATCAGCCGCTTTTTTGACAATGAACTCGGTCACAGATGTCGTATCATTTATCGGGTTTGTGTTGGGCATACAGCAGACTGTTGTAAAGCCGCCTCTCACAGCTGCTGTTGTCCCTGTTGCTATGGTCTCTTTGTATTCGAATCCAGGCTCTCTTAAATGTGTATGCATATCCACGAGGCCCGGTATTACGATACAGCCGGAAGCATCAATTATCTGGTCAGCTTCCGGTCCTTTGCCTTCAGGAAAGAGTTCTTTTATTGTTGTTCCTTCAATTAAAATCTCAAAAGCTCCGTCTATGTCCTGTGAAGGGTCGATGACCCTTCCGTTTTTTATCAGAATGCTCATTTTTTAACTCCCGCAAGAAGATATAGTACTGCCATCCTGACCGCGATCCCGTTCGTTACCTGTTCAAGGATAACAGACTGCGGCCCGTCCGCTACTTCTGAATCTATCTCAACCCCTCTGTTCATCGGGCCCGGATGCATGACGATCGCATTTTCTTTTGCCATTTTCAGCCGTTTTGTGGTGAGTCCGTAGAGATTGTAGTATTCGTCAAGTGACGGGAAGAAACCTTTGCTCTGGCGTTCAAGCTGAAGCCTCAGCATCATTACAACATCGGCTCCCTGCAGGCCGTCCTCGATCTTGTTGTACACGGTAATTCCGAGTTTCTCTATCTCAGCCGGCATGAGGGTAGGGGGGCATATGATCCTGACCTCAGCGCCCAATTTGGTAAGAGCATAAATATTTGACCTTGCCACCCTGCTGTGGGATATGTCTCCGACGATGGCAACGGTTATTCCCTTTATATTTTTGATACGGGACTGGATAGTGAAAAGGTCAAGAAGCGCCTGTGTCGGGTGTTCATTTGTTCCGTCGCCAGCGTTTATAACGGACATGTTCTCTATGTTGCTCAGATAATGCGGGACACCGGCAGATGAATGCCTTATGACTACAAGGTCAGCTCCAAGGGCCTTAATGGTAAGCGCTGTGTCCATTAAGGTTTCCCCTTTAGTTACGCTGCTTGTGGGGACGGAAAAATTTATCACGTCCGCACTCAGCCTTTTTGCCGCAAGTTCAAAGGACGTTCTCGTTCTTGTCGAAGGCTCAAAAAAAAGGTTTGCCACTGTCTTGCCGCGAAGAGCGGGGACCTTCTTTATATCTCTTTGCAGAACGTCTTTGAAATTTGAGGCAGTATCAAGAATATGATAGATCTCTTCAGGTGTAAGTTCTTTTATGCCGAGAAGGTCTTTTGATTTGATCATGATCTTTTATGCATTTATGCCGGTATTATTTGTTTAATAAAATTACTTTGTTATCGCCGTTTTCATCTGTCAGGTCCACCTCTATAAGGTCTGCAAAGGAAGTCGGAATATTTTTACCCGCATAGTCGGCCCTGATAGGTAATTCCCTGTGCCCCCTGTCAATAAGAACCGCAAGCTGTATATAGGCGGGTCTGCCGAAGTCTGTAAGGGCATCCATTGCGGCCCTTATGCTTCTGCCCGTAAAAAGAACATCATCAACGAGTATTACTGTTTTGCTATTGATACTGCAGGGGATGTCTGTCTTTTTTACGATCGGCTGTTCGTCCCTGGTGTTCAGGTCGTCTCTGTAAAAGGTGATATCAAGAGTGCCTACCTCTATAGGCCTGTTCTCAATTTCCTCTATCTGTGAGGCGAGGCGGTCTGCAAGTGTGACACCGCCTTTTTGAATACCGACCAGGCAGAGGTTCTCTGTTCCCTTGTTCTTTTCTATTATTTCATGGGCCATTCTTCTGATGGCGCGCTTTATATCATTGCTGTCGAGTATCTCTTTAGACATAAAAAAAACCTTCTTCTGAGGTAGAAAAGGTGATTGCGCAGACGTTACGTAGATATATGGTGTGTGCTGAACACAAATCGTTGTCCTTTCCAGCCTCTCTGGACCAGTTTAAAGGTTATAAATTATTGACATATTAATATAAAGCGGTGGTCATTGTCAATGTTGCATATAAATATATATTTTGTTAATGTTTCGAATATTATTACCGATAAGTAGTACAAGAATTATTGCGTTATGGAGACCATAAAATGGATGTTATTACAAAAGAAAAATTAATAAGCAGGGCCGGCGATCTAAAAGTACTTCCTTTTGTTGCGAGAAAGATGCTTGATACAATTGGGAGAGAGATGGTCTCTATTAGTGATCTTGGTGAAATAATAGAAAAGGACCAGACGATCTCAGCAAGGATACTGAAAATTTCAAATAGTCCTTTTTATGGATTGAGACAGGAAGTTACCAGTATCAATCAGGCCATATTGATACTTGGTCTGCGGACCATAAGAAGCCTTGTGCTTTCTGTGTCAACAAGGGCTATATACAAGAAATTCGGTATTACCGAACAGAAGATCTGGGAGCATTCGGTAGGCGCTGCGATCGCAGCAAAACTTATATCTGCTGAATTCGGTGATGAACTTGTTGAGGTGGCATTTACAGGCGGTCTTATGCATGACCTTGGCAAGGTCGTTATGAATAATGAGACACCTGAGGCCTTTGCAGAGGTAATGATGAGGACGTATAATGAAGACCTTGATTCCATAAGCGCAGAGACGGATGTGTATGGATATGATCATTCTGAGATCGGTGCAAAGGTAGCTGAAAAGTGGGGCCTCTCAAATATTCTTGTGGAAATAATTGAAAAGCATCATCTGGATAAATATAACCTTGCGGATGTGAGCGAGCCTCTTGTTGCAAAAAGCATAGCATGTGTTCATCTTGCTGACAATATATGTAAAGTGCTGGGAATCGGATACAGAGAATCTGATGATTCTATTGCATTGGACAAGCTTCCATCTGCTGTTTATCTTGGCATTGGTGTTGATAAAATAGGACCGCTTGTTAAAGATATCGGGGAAGCATACCAAAACGAAAAGTCAGCTTTTCAATAAGGTCCGGCTCAAATACTCCACTGTAAACTCCATCAATTTATTTGCGATCTATAACCTGCTGACATTGCATGCATTTCAATTATTAAATTGCACTTGTATATGATGTGTGTCTGTTGCGAGGTTTAGTCTGTGAGGATAATTAAGGATGCTGGCCCGTTAAGGGGACATGGCTGAAATAAAAAGGTTGGGCTCTTAGCGTAGGCAAGGAAAAAACCTTTCAAATCAGGGGCCAGCATCCGAGCTTAATTCGAATCAAGGTAATGGCCTAATGTATTACGGCAATTGCTGATCTCCACAATTTAAATCAGCTAATACTGTATAACTTTTTTAAAAATTTATCAACCGTTCATTGATAAGTGAAAATAAATATTACACTTCTAAGGAATTGCCTTGTAGTATATTAATCTTTCATCCAATTCCTTAGGGAAATTGTAGCAGAAAAAAAATAAATTGTAAATAGGCAGGATAAATATTTTTAGTGGTTTAGGCCAGGTGAGTTATATTGATGTGAGTCCTTCACGTATAGCATATTTGGTGAGTTCTGCAATGTTGCGGATATTAAGTTTGCTCATGACCTGGCGGCGGTGAGACTCAATTGTCTTGGCGCTAACATTCAGATCAGAAGCTATCTGCTTTGTCGACCGTCCCTCTGAGATCAACTGAAGTACTTCTCTTTCCCTTTCAGTAAGAAGGGAAAAGGCTTTATGACTTTGACCGGATGGCTGGGATATAAGGCTTTCAACAACAAGGCTTCCCACTTGAGGATTTATATATGTTTTACCATCCATTACTATTCGTATGGCATGCTCAAGTTCATCAAATGCACTGTCTTTGAGCAGGTATCCTGTTGCACCTGCCTTGAACATTTCTGACACAAACTGTTTATCGTAATGCATTGACAGAGCGATTACTTTTACCCCCTGGTGTTCGCTGTTGATACGGCGGGTCGCATCGATACCATTTAGTTCAGGCATGCTTATGTCCATAATAACAACGTCAGGCGAGAGTTCTTTTACAAGGCTGAGAGCGGTCCTGCCGTCGGCGGCTTCGCCTACCACTTCCATATCTGCGTACTCTTTTAAAAGAGACCTGATCCCGTCACGTAATATTTTATGATCATCAACCAGTAGGATCTTTATCATTTTACAGACTCCATATTAAGGAAGTTGTTTTCCTTTTTAAAAGGGACTGTAATTAAAACGGAGGTCCCTTTTCCAGGAAATGAAATAATTTCAAATGAACCGTTAATTTGTTTCATACGTTCACGAATATTAAACAGGCCGAATCCGTTTTCAGTGTCCAGTGTTGAAAAGCCGGCCCCATAATCCTTGATAATGATCTTTAATTGTCTGTTAGTGCTGGATATTGAAAGATCTGCTGAATCTGAACGTGAGTGTTTTACAATATTTACCAGCAGTTCTCTTACAGCCTGGAACAGAAAAAATCTTGTGCTGTTATCAAAAGGCTTTTCAGAGTCGTCATCGCTGAATCTTATATCAATATTGTGGTTTTTACGAAATTCATCAATTAGCCATATAATCGCTTGAGTTAGCCCTAACTCATAAAGTATAGGAGGACTGAGTTGAAATGTCAATGTCCTTGTTTCGGTAATTGTCTGTTCTATAAGTTGAATTATCTCTTTTATGGTTTCTCTGTTTTTTTCTGAAGACAGGTTTTTATTCAGGATGCCTAATTTTATTTTTGTGAGCGCAAGCGGCTGGCCTATACCGTCATGCAGTTCGGATGCAACTCGTCTTTTTTCATTTTCTTCTATCAGGGAGACCTTTGATGTAAGGGACTGGAGCTGTTTCTGGTATTCAAGGAGCTTCATTTCAGCGCGCATACGGTCTTCAAACTGCTGTGCATTACGTATTGCCTGGCCCACATACGCGCCTATTGCTGCTGCAAGTGTTATTTCCTGCTCGCTTAGTATCTCCGGCGGTCTTGAAAGAATATTCATTACCCCTACAATATCACTTACCGCAAATACCGGAACGCCGATAAAAGAATTAAGGTTTTCTTTTTTTATAACTTCCCTTGAGATGCGTGGGTCATGTGATGATGATTCACGAACATATATCACATCGCCGGATTCGGCGATACGTCCTGTAAGACCTTCCCCTGTTCTGAGATGGTTGTCCCTGAACTCTTTGTCGAATTCAGGTGAGAGACCAATTGAGGAGCTTAATGTAAGTGTGTCGGAATCCTGGTCTTTCAGGAATATCATGCCTGCTGTTGCACCGGATGCTTCCAGTGTGCCTTTAAGTATATATTCGAGGACCTCTTCAAGCTTCAGGCTTGAGTTTGCAAGAGCGCCTATCTGTTTAACATATTCAAGACGGTTCTGTGAGCATGTAAGGTCCTGTTTTATATTTTTCAGTTCGAATATCTTTTTGCGGAGTAAGGTATTCTCTTTCTGTAGTTCGACCATCTGTTTATTTATTATGATTTCGATATCTTTTTTGGTCATTGCATTATCTGATTAATTTTTCAGTATTGTTTTATCTCAGGTATTCAAATATTTTAACATATAAAAAATGCGTAGATAAATGTATGTCTTTACCTGTCAGTTGTTTTAATACATGGAAAGATTAAAGATTATTCTTTGTCTGCCGATTAATAAAACAGTTTCAATCTTAAAATATTTAATATATTTCTGTTGTTAGAAAGGAAGTTGATAATGAAATCCGGAATGCAGTTTAAGGTCGGTATTGTTCTGCTGCTATTGGTATTATGTGTCTTTGGTAATTTTATTGCTTTGGAAATGGTGGATGCCGGTTCTCAAGATGCGATAAGCGGGCTCAGGACTATCTCGCTGATATTTTTTGTGATTTCCGTATGTATTGCATCAGGTGCATATTATTTTGCAACATCCAGAATAATATCTGATATCAAGGATACTATTCACGCCGCCAACAGGCTCAGGCATGGCGATCTCTCAGCGACACTGGAGGTCAAAGGCAGTGATGAGACATCTGAGCTGCAGAATACCATGAACGACATGATAGGGAACATCAGAGGGATAGTTTTAAAAATAACGGAGAATTCACAGGCAATGGCAGAGAACTCTGCAAGGGCTTCTTCAACTTCGGTTCAGATAAGCTCTTCTATTTCTGAACAGTCGCAGAACATAGAACAGTCTGTTACGGCTATTACAGAGGTCTCGCAAAGCATTATGGATGTTGCGGGTAATGCCTCAAATGCCGCTGAATCAGCACGGGAGTCGGTTGCTACAGCTGATGAAGGGATGAAGGTTGTCAACAGCACTGTCTCAAGTATGATGAATATTGCCAGTAATATAGATAAATCATCACAGACGATCGGAGAACTTGGTGAGAGCAGTAAGCAGATAGGCGACATAATCAATGTCATTAATGACATTGCAGGACAGACAAATCTTCTTGCTCTGAATGCCGCTATTGAGGCAGCAAGGGCAGGTGAGCAGGGCCGTGGTTTTGCAGTCGTTGCAGATGAGGTCAGAAAACTTGCTGAAAAGACCAGTAAGGCAACTGATGAGATCACTGGCATGATAAATAAGATACAGCATGAGACCGATGTTTCTGTTAAGGATATGGAGAGCAATAAGTCTGAAGCTGAAGAAGGTGTTAAACTTGTCAGCCAGGCAAAGGATTCGCTTGACAAGATCGTATCAGCTTCTGAACAATGCTTTGATATGGTACAGTCAATAGCTGCTGCAACTGAGGAACAGTCCACAGCTGTTGAGGAGGTATCATCCGGGATGGAAAATATTTCGAATGTTTTTGCCGCGTCCAGAGATGGTGTGACACAGATAAATGATGCGTCCAGTGAACTTGTGCAGATATCCGGTAAGCTGACGGAACTTATGAATTGGTTTAACACCGTGCCTGGTGCGGGCATTCAATCCGGGGTCATATCTACAGATGATAAAGACGGGATGCCACATTTAGGCTGACAGGACCTTTACCTGACATTGATATCATTAAATACCTGCTCATAGAGCAGGTATTGTTTTTTTATAATGGGTGAGTAATTCTATTAACCGATATATATAGTAATTAAAAGAAAATATAAAACTGGAGCCTATGATGAAAAATCTTTCAATAAAATACAAGCTGCTGCTGATCGCGGTCATTGCTGTTGTAGCGATCGGGACTACATTTGGAATAATGAGGATGTCCCTTAAGACTATTATGAAGCTTGAAAAGGCAGAGATGATAGAAAAGGACATTGAAGCAACTATATTAGAGCTCCGAAATAATGAGAAGAACTTTCTGTCAAGGAAAGATATGAAGTATGTTGGTGATTTTGAAAATAATCATAAGAATGTTATGGCCGCCCTCGACAGGCTTGAAGCGTTCCTGGGTGAACAAAACATTGATATCAAAAGCATGAAGGAGCTTGAAGATGTTTTAACTGAATACAATAATCAATTCAGGTTCATTACAGCTGCTCAGCAGGAATTGGGACTTGATGAAAAGAGCGGCTTAAAGGGAGAGCTTAGAACGGCTGTCCATAATGCTGAAAAAATATTTAATGAGATGAATAATGACCTTCTTCTTAAAGACATGCTTATGCTCCGAAGAAATGAAAAAGATTTTATGATCAGAAATGACATTAAGTATATTGATGAACACGGCAAAAATTATGAGCTTGTTAAAAAGGACCTGTCATCGTACAGAAAGATGTCTGAAAATGACAGAAATGAAGCGTTGAAGCTGCTTGCTTCATACAGGGATACATTCCTTCAGTTTACTGACCTGACACGGAAGATAGGGC
>CBFDEG010000059.1:0-14950 GCA_965603765.1 uncultured bacterium | reverse complement strand
AGAAGGCGGAAGGACAGTAGGCGCAGGGGTTGTAACAGAAATCGTACAGTAAATATTTAAGCTGTATCCCGTGAGTCGTGGACCGATAACGGACAGCGGACAACGGAAAGCGGAGGAAGAAGCAAGATAATGAATGAAAAGATAAGAATAAATCTCAGGGCGTTTGATCACAGGCTGCTTGACCAGTCAGTGAGGGAAATTGTTGACACAGCAAAAAGAACAGGTGCAAGGATTTCTGGACCAGTGCCTCTTCCGACGAAGATAAACAAGATAACAGTATTGCGGTCAACGCATGTAGATAAAAAATCAAGGGAGCAGTTTGAAATACGGACCCATAAAAGGCTTGTGGACATACTTGATCCGACACCGCAGACAGTTGATGCGCTGATGAAGCTTGACCTTGCAGCCGGGGTTGACGTAGAGATAAAATTATGAAAGCTATACTCGGAAAAAAAATTGGTATGACTCAGATATTTGAGGAAGACGGGCGTCTGGTAACGGTAACTGTCATTGAGGCGGGCCCGGTAAAGGTTGTCCAGAAAAAGGAAAAGAGCATTGACGGATATGATGCTCTGCAGCTTGGCTTTGAAGAGATAAGAAAAGAGAAGAATATTAATAAGCCGATGGCAGGTCACTTTAAGAAGTCATCTGTTCCTGCTTACAGGGTGCTTAAAGAAGTAGATATGGAAGGCTTTGACGCCGGAGATGAAATACAACCGGGAATCTTTGCCAGGGGTGAGTGGGTCTCTGTGACCGGCACTTCAAAAGGTAAGGGCTTTCAGGGTGTAATGAAAAGACATAACTACAAAGGCGGTCCCGGTTCACATGGTTCAATGTTTAACAGGGCGCCCGGTTCAATTGGTCAGGGGGCAACCCCGTCAAGGGTCTTTAAGAACAAGGGAATGCCTGGTCAGATGGGTAATAAGAGGATCACAACAAAAAATCTTGAGATCGTAGACATTAGAGAAGAACAGAACTTGATGCTTGTGAAGGGTTCGGTGCCCGGAGCTAACGGCGGATACGTTCTGATACAATCTGATGCCCCGGTCATTGTTAAGGAAAGCTGATGCCTGAGATAGAAATAATAAATAAAGATAATAAGTCTGTTGGTAAGGCGGAACTGCCTGCTGACATATTCGGTGTAAAGGTAAATGAGGGACTTCTTCATGAGGTTGTTCGCAATCACCTGGCAAATAAAAGGCAGGGGAATGCATCCACCAAAACAAAAGGGCAGGTTCGAGGCGGTGGCCGTAAACCGCACAAACAGAAGGGCTCCGGACGTGCAAGGGCCGGCAGTAACAGGTCTCCTCTCTGGAGAGGCGGCGGCATAGTGTTCGGGCCGCAGCCAAGAAGCTATGCTTATACGATGCCCAAGAAGGCTAAGTGGAGCGCTCTTAATTCTGCACTTGCTGCAAAATATTCTGACGGCGATGTTTTTGTGATAGACGATCTTACTGTGAAGGAGCCGAAGACGAAGAATGTTATGAGTATACTTGCGGGTCTCGGCTTAAAGGGATCTATCCTTATGGTGATACCTGAGAAGGATGTGAACCTTGAGCTGGCTGTGCGTAATATTCCATCTGTCCATGTTGCAAGAGTGGGCGAATTAAATGTATATTCAGTGCTTTCGCATAATAATATTCTGGTTGCGAAGGATGCTGTAGAGAAAATGAAAGAGGCATATTTAGGATGAAAACAACATACAACGTTCTTATTGGGCCAATGCTGACTGAAAGAGGAACACTTATGAAGGAGCAGGATAATAAAGTGCTCTTTAAGGTCGCAAAAGAGGCAAATAAAATAGAAATAAAAAATGCTGTTGAAACGATCTTTAAGGTGAAGGTCTCCCGTGTTACAACGATGAATTATAGAGGTAAGATGAAACGTATGGGTAAACATGAAGGTAAGAGACCTGACTGGAAAAAAGCAATAGTGACCCTCAAACAGGGCGAAAAATTAGACTTTATAGAAGGTGTATAAATGGGTATAAGAAAATGGAAGCCAACATCACCGGGAACACGGTTCAGAACTGGATCTGACTTCGCGGAACTAACAACAGACAGGCCGCATAAGCCATTGGTAAAGCCAATAAAAAGGACAGGTGGCAGAAACAATCACGGTCGTGTAACAGCATGGCAGAAAGGCGGCGGTCATAAACGCGCTTATCGTATAATAGACTTTAAACGTAATAAGCCTGATGTCCCCGCTATTGTAGAGACTATAGAGTATGATCCTAACAGGACTTCACGTATAGCTCTGTTAAAATATCTGGATGGTGAGAGAAGATATGTGCTTGCGCCGCTCGGAATACAGGTTGGCGATAAGATCGTTTCAGGGCCTGATTCTGAGATAAAGGCCGGCAATGCTTTACCTGTTGTCAATATCCCGCTCGGTACAATAATTCATAATATTGAATTAATACCCGGTCAGGGAGGTAAGATCGCAAGGAGTGCCGGTGCATATGCGCAGCTTGTAGCAAAGGATGGTAAGTTCTGTCAGTTAAAGCTCGCATCATCCGAGGTAAGAAATGTTCCGGCCGGCTGTATGGCGACCATAGGACAGCTTGGAAATGTAGAGCATGAAAATATATCAATCGGCAAGGCCGGCAGAAGCCGCTGGCTCGGCAAAAGACCGCATGTCAGGGGTGTTGTAATGAACCCGGTAGACCATCCCCTCGGTGGTGGTGAAGGCAGGACCTCGGGTGGAAGACCGCCTGTGTCTCCATGGGGTAAGCCTGAAGGCAAAAAGACCAGGAATAACAGTAAAACTGACAGATTCATAGTCAGGCGGAGAAAGAAAAAATGAGTGTTGTTGAATCAACATTGACTCAGGAGGAAATAAAGTGCCAAGATCTTTAAAAAAAGGGCCATTTGTAGACGACAAATTGATGAAGAAGATTGTTAAGATGAATGACAATAATGAGCGTAATGTGATCAAGACATGGTCAAGAAGGTCTACAATAATTCCTGAAAGTATAGGACACACATTCGCAGTGCACAATGGTAGAAAGTTCGTGCCGGTATATGTAACTGAGAACATGGTTGGGCACAAGCTTGGAGAGTTTTCGCCCACAAGGACATTCAGGGGACATTCAGGCGACAAGAAGGAAGGTAAGAGATAATCGTGGAAACAAATGCTAAACTGAAATATTCAAGAATATCGCCACGAAAGATCAGAAGGGTGGCAGATCTGATAAAGGGCAGACAGGCAGGAGACGCACTGATGAATCTGGGCTTTCTCCCTCATAAGGGAAGCAAGGTTCTTGCAAAGGTCCTGAAATCTGCAATGGCCAATGCCGAGCAGAAAAAGGTTGCAGATCCTGAGACAATGAAGATATCCAGGATCCATATAGATCAGGGTCCGACAATGAAGAGAATGATGCCGCGCGCCATGGGCAGGGCAGACATAATAAAGAAAAGATCAAGCCATATAACTTTGTATCTGGAAGAATAGGCAGGAGGAACGTTTTGGGTCAGAAGACACATCCGATAGGAATAAGATTAGGAATAATTAAAACATGGAATTCCAAGTGGTATGCCAAGAGGAACTATAAGGCACTGTTGTTTGAAGACCTTACCATACAAAAGTATATAAAAGAGAAACTGTTTCACGCAGGTATTTCCAAGGTTGAGATCGAAAGAAGCGGTCAGAAACTGAAGGCCGCTATACATACAGCACGCCCGGGAATAATAATCGGTAAAAAGGGCGCTGAGGTTGAAAAGCTTAAAAAACAGCTCGAAAAAATAACCGGCCGTGAGATATCTATTGATATTAAAGAAGTAAGAAAGCCGGAGCTTGACGCGCAGCTTGTGGCTGAGAATATAGCCCTTCAGCTTGAAAAGAGAATTGCATTCAGGCGGGCAATGAAAAAATCAGTTGCGTCATCACTGCGATTTGGAGCACAAGGTATCAAGGTTGCATGCGCAGGAAGGCTGGCTGGCGCCGAGATAGCAAGGTCTGAATGGTACAGAGAAGGCAGGGTGCCGCTGCACACTTTCAGGTCAGACATTGATTACGGCGTTGCTGAAGCCAAGACCACATATGGTAGAATTGGCGTAAAGGTCTGGATTTATAAAGGAGACATACTGCAGGAGCGTGTTGCTAAGCCTTCGGCCAGTGATGTTGTTTAAGGAGAAATACTAATATGTTAATGCCTAAAAAAGTTAAATTCAGGAAGATGCAGAAGGGCCGTATGAACGGTAAGGCATACCGTGGCGCTAAAGTGTCTTTTGGTGAGTATGGTCTTAAGGCCATGGAGCCGGGCTGGATAACAAACCGCCAGATAGAATCTGCAAGGATTGCAATAACCAGGCATGTAAAAAGAGGCGGAAAGGTTTGGATAAGGATATTTCCGGACAAGCCTCTTACAAAGAAGCCTGCTGAAACAAGAATGGGTAAAGGTAAGGGCGCACCGGAGTCATGGGTCGCCGTTGTAAAGCCGGGCCGGATCATGTATGAAATGTCCGGTGTAGAAGAGAGTGTAGCAAAGGAAGCTTTGAGGCTCGCTTCACACAAGCTGCCAATTGCGACAAAAATTGTAAAGAGGATCGGATAGTATAAATGAAAGCGTCAGATATAAGAAATAAAAGTATTGATGAATTGAAACAGGATGAAATTGATCTTAGGAAAGAGCTGTTTAACCTCAACTTTCAGAAGGTGACAGGTGAGATTGAAAATCCTATGAGGATCAGGCAGGTCAGAAAAGATATAGCAAGGGTACTTACCGTGCTCAATGAAAAGGCCCGAAGCGCAAATTTAAGTTAAGGCGGGAAGATAAATGCCAAAGAAGGTTTATACAGGAGAAGTGGTCAGTGATAAAATGGATAAGACAGTTGTGGTTGCAATAACCAGGCTGGCACAGCATCCACTTTATAAAAAGATCATCAAGAAAATTACCAGGTTCAAAGCACATGACGGCGAGAACAAATGCAAAAAGGGTGACAAGGTATCAATTATCGAGTCAAGGCCTTTGAGCAGGGATAAAAGATGGCAGGTGCTTGAAATTGTAAAAAGAGGTAACGAATGATCCAACAGGAAAGCGTATTAGAGGTAGCAGATAACTCAGGGGCCAAAAAAGTCCTGTGCATTAAGGTCCTTGGAGGACACCACAGGCGATACGCGAGTATCGGTGACAAAATAGTGGTCGCTGTAAAGGAAGCAGAGCCGAACGCTGCAATAAAAAAAGGTACTGTAGCCAAGGCGGTAGTTGTCAGGACAAAGAAGGCGGTCCGCAGGCCGGACGGTACATATATCCGCTTTGACCAGAACGCTGCAGTGCTTATCAACGCAGAAGGTGAACCGGTCGGTACCCGTATATTCGGTCCGGTCGCAAGAGAGCTGAGGTGGAAGGAATTTATGAAGATAGTTTCTCTCGCCCCAGAGGTTTTGTAGTAACAGACTGAAAAACAATATTTTATATAAAGGGAGCAAAAGTGGGTTTAGGTATTAAGAAAAACGATACAGTTGTTGTGATCAGCGGTGATGACAGCGGTAAAAAAGGCCGTGTAATATCAGTCCAGAAAGATAAGGACCGTGTTGTCGTTGAGAGTCTGAATATGGTAAAAAAACATATGAAACCGAGTAAGAAGTATCAGCAGGGCGGTATTATTGAAAGAGAGGCAGCTATACAGAGGTCTAATGTAATGCTTGTCTGTCCTAAATGCGATAAGCCGGCAAAGCTTGGCAACAGAATACTTGAAGATGGTAAAAAAGTTCGTATTTGTAAAAAATGTATGGAGGTTATTCAATAAAATCTAATGGTCAGGCTCAAAGAAAAATATAAAACAGAAATAGTACCGGCTTTACAAAAGGATTTTTCATATAAAAGCGTAATGCAGGTCCCAAAGGTCAAAAGCATTGTGCTGAATGTCGGGATGGGAAGCGCCTCTCAGGACATTAAGACACTTGAAGCAGCTGTAAGAGAGATCTCAGTGATCACCGGACAGGCCGCTGTCACCACAAAAGCGAAGAAGTCTATTGCAGGCTTTAAGCTTCGTGAAGGAGTACCTGTTGGCTGCAAGGTCACGCTCCGGGGCGACAGGATGTATGATTTTCTTGACAGGTTCATATCTCTTGCGCTTCCAAGAATAAGGGATTTCAGGGGAATATCTCCTAAGGCTTTTGACGGCAGAGGTAATTATTCTCTCGGGATACAGGAACAGATAATATTCCCGGAGATAGAATATGATACGGTGGTCAGTATGCATGGCATGAATGTAGTAATCGTAACAACTGCAAAAACTAACGAAGAGGGAAAGGCCTTGCTTAAGTATCTTGGAATGCCTTTTAAGAATTGATTGAGCGGATTTAATAATATTAAAGGAAACGTTTAATGGCAAAAAAGAGTTTGATTGCAAAACAGAAAAGGACCCCGAAATTTAAGGTAAGAGCGTATACCAGATGCGGGCTTTGTGGAAGACCGAAAGGTGTTTTGAGAAAGTTCGGCCTATGCAGGATATGCTTTAGAACACTTGCATTGAAAGGGATGATTCCCGGGGTAACAAAATCCAGTTGGTAGGAGTATAGTAATTATGATGACGGATCCAATAGCAGATATGCTGACCAGAATAAGGAATGCCAATATGGCAAGACTTGAAAAGGTTGACGTGCCTGCATCAAAACTAAAGATAGAGCTGACAAAGATCCTGAAGGAAAAAGGATATGTAAAGAGCTTTAAGGTCCTTAGGGACAGAAAACAGGGTATTGTCAGGATATCCATGAAATACATCAATGACAGTGATCAGGTAATAACCGGTATCACAAAGGTCAGCAAGCCCGGAAGAAGGATATATGTTGATAAGGACAATGTTCCGAGAGTAATGGGCGGGTATGGAATGGCAATAGTCTCAACATCAAAAGGCGTTATGACAGATGATGCGTGCCGTCGCGAGGGTGTTGGCGGTGAAGTGATATGCAACATCTGGTAAGCAAATATAAAGATCAATAAGGATAATCTGGAGATATAATGTCAAGAATAGGAAAAGATCCAATAACTGTTCCCAAGGGAGTGGATATAAAAGTTCAGGACAGTAATATTACTGTCAAAGGCCCAAAGGGAGAGCTCAAGTGGGACTGTCCGTCAAATATGAAGATAGATGTCAAAGACGGCATTGTTACAGTTGATAGACCTGATGAGACAAATGAGTCCAGGGCAATTCATGGTACCACAAGAAGTATTATTGCAAATATGATCACAGGTACAAGCGAAGGTTATAAGAGGGAGCTTGAGATTAACGGCGTTGGTTACAGAGCGCAGGTGCAGGGTAATAAAATAGCCTTGACACTTGGTTTTTCCCATGCTGTCGAATTTGAACTTCCTGAAGGTATAACAGCAGAAGTGGACAAAAAGCAGGTAAATCTCGTGCTGCATGGTATTGATAAACAGTTGATAGGACAGGTAGCTGCAAATATTCGTTCCCTGAGACCTCCTAATGCGTATAAGGGCAAGGGAATCAAGTATGCTGAAGAAATTTTAAGAATAAAAGTCGGCAAAGCCGGTAAATAAAGAGGTGATGATTTGAATTCGGATAGAGATAGAGCCAGAAAGGCCAGGCACTTCAGAGTAAGGAAGAAGGTGTCCGGAGTAGCTGAAAGGCCAAGGCTTAATGTATTCAGGAGCCTTAAACATATATATGTTCAGGTAATTGATGATGCATCAGGAAAAACGATCGTTTTTGCTTCAAGTGCGGACAAAGAGCTGAAAGGCAAAGTAGGCACCGGAGGCAATATTGAGGCGGCTAAAACAGTCGGTTCTCTGCTTGCAAGCAGGGCGCTTGATAAAGGCGTAAAGACGGTTGTATTTGACAGGGGCGGATATCTTTATCATGGACGTGTAAAGGCCCTGGCTGAAGCTGCAAGAGAAGGCGGCCTGAAGTTTTAATTTATAGTTATAATTACTAGAGGAGGAATGGTGGGCAGAATTGACCCTGAAAGTCTCAGTGTATTAAAAGACAAAGTTATATATATAAACAGAGTTGCAAAGGTCGTAAAGGGCGGTAGAAGGTTTTCCTTCAGTGCGCTTGTGGTTGTCGGTGACGAGGCCGGACATGTCGGTTTCGGTAAAGGGAAGGCCGCTGAAGTACCTGAGGCGATCAGAAAAGCAATTGAACAGGCCAAGAGAACTATTGTCAAGATCCCTGTAGTTAATGGAACCATACCTCACCGTATAAATGGTATTTTTGGTGCCGGAAAAGTAGTGATACAGCCTGCAAGACCGGGTACAGGCCTAATAGCCGGAGGTCCTGTCAGGGCAATAATGGAAGTTACAGGCATAAAGAACGTTGTCGCAAAGTCATTAGGCAGCCGTAATCCGTTCAATACAGTAAGAGCGGTGATCGATGGTCTGACAAAACTGAAGTCCGCAGAGAGCGTGAGCAGGAGAGCAGGAAAAACAGAGGAAAATAAACAGGTAACAGAAAAATGAAAGACATTAAAGTAACACTTAAAAGAAGCTATATAGGCAGGCCCTGGAGACAGAGAAGAGTGCTTGAGGCGCTTGGCTTGAGAAAAATTAATCAGACTGTTGTGCATAAGGACACGCCTTCGATAAGAGGAATGATCCATAAAACATCACATCTTGTTGAAGTTAATGAGGCATCGGAGGAATAGATGAAATTATCGGATCTCGCGCCGGCCCCCGGCAGCAGAAAAAAGAGAAAAAGAGTAGGAAGAGGCCCTGGTTCCGGACATGGTAAGACATCATGCAGAGGACATAAAGGTCAGAAGGCCAGAAGTGGCGGTGGTACAAGGCCCGGTTTTGAAGGCGGACAGATGCCGCTTCAGCGCAGACTTCCCAAAAGGGGCTTTACAAATATAAATTCAAAAATTTATACCTTAGTGAATGTTGGCCAACTCGATGCTCTGAACGAGACAGAGATCACTCCTGAGCTTTTAAAGGAGAAGGGTGTAATAAAGAAATTCAATGACGGGATCAAGATCCTCGGCAATGGAGAGGTATCTAAGGCGATAAATATAAAAGCACATGCATTTAGTGCCTCTGCAGCAGAAAAGATCGCAGCTTCAAAAGGCAGTGTAGAAACAATAAAATAACAAATCTGGTGTTCTGTATACATAGCAGATCATTGAAATAATAATTTAAACAGTTTCAATAAAATAATCCAATAGTGAGTATAGTTAACACATTCCAGAATGTCTTCCGTATAGCTGAACTCAAAAGCAGAATTATATTCACTCTTGTATTATTGGCTATATACCGGATTGGCGCGCACATACCGACCCCTGGCATTAACGGTGAGGAACTGAGCCGTTTTCTGCTGGAAAAAGGCGGTGCCTTAATGGGGTTCTTCGATATGTTCTCCGGCGGAGCACTCTCAAGGGCTACTATATTTGCCCTTGGTATTATGCCTTATATCAGTGCATCTATCATTCTCCAGCTTCTTACTGTTGTTGTTCCCGCACTTGCAAAACTTGCAAAAGAAGGCGATGCGGGCAGGAAAAAGATTACACAGTATACGAGGTATGGCACAGTCCTTATCAGTATAGTTCAGTCTATCGGTATAGCTGTAGGTATCGAGAGCATGAACCAGGGGGCCTTTGTTCAGGATCCGGGATGGTCGTTCAGGCTATTGACTATGGTCACTATGACATCAGGGACTGCGTTTATAATGTGGCTTGGAGAGCAGATCACTGAAAGAGGGATCGGCAACGGGATATCCCTTATAATTTTCGCGGGTATCGTGGCAAGATTTCCGAATGCGGTTATCAGCTCTATTTCTCTGATGAGAGCTGGAGAGATACATATTATGATGATGTTCCTTGTACTTATTATGATGGTTGTGGTCATTGGAGTTATAGTTTTCATGGAGAGGGGCCAGCGGAAGATACCGGTCCAGTACGCAAAGCGTGTAGTCGGACGTAAGGTGTATGGCGGTCAGAATACTCACCTGCCTTTAAAGGTCAATACAGCGGGTGTTATACCTCCTATATTTGCTTCATCAATAATTATGTTCCCTGCCACTATCGCAGGTTTCATTGCAGTGCCATGGGTGCAGTCAATGTCAAGGCAGCTTGCACCGGGTACTATCTTTTATACGTTGCTTTATGTGAGCATGATATTCTTTTTCTGCTACTTTTACACATCCATAACATTTAACCCGGTTGATATTGCGGACAACCTGAAAAAGCATGGTGGTTTCGTGCCCGGTGTTCGTCCAGGTCAGAATACATCTGACTATATTTATAAGGTGCTTACAAGGATAACCTTCGGCGGTGCTGTGTACCTTGCTGCTGTTTGTATACTGCCTGATATACTCAGGGGATATTTTAACATGCCTTTCTATTTCGGGGGGACGTCAATCCTTATCGTTGTTGGTGTTGCTCTTGATACGATTTCACAGATGGAATCACACCTTGTGACACGTTCATATGACGGATTCATGAAAAAGGGCAGGGTAAGAGGGCGAAGAAGCTGATAGCTAACGGATGTGACCTTGATCGTTCTTAAATCACCAGATGAAATAAAGAAAATGTCGGAGGCATGCAGAATAGTCGCCGAGGTTCTCGATAGTATCAGGAAGAGTGTGGCTCCCGGAATAACCACCAAAGAGATAGACGGGATAGCAGAAACATATATAGTCGCAAGAGGTGCAAAACCTGCATTTAAGGGATATAGAAATTATCCCGCAACTGTATGCGCATCGGTCAATGAGCAGGTTGTCCATGGGATACCATCACCCAAAAAGCTGAAGAACGGCGATATTGTCAGTATTGATATCGGTGCTTTTTATAAAGGATTTTATGGAGATGCAGCCATTACTCTGCCGGTTGGCGAGATAAATAGTGCTGCTGCAAAGCTCGTCACAGTAACAGAGCAGGCTCTGCAGTCAGGGCTGGAAAAGGTAGTGGCCGGAAACAGGCTTTCGGATGTTTCCAGCGCAATACAGGGTCAAGCAGAATCAGCAGGGTTTTCAGTTGTCAGGAATTTTGTCGGACATGGGATCGGACGTGAGCTTCATGAGGACCCCCAGATCCCTAATTACGGCAAACCGGGCAACGGGCCTCAACTCAGAGAAGGCATGACGCTGGCTATTGAACCAATGGTCAATGCAGGCGGATGGGAAGTAAATATCCTGGATGACGGCTGGACAGCGGTCACACGGGATGGAAGTTTGTCTGCTCATTTTGAGCATACTATAGCGGTCACAAAAAATGGCTGTGTTATCTTGACTAAATTATAAAGGATTAAGTATTATAGGTGTTCTAAATGTCAAAAGAAGAAGCCATAGAGGTACAAGGGACTATATTAGAGAATCTGCCAAATGCAAAGTTTAAGGTAGAACTTGAAAACGGACAGGTAATACTGGCCTATGTTTCCGGTAAGATGAGGATGCACTTTATAAAAATATTGCCTGGTGATAAGGTTACAGTAGCACTGTCGCCTTATGATCTCTCACAGGGCAGGATCACATACAGGTTTAAGTAAAAAAGTTATATAAATGGAGAGTATAAAATGAAAGTACGTTCATCAGTAAAGCCGCTGTGCATAAAGTGTAAGGTAATAAAACGGCAGGGAGTTGTCAGAGTTATATGCACCAACCCAAAACACAAACAGAGACAGGGTTGATTTAAGTATAATGTTAATCTGATTTTTTTGATAAACGTATCTTATTAAGGAGTAAAAGTGAGAATTTCAGGAGTTGATTTACCAAAAAATGAGCGAGTAGAGATAAGTTTGACAAGGATCTTTGGTGTTGGAAGGACAGTATCACGCAAGTTACTGCAGGATACAGGTATAGACCCGAACAAGAAAACCAGTGACCTTACCGACGAAGACGGAGTTAAACTCAGGGCAGCAATAGAAAAGGATTGTAAGGTTGAGGGTGATCTCAGGCGGGAGATCGCAATGAATATAAAGAGACTTCAGGATATCGGCAGCTACAGGGGACTTAGACACAGGTCCAGACTTCCTGTCCGCGGTCAGCGAACCAGTACAAATGCACGCACTCGTAAAGGCCCGAAAAAGGCCATCGGTGGAATGAAGAAGAAGGGATAGGATAATGGCTCAGAAAAAGAGAAAAAGCGGAAAGAAAGAGAAGAAGGTTGTACATTCCGGTGAAGCACATATACAGGCAACATTTAATAATACAATAGTAACTATTTCAGACCAGAATGGAAATGTCGTGTCATGGTCATCGGCAGGCGCGCAGGGCTTTAAGGGCTCCAGAAAAGGGACTCCTTATGCAGCGCAGACCGCAGCGGACAATGCTGCAAAGAAAGCCATGGGATTTGGTATGAGGCAGATAAACGTTTATGTGAAAGGTCCCGGTGCCGGCAGAGAGTCGGCGATACGTGCTCTTCAGTCAGCGGGCCTTGAGATAAATCTTATAAAAGATGTGACTCCTGTTCCCCATAATGGTACGAAACCACCAAAAAGGAGAAGAGTATAGTGGCAAGATATAGAGAAGCATTATGCAGGCTTTGCAGAAGAGAGAGTGAAAAACTGTTCCTTAAAGGGGATAGATGTTATACAGAAAAATGTGCTGTAGAGAGAAGGAAATATCCGCCTGGACAGCATGGTCAGAGAAGGAAAAAGATGTCCGATTATGCCCTGCAGCTCAGAGAGAAGCAGAAAGCAAAAGAGACATATGGGGTACTTGAAAAACAGTTTAAAAGGTATTATTTTATGGCGGAGAAAAAGGCCGGCATGACAGGAAGCAACCTGCTGCAGTTTCTTGAACTCAGGCTTGATAATATAGTCTACAGACTCGGTTTTGCTTCTAACCGTAGACAGGCCAGACAGCTTGTGCTGCACGGACATTTTACGGTTAATGATAAGAGAGTAAATATTCCTTCCTACCTTGTCAAGACTGATGAGATAATTGGAATAAAAGAGTCCAGCAAGAAAATGGTCGTTATTGAAGAGAACATATCAAAGATCGAGCATAAGGGAATGCCCGCCTGGGTGGAAGTAGATGCAAGTAATTTTAAAGGTAAAATACTTCATTATCCTTCCAGAGACGAGATTGAGCTCCCTGTGCAGGAACAGTTGATAATTGAATTATACTCAAAATAGTAATCAGCAACACGTAAAATAATTTAAAGATTACATTGTATTGATATACGAAGTGTGATCGTAAATATAAGGAGGCTTAATGGATCTTAGGAATAAAGGCTTTCAATTACCTGAAAATATAGTTTTTGATTCCGAGGGCCTTACAGATACATATGGGAAATTAATTGCTGAGCCTTTTGAGAGAGGGTTTGGAACCACTATCGGTAATGCTTTAAGAAGAGTTATGCTGTCATCAACAGAAGGAGCGGCTGCCACATCTATCAGGATTCCGGGTGTGCTGCATGAATTCTCAACTGTGACAGGTGTAAAGGAAGATATCGTTGATATTGTTCTCAATGTCAAACAGCTGAGGTTTAAAATGGATGCGGACGCTGAAACACCTCAGATAGCTACTATAAGTATGCAAGGACCCGCAGATGTAAAGGGTAAGGATATAAAAGGCGGACACGTGGAAGTAATGAATCCTGAACAGCATATAGCAACGATTGAAAAAGGTGCTGAGTTCACAATGGAATTTAATATTGAGAACGGTAAAGGTTATGTGAATGCTGAAGATAATAAGAAAGAAGATATGCCTGTAGATACAATACCGATCGATTCTATTTTTACACCGATCAATAAGGTGAATTACTGGGTCGAGGGAGCAAGGGTGGGTCGTTCTACTGACTACGACAAGCTTGTTATGGAGATATGGACAGACGGCAGCATTACACCTCATAATGCCCTTACACAGGCTGCTGAGGTGCTGCAAGGGCATCTTTCCATATTTGCTCCGGTCAATAATGGGCCTGTGCAGAAAGAAGCGCCGCAGATTGAGGAAAACACTTTTCCGGATACCAGCACTGGAATGGGTCTTATGGATGAGATGGATGATTATGATGAAGAGCCGGTAGATCTTAATGAGAACCTGCTTAAAAATGTAGAAGAGCTTGAACTTTCGGTCCGTTCTTACAACTGCCTGAAAAATGCTAATATACGTACTTTAGCAGAATTGGTGCAGAAGACCGAACAGGAGATGCTCAGGACAAAGAACTTCGGAAGAAAGTCTTTGAATGAGATAAAGGAACTTATAATCAGTATGGGGCTCCACTTCAATATGAGAGTGGATATAGAAGATTTAGAAAAATTAGCAGCAACGAAGAGGCCAGAAAATGCGTCATAGAATAGCAGGTAAAAGATTTCATAGAAATACAAACCAGAGGAAGGCACTTTTGCGCGGGTTGGTTACGTCTCTGTTTCAGCATCTTAAGATAGAGACGACAGCAGCCAAGGCAAAGGAGGCAAAGAAGGTTGCAGAACGTTTAATAACACTTGCCAGAAAAGGTGATCTTCAGTCAAGAAGACTGGCCCTTTCCCGTGTTCCAAATAACAATATTATCTCAAAATTATTTAATGAGATAGCTCCTAAAATTGAGAGAACAAGCGGTTACCTTCGTGTTCTTAAAACAAGGTTCCGTGTTGGTGACAATGCTGATATGGCAGTCCTTGAATTTGTAGATTATGACAGGATCAGCAGCGGTCGTGAAGACAAGAAGGCTGAAAAGGATAAAAAAGATAAAGAGTAACATTAAATATATGCAGCTTTATGTAAGGCGTCCCGTAAATTTACGGGACGCCTTTTTTCTTTTGTATAGTTAATGCTAATCTATAAATATCATTATGTGAATTTATTCTGTAAAGGGTTTGTTATTTATATGACAGGAAATTGAATGATAAAAAAGATAATTGTACTTTCCCTGATATCTCTGCCAATATTTCTTTATGCATGTAAGCCTGTTGTTAAGAGCAGTAAATACAACATGTACCCGGCAATGCTGATAGTGTCTTCTTCTGATGCTGTTAAAGAGGAATCAGTACTTCCTTTTATGTCAACAGAACAGGCTGTTAATGACCCTGTTGAAATGTTGAAGGCAGAGATTC
>CBFDEG010000058.1:0-15120 GCA_965603765.1 uncultured bacterium | reverse complement strand
TGAAGGAAGAAGTAGCAGAAGAGAAACCTGCCGGAGAAGTAGTGGGGCAGGACGACTTGGATAAATTGTTTGAAGAGGCAGGAAGTGCTGAAGAAATTTCTGTTGAAACAGAAAGTGCTGAGGACAAGCAGGCAGAAGAGACAAAGACCGAAGTACAGGAAACTGAGGGCGGGTTAGTGGATCAGGACGACCTTGATAAACTGTTTGAAGAGGCTGGGGCAGCGCCGGTTGCGACCGGGGATGTTGAAAAACCTAAGACTGACGAAATGTCAAAGGCAAAAGAAGGTAGTTCCGAAGCCGTCTCTGACGGGCTAGTGACTCAGGCCGATCTGGACAAACTTTTGGAAGAGGGTAAATAGTAATGATAAGGATCAATGCGACCCTGTTTTTGTTCATAGTTGAATTTATGATCCTTTTTTTAGGGGTAGCAGTTATCATGTTCTTTCAGTGGAGAAAACAGAGAGGTATGAGCGCTGTTGCAGGGACTAAGGATGATAACAGTTCAGGAGATAATGGTATCAGTAGTGAAGAGCTTGCCAAGTGGCAGCAGAAATGCACTGAATTTCAGGAGAAATTTGAAAAAACAAAGGGAATCAATGCGCAGCTGCAGGAATTGATAAGGGAGATTGTCCCTGAAGCTGAAATGTCAGAACAGTATAAAAAGGTAATTGCTGAGTTTGAAAAGAATAATAAGGAAATCGATATGTGTATAAGCACACTTGAAAAAGAGAACCAGGGGCTTGATGAAAGGGCTTATTTAGCAGACAATAAAGTTGAGGGGATACAGAGAAAAATGAAGGACATGGTGAGCGGTGCTGATTACAACATGCTTGCTGCTGAGAAAAAACGACTTGAAATAAAGGTCGAAAGACTGAAAGATGAGCTCGAGTCAAAAATTCAGGAATATGCAAAACTCGACAAGAACTATCTCTGGCTCGAAAAAGAGTATAATTCATTGTATGAGAACATGGAAGAAGAGAAAAACGCATAATAGTTTCCCTGTTACTTGCCATATTGCCGCTTCTTGATTAGAATATATGCTGCCTGGTTGACATATGAAGTAGTCTTCAAATAGAATTATTCCTCTGGTTTGATATGTCCCGGATGTTCATTTTGAGGGGAAAATTGTGACCGGTTGTTGTAAAGTAGTAATGCAGCGCCTGTAGCTCAGCTGGATAGAGCAACTGACTTCTAATCAGTAGGTCTGAGGTTCGAATCCTCACAGGCGCACCAATGAAGAAAATTATTTCGGTGGGTGTAGCTCAGCTGGTTAGAGCATCTGATTGTGGTTCAGAGGGTCGAGGGTTCGAATCCCTCCATTCACCCCAAATTTTAATTTCCTGAATTCGTTGACCGTGAATCAGATAAACTGTTATCTTATTTGCAGTAGAACGGACAACGGGTATAGCGCCTGTAGCTCAGTGGATTAGAGCACCGGCCTCCGGAGCCGGGTGCCGGAGGTTCGAGTCCTCCCAGGCGCACCATTAAAAAATGGGCCGTTAGCTCAGTTGGTAGAGCAGCTGACTCTTAATCAGCGGGTCGTAGGTTCGAATCCTACACGGCTCACCATTTAAAATCAGGGAGTTAGTCATTTATGGCTAGCTCCTTTTATCCCCCATAATGCTCATAGTGCCTTTTTTTCTTGCTGAATATAGTATTATCAGTTAAAATGTAACATATTGATTTATAATAAATTTGTCGGTGAAGGATTATACATGGTCCGAAGGTGCATGAGGGGATGAACAAGGGGATGGATAACAGGGGTGCCAAAAGAATTACTGCCGGCTATAAGACAGAGATAATATACGGCAATACAATTTATCCGGGCGTTATCGAGAATATTTCAGCATCCGGAGCAAACGTATTAACGGACCAGCTTGAGCCTGGTATAAACTTCCTGCCTGATGATCCGATCGAACTTAAATTTGATTCGCCTGCCGGTAAGACAGTCATCTTAAAGTGTAAAGTAATGTGGTCAACCAAGATTCCTCCTCATGATATCCGTCACCGGATCGGGATGGAAATAGATGAACTTCCCTGGGCAAATGTCGGGGAGTTTCTTTAGAAGCGGTTGATCATTACTTAAGCGTTACTTTTTTCATGCTGCCGTCTTTATCAAGATAAACAATTGTCCCTATCTGAGCATTTTTGATCATTCGGTCGCATAGCCTGCATGGTTTGCCGGCTGCAAAGCTTTTATCTTCTTCAAAGCCTGCAATATATATGGTTGCCCCTTTCATCCTGTCAGGCATTGCGCAAATGATAGCGTTCTGCTCCGCATGTACTGCCTCGCAAAGCTCGTATCTTTCCCCTGAAGGGATATTCTGCTCTTTCCTTGTGCAGGTGCCTGTATCAATGCAGTTCTCCATGCCGCGAGGAGCGCCGTTGTATCCGGTGCTTATGATAACACGGTCTTTGACAAGTACTGCCCCGTATTTCCTGCGCAGGCAGGTGGACCTTGATGAGACCACTTTTGCGATCTCTATGAAATATTCATCCCAGTCAGGACGCATATGAATTCTCCTTTTGATCAGATATTAAAATTTATTTTCTGGATGTTATCAGGGTGCTGTAGCCTTCATCCGCAAGCTTTTCCGCTATAGAGTAAGCGTCGTCATAGTCGCTGAACCGGCCTACTCTTACCCTGTAATATTCATCATCGCCTATTAATGCAGTTATAATATATACATTGCTGTATAGTCCCTGTAGTCCCTGTTTTAGTCGTACAGCATTTTCCCTGTCAATGAAAGACCCCACCTGAATGGTCACAAAGCCGATATCTCCGGCTGATGCTGCTGCTGAAGGGTCATAAGGCATTCTCTTTGCATAACGCATATCCCGGCCCAGGAACTCTATTTGAACTGTTCCTACCCCTTTTTCCTCATGACCGATCGCCCTGGCTGCGCCAAGTGAAAGATCGAGGTCCCTGCCTGGAATGAACGGTCCTCTGTCATTAACGATAACATCAACATGTCTGCCGGTGTCAGGATTGGTTACCCGCAGTTTTGTGCCGAACTTCATGGTCTTATGGGCAGCGGTCATCCCGTACATATCAAAACGTTCTCCTGAAGAAGTCGGTCTTCCATTGAACTTCGGGCCGTACCATGAGGCTGTCAGGTATGTCGCTCCGGGGACTGAACCCCGCCCCCTTTTATGGGGCGGGGCACAAGAACAAATTAGTATTAAGCATATTACTGAGCACAGGTATGCAGGTATATTCTGTTTTAGCTGCACTTTGTAAATCCGCAGTCTCTGCAGACCGCACAGCCGCCTTCATGCTCAACCGCTCCGCCGCATTCAGTGCATGCTCCGCTGAAGATGGTCTTTTCCTTTTTTACATTTATTGCGGCATGTGACCCGTTGCCGTTGCTTTTAGGTCTGACCTCCGCGTATCTTGCAATGGCCTTTGATATGGCATCGGAACAGGAAGCTATCTTCCCCCCGGCTGCCCATGACGGACTGTGACAGCTTATTCCTCTGAGCTGTTTTTCGATCTCGATCGGCTCGATATTCCCTCTGAGTGCAAGGCTTACCAGTCTGCCGATGGCCTCAGCCTGGCTTGATGCGCAGCCGCCGGCCTTGCCCATTTGCGTGAAAAGTTCGAACAGGTTGCCGTTCTCATCCTCGTTGATCGTGACGTAAAGATTGCCGCAGCCTGTTTTCATCAGTCTTGTAGTTCCTTTGATCAATTCAGGCCTTTTCTTTGGAGTCACCTTTGTGGCAGCAGGTATGGCGGCAGGCGCTTTCTGCTCTGCCGGTGCTGGCTGAGAAGCGGTCTGGCCCGTAGAAAGGACCTGTTCGTCTCTTGAGCCGTCCCTGTAAACCGTAAGCCCTTTGCATTCAAGGCCGTATGCCAGAAAATAGGCGTCTTCAACGTCCTTGGGTTCTGCATCATGTGAAAAGTTAACGGTTTTAGATACAGCATTGTCAACATTTTTCTGGAAGGCCGCCTGCATTCTGATATGGTCAAGGGGTGATATATCATGTGCAGTTGTAAAAAGCTTTTTTACGTCTTCCGGGATTTCTTCTATTCCATGGAGAGTGCCCTCTGCGGATATTTTTTCTATCAACTCCCTGCTCCAGAAGCCTCTTTTCTGCGCGATCTTCTCGAATAAGGGATTTACCTCATAAAGCTTTGTGCCTTCAAGGACATTTCGTACGAATGCAACCGCAAAAAGAGGCTCTATGCCACTTGAACAGCCTGCAATAATTGAAAGTGTTCCGGTTGGGGCAATGGTGGTTGTGGTCGCATTCCGGAGATGCATCTTGTCTTTGTAGATGCTGTGTTCAAAGTTTGGGAATACTCCGCGCTCTTCAGCAAGTACAGATGATTGCTTTTTGCTTTCTGTTTGAATAAAGCCCATGACTTCACCTGCAAGCTTTGCAGCATCTTCTGAGTTGTACGGGATGCCGAGCTGGATAAGCATGTCAGCCCAGCCCATGACACCGAGACCGATCTTTCTGTTGGCCTTGGTGGCTTCCTCGATCTTCTTGAGAGGATAGTTGTTTATGGATATAACATTATCCAGGAAATGTGTTGCCCGGTGAACGGTATCTCTTAATGAGTCCCAGTCAATATATGCGTCAGAATCCAGAATGTTGTCTGTGGAGTATGCGTTATCTGAGACCTTTACAAATTTGGAGAGGTTAATAGATCCAAGGTTGCATGACTCATATGGAAGCAGCGGCTGTTCGCCGCAGGGGTTGGTGCTTTCTATCTCTCCGGCTTCAGGGGTCGGGTTGTACTGGTTCATTCTGTCAATGAATATGATCCCGGGCTCGCCGTTCTTCCATGCATGCTGCACTATAAGGTCAAACACTTTGCGGGAGTTTAATTTGCCGGCCGGTTTTTTATTGTGCGGATTTACAAGGTCATAATCTTTGTTTTCTTTGAGCGCATCCATGAACGTATCTGTCAAAGCGACAGAAAGATTGAAATTGTTGAGCCTTGTATCACTTTCTTTTGCGGAAATAAAACTGAGTATGTCAGGATGATCAACGCGGAGTATTCCCATGTTGGCCCCCCGTCTTGTCCCGCCCTGCTTTATTGCCTCGGTGGCGGAGTCAAAAACCGACATAAAAGAGATTGGCCCGGATGATATCCCCTTTGTAGAGCCGACAATGTCGCCGGTCGGTCTGAGATTGGAAAATGAGAATCCTGTTCCCCCGCCGGACTTGTGTATGAGCGCCGCGTTTTTTACAGCTTCAAAGATTGACTCCATGGTGTCTTCAATCGGGAGCACAAAGCATGCAGAAAGCTGACCGAGCCTTCTGCCGGCATTCATGAGTGTGGGGCTGTTAGGTAAAAATTTCATAGAGGTCGTTATGTCGTAGAATCTGTCCTCCAGGAACTGGGCTTCAGCCTTGGACTTGCCGTGATCAAGTTCCACGGCTGCAACCGTACGGGCAACCCTCCTGAAAAGATCCTCAGGGGCCTCCGTGACCTTGCCCTTCTCGTTTCTTATTAGATACCTCTTTTCGAGTACCTTTTTTGCGCTTGAAGTAAATTTGATCTGTCCGGATGCAAGATTTGCCATTATTCCTCCCTTAGAAAATAAAATATATTTATTTATAATTAAAAAGTTTTGATAGTTCTTTTTTTCAATAAATGCTAACTCGTTATAATTGCTATGTAATCTGCTATCAGCCACAATCCCTTATTTAGAGGTACTGCGAAATTTAACCACAATATGTAGTATTGTGTCAAGTAAAAAATGATGTTTTTCAAAGCATTTGATTTTAATGACTTTTTGTTGTGAACAAAGAGTTGAAATAATGTTGATTAAAAAAATGTTTACATTATTTTGTTCCGGGTGACGATAAAATTGGTTGTCCGGCCATATTTTATATGTATAATAGTTCATCATTTTTAGGAGAATATATGTCCGGAATAATAATAGAAAAAACTGCATATGGCGGATGGGACAATTGTGTCCGTATCTCTAACGGAATTATTGACCTGGTCATTACAGTGGATGTGGGACCGAGAATTATCCGTTACGGTTTTTTTGATAAAAAAAATGAATTTTGCGAAGTCGAAAAAACTCTGGGTAAAACCGGCGGAAGTGACTGGCTGATATATGGGGGGCACCGCTTGTGGCACAGCCCTGAAGACAGAGAGAGAACATATGAACCGGACAATTCCCCGGTCAGGTGGGAAGAGATCCCGTCCGGTATAAGGACAATTCAGAACAGGGAGACGTTAACTGGGATCATAAAGGAAATGGAGATCACTGTTTCTGCTGAAAACAGTAAGGTCAATATACTTCACCGCATGACCAACTCAGGACTATTGCCGCTGGACCTTTCGCTCTGGAGTATCTCAGCCATGGCCCCGGGGGGCAGGGAGGTTGTGCCTGTTTCGGGGGCGGACACAGGACTTCTTCCTAACAGGCGTATGGTGTTGTGGCCATATACAAAACTTGATGACCCGCGGCTGAGGTTTGAGGGGGACTACATGATAATTCAGCATGACCCTGCAATGAGGGCGCCGATGAAGATCGGCACTTCCAATGAAAGCGAATGGGCTGCCTACTTTAATAATAACCATCTATTTGTTAAATATTACAAACATGAAAAAGATGCCCGATATCCGGATTTTGGCGTTTCTTATGAAACATATGTAAACGATTTTATGCTTGAGATGGAAACACTTTCCCCATCGACCAGGCTGGAGCCCGGAGCATATGCTGAACACAGGGAAAAATGGCAGTTATTTGATGGTATTCAAATGCCTGTGGACATTGATAATACTGAAAAAATATTAAAGGTGCATATTTACCCGGAAATAATTCGATAAATCCGGACCTGAAAAGGCCTGCGGCTTTAAGGCAGGGGATGAATAACACAGAGTTTGATTTCTTTAGTTTTTATATGTAGTTGCCGTAAAGATATGCAAGTATACTATAATTGCGTAATCTTTAAGAGATTATAAAATGAACATTGTAATTGATTACATAAGGCAACTCCGGGATGGTGTGAAAAGTGGCAGCTAAATTAGGGCAGTTACTCGTAAACAACGCCATCATAACAGAGGAACAGTTAGGTCAGGCGCTTGAGCTGCAGAAGAAGGAAGGCGGCCGCATAGGCTCTAACCTGATCAAGATGGGCGTGCTTACTGAAGATGCCCTTGTAGGGTTCCTGAGCAAACAGTACGGGGTCCCGGCAGTCACCCTTTCAACGCAGGAGATCGACGCTTCGGTCATCAAGTTCGTTCCCTTTGATGTTGCCAGTAAATACCAGATATTCCCAATATCAAAAAACGGTGCGACATTGACACTTGCGATGACGGACCCTTCCAATGTTTTTGCGCTTGATGACGTAAAGTTCATGACAGGCTATGATGTGGTGCCGGTTGTTGCATCTGAGACAGCTATAAAGGACGCCATCGCGAGACACTATGAACAGTCGGATGCTCTTCAGAACGTTGTGGACAGCATGGCGGACTTTGATGACGGTAATGTGGATCTGGTGCAGGCCGCAGAAGAAGATTCCGACATATCCCAGCTTAAAAATGCCGGAGAAGACGCGCCTGTAGTCAAGCTTGTGAACCTTATTTTGAGCGAGGCAATAATGAGAGGGGCAAGTGATATTCATCTTGAGCCGTATGAAAAAGATTACAGGGTGCGTTACAGGGTTGACGGTGTTCTGTATGATATTATGCAGCCGCCTATTAGGCTGAAATCAGCGCTCTCATCCAGGGTGAAGATCATGGCCGAGCTTGATATTGCCGAAAGACGGCTTCCCCAGGACGGCAGAATAAAGTTAAGGGTCAAGGATAAGTCTATCGATCTGCGTGTCTCTACCCTGCCTACCCTTTTCGGAGAAAAAATAGTCATGAGGATACTTGACCAGAGCAACCTGAACCTTGACCTTTCAATGCTCGGCTTTGAAGAAAAGGCCATGAAAGACTTTCAGAAAGCTATTTCTTCTCCTTACGGAATGGTCCTTGTCACAGGCCCTACCGGAAGCGGTAAGACCACCACGCTTTATTCCGCGCTCAGTACTGTTAATAAGGTTGATGTGAATATTATGACAGCTGAAGACCCGGTGGAGTATAACCTGAAGGGAATTAATCAGGTGCATGTCAGGGAAAATATCGGTCTGACATTCGCTGCTGCCCTTAAATCATTTCTGAGGCAGGATCCTGATATTGTAATGGTTGGTGAAATACGTGACTATGAAACCGGTGAGATAGCTGTAAAGGCCGCGCTGACCGGTCACCTGGTCTTCAGCACCCTGCATACAAATGATGCCCCGAGCACTGTACAGAGAATGCTGAACATGGGCATTGAGCCGTTTCTTATATCAGCGTCTGTTGTGCTTATTCTTGCCCAGAGACTTGCAAGAAAGATATGTGATGAGTGCAAGGAAGTGGAAAATGTCCCTGAAAGCGCGCTGCTTGATATCGGGTTTCCAAAAGAAGAGATAGGCTCTTTCAAGTGTTATAAAGGCAAAGGCTGTCAGGCCTGCGGTGATACCGGGTACAAAGGAAGGCGTGCTCTTTATGAGGTAATGCCAATGTCGGAAAATCTTAAAGTGATGGTGCTTAAGGGGGCTTCTGCCGCCGAGTTGAGAAAGACTGCTGTACAAGAGGGGATGAAAACCTTGAGGATGAGCGGCCTTACAAAGATAAGAGAGGGCGTAACCACAATAGAAGAGGTCCTGAAGGTAACATTTGCAGACTAAAGAAAAGAAAAGATTTTGCCGATATATTTAATGAAAACCTGTTTATTTTGTTCTGATCACAGTGATAAAATTTAACATGATACAAAATATATTAAACCTGTTCATTGAGGTGCATAGATAATGTCAACACTCTACGATCTTTTAAAGATCATGATCGAAAAAGATGCTTCAGACCTTCATATCAGTACGGCAACCCCTCCGCGCATAAGGATAGATGGAAAACTGGCTCCGATTGAAGCTGAACCTCTTACGCCGGCTGAGACAAAGGCCCTTTGTTATAGCATACTTACGGACACACAGAAACATAAATTTGAAGAGAACAATGAACTTGACCTCTCCTTCGGACTCAAAGGACTGAGCCGTTTCAGGGCCAATATATTTATGCAGAGGGGTTCGGTAGCCGGTGCATTCAGGATGATACCGTTCAAGATGAGGACTTTTAATGACCTCGGTCTTCCTGCTGTGGTCAGTAAGCTTGCCAGTAAGCCCAGGGGGCTTGTCCTTGTCACGGGTCCTACCGGAAGCGGTAAGTCATCAACCCTTGCAGCCATTATCGATAAAATAAACCATGAACGCAATGAACATATAATAACCGTTGAGGACCCTATAGAATACATCCACCCGCATAGAAACTGCCTGGTCAACCAGAGGGAGGTGAATTCTGACACCGCGTCATTTAAGGATGCCCTGCGATATGTGCTGAGACAGGATCCGGACGTTGTGCTTATCGGTGAGATGAGGGACCTTGAGACCATTGAAGCGGCTCTTACGGTTTCTGAGACAGGTCACCTGACGCTTGCGACCCTGCATACAAATAATGCCATTCAGACCATTAACCGTATCATAGATGTATTTCCATCTCACCAGCAGGAACAGATAAGGGTACAGCTTTCCTTTGTTCTTGAAGGTATAATAGCGCAACAGCTTATTCCTAAAAAATCGGGCAAGGGAAGGTCTCTTGCAGTTGAGGTCTTTGTGCCGACACCCGCAATAAGGAACCTGATACGGGAAGACAAGACTCATCAGCTATACTCAATGATGCAGGCAGGGCAGCAGGCACATGGAATGCAGACAATGAACCAGTCGCTCTTTGACCTGTATAAAAGGGGTGATCTGTCGCATGACGATGCGCTTTCCAAGTCAACAATGCCTGATGAACTGCTTAATATGATACAGAAGGCAAACCCTGGGGCGGTAAAATAACATGGCTGCAACTATATTTAACTGGACAGGAAAGTCTCCCAAGGGCGGGATTGTTAAGGGAGAGCTGACAGCAGAGACAAAGGATGAGGTCCAGTCATATCTCAGAAAGCAGCGTATTGTCCCGACAAAGATATCCAAAAAGGCCAAGCCGCTTTTCAGTTCAGGCGGGGGCAAGGTAACAGAGAAGGACCTTGTTATTTTCACAAGGCAGTTTGCCACGATGATAGGAGCCGGGCTTCCTCTTATCCAGGCTCTTGATATCCTTGCAAAACAGACAGAAAATCAGACATTCGGAGAAAAGATCGGCGAGATAAAGGCTGATGTCGAGGGCGGCTCTACCTTTGCCGATGCCCTCAGAAAACATCCGAAGATATTCACGGACCTTTATGCGAACATGGTGGCGGCCGGAGAGGCCGGCGGTATTCTTGATACGATACTTATAAGACTTGCCACATATATTGAGAAGGCGCAGAGCCTTAAACGTAAGGTGAAAGGCGCTATGGTCTATCCGACCGTAGTTATCACTGTGGCAATCCTTGTTATTGTGATAATCATGGTCTTTGTTGTTCCTACCTTCGGGAAGATGTTCGAGACCCTCGGAGGGGTGCTGCCTGCGCCCACACAAATGATAATTGATGCCAGTGACTTTCTCGGTGGAATCGGCGGGCTTATCGTCCTGGCCAGCGTTGTTGGTGTTATTGTCTCAATTGCACAGTTCAGAAAGACTGAAAAGGGGGAGATGGTTACAGATACGATCATCATGAAGCTCCCTATTGTAGGTATACTCTTTAAAAAGGTAGGGGTCGCTAAATTCACCCGGACCCTCGGCACGCTTATCAGCAGCGGTGTGCCGATACTTGAAGGGCTTAATATAACTGCCAAAACAGCCGGGAACAAGGTCATTGAAAAAGCGGTTTTCATTGTCAGGCAGGGTGTTTCGGAAGGTAAGACAATTGCCGAGCCGTTGTCAGAGGCGAAGGTGTTCCCCCCGATGGTAACACAGATGATCGCAGTCGGTGAATCAACCGGCGCGCTGGACAGTATGCTTGAAAAGATCGCTGACTTCTATGATGAAGAGGTGGATATTGCGGTTTCAAACCTTACCTCCATGATAGAACCTGTCCTTATGATATTTCTGGGCGGAACAGTAGGATTTATAGTTGTTGCCATGTATCTGCCGATATTCAAGCTGATAACACTTGTCGGCTGAATACGGCCTGTTAAAGCAAGAAATATTTAACGGTCACATTGAATTCCACAATGGTAAGTAAAGACTCTATAAAAAGGGTCAGCGCGCTGATCTATATAAGGGTGACCCTTATTACGTTGCTCCTCGGGTCGTTCTACGTGTTCAGGGTCGGGCATGAAAAGCTGCTCTACCCGGCCGCATTTTCCCTGTTTATCAGCGCACTGTATGTCCTTACCATTTTCTATGCGGTCATTCTCAGATGGATAACAACAGAAAAAAGGTTCAAAACATTTGCGTATGCGCAAATCGTTATTGATGTTATTGCTGAGACATTTCTCTTATATATTACGGGCGGTATCGCAAGTATATTTTCGTTCCTGTACCTTCTGAGCATAATTTCCGCCGGTATTGTTCAGGGTCGCAGGGCCTGCTACATAATAGCCACCTTAAGCAGTATCTGTTATGGAGGCCTGATAAACCTTCAGTTTTATAATATTATTGAAAGTTCCTCCGGGATGTTCTTTTCCATAAAAGATTATTTTTATAATATATTTGCCCATATCGTTGCTTTTTATCTTATCGCTTTTCTGAGCGGCTACCTTTCAGAGAAACTGCACAGCGCTACACGGAGACTTAAGGAAAGAGACACGGTCTTAAGCGACCTTAAGGCATTCAATAAATATATTATTGAAAGTATGCCGAGCGGTGTATTTACCACTGACCTGAACAAAAGGATCATCACCTTTAACAGCTCGGCGCAGGATATCACAAAAATGAGCGCGGCTGATGTGACCGGACGTTCAGTGGATGAGGTGTTCCCGTTCCTGCATGACATATGGGAGCAGACCCAGAGGACCGAAGGTGACATGGAGCGTGATGGTATAATGTTTCCTGTAGGCATGAGGCTTTCACCACTTAAGGACAGCGCCGGAAGCTCTATAGGGATGATAGGGGTGTTCCAGGACCTGACGGAGCTGAAGGCAATGGAGGCGGAGGTAAAGAGAAAGGAGAAATGGGCCTTTATCGGTGAGCTTTCAGCGTCGATCGCTCATGAGCTGAGAAACCCCCTTGCATCGTTGAAAGGATCAATGGAAATGCTTCGGGACAAAAAGGTGCCCGAAGAACATGCTGATCAGCTTATGAAAATAGCGCTTTCTGAGATGGACAGGCTTAACGGCATTATCACAGATTTTCTGCTGTATGCAAGACCGCAGGTGATCAACAAGAATCCCTTTGACCTGAACCAGTCATTAAGAGATGTGATAACGCTTCTGCAGGGCTCTGAGAAATTTCCCGAAAATGTAGATCTGAAAATTGAACTGGATGGAGAACTAATGGTGACCGGAGACGCAAAAAAGCTCCAGCAGGTCTTCTGGAATCTCTGTCTTAACGCTGTTGATGCGGTATCTGACGGCGGAAAGGTAAGGGTCTATACCGGAAGACATGATGATATGGCGGAGATATCTTTTGAGGATACCGGAGTAGGGATAGGGTTTGAAGAAATAGAGGACATCTTTTATCCTTTTTTTACAACCAAGGAAGAAGGAACGGGCCTCGGGCTCGCGGTTGCTCAGAAGATAATTGAGGACCACGGAGGTAAAATAGGGGTTGAGTCCGGGGGTAAAGGCAAGGGTTCAACCTTCAGGATATTATTGCCGATAGGAAATATATAAACATAATAAGTTAAAAAAGAGAATATGAAAAAAATAGAAGGCAGAATACTGGTTGTTGACGACGAAAAGAGCATGCGGGAGATCCTTCAGATATTTCTGAGAAATGAAGGGTACGAGGTCACAACCGCAAATAATGGTGAAGTAGCTGTTGAAGCGCTGAAGAAAGATATATTCGATCTGGTCATAACAGACATGAAGATGCCCAGAATGGACGGTCTCGAGCTCATTAAAAACATAAAAGAAATGACCCCTGAGACAGCTGTCATACTGATAACAGCTTTCGGTACCACTGAGTCCGCGATCGATGCCATGAAGCACGGAGCATATGATTATATACAGAAGCCTTTCCAGATGAATGATATAAGGCTTATTGTTAAAAACGCACTCGAAAGGCAGAATCTGCAGAAAGATGTCTCTGTACTGAAACAAAAGGTCGAGACCCCGTCACTCGAAAATATAATAGGCAGCAGCCCGGCCATGCAGGATCTGTTCAAGGTGATATCCAAAGCAGCCGAGAGCAGCGCAAACGTGCTTATGACCGGGGAAAGCGGTACAGGCAAGGAGCTGGTTGCAAACGCGATACACAACCTGAGCCCCAGAAAAGACAAGCGCTTTGTTGCCGTAAACTGCGCGGCCATTCCGGAAGGACTCCTTGAGAGCGAACTGTTCGGGCATATGAAGGGGGCCTTTACAGGGGCAAATGCAAACAAACAGGGCCTTTTCGAGCTTGCAAATGAGGGGACCCTCTTTCTTGATGAGATGGGCGAGATGCCGATGACACTCCAGGCAAAGCTGCTTCGGGTAATAGAGGGAGGGACATTCAGGAGGGTCGGCGGGGTTACAGATATAACGGTGGATGTAAGGATCCTTGCGGCTACCAACAGAGACGTACAGAAGCTTATCGAACAGGACCGTTTTCGTGAGGACCTCTATTTCAGGCTGAATGTGCTTTCAGTAAAGATACCGCCTCTTCGTGAGCGCGGTGATGATATCCCGATCCTTGTAAACCATTTCCTGCAGAAGTTCTCGGGAGGCAGGATGAGGTTTTCCGGGGATGCTGTTAATATGCTAAGAAACTACGCGTGGAAGGGCAATGTCAGGGAGCTTGAAAATATTGTCGAAAGGGTCGTTCTCCTGTGTGACGATGAGATAATAGGGGTAGAAAACCTGCCGGAAGAGATCAGGCACAGGCATGTCTCAGAGGAGAAGATCGCACTGCCTGCCGGTGGAATGGATATTGAAAAGCTGATGGAAGAGACCGAAAGGGCATATCTGATAAAGGCCCTCGAAAAAACCAACGGCGTCAAGACAGAAGCCGCAAAACTCCTCAACCTTACCTTCCGGTCATTCAGGCACAAACTGAAAAAATACGGGATAGAGACAAAGATAATAGCGGAGTGACAGTTACCGCTTCCACTCCCCGCTTTTACCGCCGGTCTTTTTCATGAGCATGATGTCGGATATGACCATGCCCTTGTCAACGGCCTTGCACATATCGTAGATCGTTAGCGCCGCAACCGATGCTGCTGTAAGGGCCTCCATTTCAACACCTGTCTGTCCCTCACATTTTGCCCGTGACTCTATATGGATAATATTTTTCTTCCTGTCGGTCTTGAAATCCACCTTGACAGTTGTAAGGTTGAGCTGGTGGCAGAGCGGTATCAGATCGCAGGTCTTTTTCGCGGCCATGATCCCGGCAAGTCTTGCGGTCTCAAATACATTGCCCTTGGTGATCCTGTTATCAGTTATCAGGTCAAGGGTCTCTTTGTTCATATGTACAGCGCCTGAGGCAACGGCTTCTCTTTTGGTTGGCATTTTGTTGCCTACATCGACCATGCTCGCTTTTCCGTCTTTATCCAGATGGGTCAGTTCCTGTTTTGTTTTCTTTTTTGCGGGCATATTAACCTTTGATCAGCTCTTCAAGAATATCCACGGCGTCCCTTATGTACTTAGGGCATGTTTCTGATATTATTTTTGTTCTTTCAGGTGTGAACGGCTGGTTTATGTCAAAGCCTATCAATTCCCTGCAGTTAACGGTATTATTGCGAGCCTCGAATTCCTTCATGAACTTTTCAGCGATCGCATAGACGTTGTTCCTTGCCTTAAAGTCCTTTGCGTCAGTGCTGCCGAATCTCAGGCCGATGACCATTAACGCGCCTGACACAACACCGCATGTGCCGCCCCTCTTTGCAATGCCCCCGCCGAAAGCGGTCCCTATCTTCAGGGCGGAGTCGCGGTCAACGCCAAGGCCCTCCCAGTAGGACCATAATATGGACTGGGTACAGTTAAGGCCGTTCTTGAAAATATCGACAGCATCATCTGATCTGGACATGCATGTATAATAACGGCAACGCACGAATTTTTCCA
>CBFDEG010000057.1:0-15122 GCA_965603765.1 uncultured bacterium | reverse complement strand
GCATCATCTGATCTGGACATGCATGTATAATAACGGCAACGCACGAATTTTTCCAGAGATAACTGCAGGAAACTGTCAGGCAGGGTCTTGCATGGTTATGCCTTAGTGCGGAAGGGGGCTTAAAATTTAACCCTGACTCCCCCCTCAAACCATCTGTCATAGTTTTTCGCAAGATCATCCCAGTACTGTTCGCCGTTTAAGAGGTTGCGTCCGCTTACAAATATATTTACGGTGGTGCCGGATGTCTTGTTCGTAAAGATATTTTTATTGTAATGGGCGTCCCATATCATAGCGTCAAAACTGCCGTACGGATCAGTCTTTTCTCCCCACCAGAGATAGCGGCCGATTATGAGCAGGCTTCCGAAACGTTCTGTTCTGTAATTTAGTTTGGCGATGAGATTCCGGGAATAATCAGAGTCAGCATCTCCAGCCAGATCTTTATAGACATAGGTGTAGCCGAGGCTGCCGGTGAAGTCTTCAACCGGGCTGACCGCGGCGGCAAGTTCAAATCCCTTCTTACTGGCTTTGCCGGCATTGGTATGTTGAAGGGCGGCACGGTCATACAGCCATACATCGTCCTGTTCATGGTAGAAGACGTCCGCCTTCAGGTATAAGCTGCTGATCGCCCTTGATTCGATGCCTGTCTGAAAGGACCAGTCGGTCTCAGCCTTCAGGTCCGGGTTGCTTATACTCTTATTATTTCCTGATATCTGGCTGATACCGGGTCTTATAAAACCACGGGCAACCGTTACACGGGCAAGTGTCTCTTTCGTTATTTTGTAGGTCATTCCAAGGCTGGGACTAATCTCATCGTCAGAGGCAAGGTCAGCGATCGAGTAGTGGTCAAAACGAATTCCGGGAATCAGCGTTAACTTGCCCATTCTAATACTATCATTGAAAAAGAGCGCCCATTCATCGATGTCACCGCTCTCCAGCTCACGAAGTGAAGGATCAGAGATCCTGCGGTCAACCTCTCCATGCCTGTATTCAGCTCCAAAGAGCATTGCGTGTCTGCCTCTTTCCCATGTGAGTCTTGTACTGCCGGTGTAGTCGTACGTTTCCCAGTCTTCGATATTCGATATATCCCCTGTGCTTAGGGTCTTGCTGGAATTGCGAAAATCTTTTTTATAGTAGTACAGGTCAGCCTGGAGCTTCAGGCCGGGGGAGAGTTCTGCATCAAGGTTCCCTTTAATGAAATAATCCTCGTGCCTTATATAATCATCAATGTCAAATTCCTTTGACACAAGGTATCTTCCATCCGGTTTCCAATACCCACCGCTGAATGTGAGAGATACATCTTTGGTCAGGTCTGTATTGAGTTTTGCATAGAATGTGGGGTTATCAAAGTACATCTCATTTTCGAGCCCATCGGCTTCCTGATAACCGCCATATATGTAGTAACCGAATTTTCCGGCCCTGCCTGCTGCCTCAGCACGGTAATCCTGTGTCGGCCCCTCGCCGTAGGAAGCATATATAGTACCGGAAGGGCCATTCTCATCTCCTGTCTCCTTGGTCACGATGTTTATGACACCGCCGAGCGCCGAACCCCATGCAGAGGAGGCCGGTCCCTTAATGATCTCTATGCGGTCGATGATCTGCACAGGGATGCCCTGCGTATCGGGCCATTGAAACTCGAAATCGCTTATGCGCACGCCGTCCAGCAGGACCAGCACATGCTGGTATTTTGAGCCCTGGATATTAGTGGCTCCCATCCCGTTTATTTCATGGCCATACGAACCGAAAAATATTCCGCTTACCGCCTGCAGAACTTCGCCGACATTATGTGCGTTCATGGCTTCGATCTCCTCTGCCGTGACCACAGAGATATTTTCCGCCACATACTTTAATTTTGTCGGGCGGCGGGTCGGAGCTTCAACGAGCAGGTCCTCCCAGTCATAAAAAAGGAGAAGGTCCTCAGCGGTCTCTGATTCAAGTTCAGCAAGCTGGAAGGCGTGAGCATCCGAAAGGAATAAGGCCAAAATGAATACTAATAATAATATCTTGATCTTCATCTCTCCCCATTATACATTGAGGAAATAAATTCCGGTTATGAAAAACTAATGTTAACTCCATAGCATAAATGTCAGAAAAAGGAGCAGGGAAAACATTAGTTATTTCCCTGGTTAGAGTATCCCACATTCTATTAGGTTTTTCAATTTAATAGATAATTAATAAAAACAATGGGGCAATTAGTTTGTTAATTATATTCTTAAGACGTTATTAATTTGAGCCGGTCCTTGTGCTAATATAATCTATTATGAAACGTGTTGTAATTACAGGCATTGGCGCGGTAACTCCCCTTGGAAACAGTATGGAGGCCACCTGGGAGAACCTGAATAATAAGGTCTCAGGGACCGGGCTTATTACCAGATTTGATGCAGTGGGCCTGAAGAGCACAATTGCCGGTGAACTGAAGGGCTTTAACCCGGAAGACTATATTACAAAAAAAGATGTGTTAAGGCTGGACCCCTTTGTTCATTATGCTGCGGCTGCCGCATTGATGGCGTGTGAGGATGCGGGAATAGAGAGCAATGCTGAAGTCCTGAGAACTGCGGCTGTTATCATGGGCTCAAGCAGGGGCGGGATAACATCACTTGAAAAGGGGCTTGTGGGGCATCTTGCCGGAAAACGCTTTTCTGCCTTCCTTATGTCTTCAAGCACGATCAATATGGCTGCCTCATATATAACTATGAAGCTTGGGATCCAGGGCCCGGCGCTTGGGATATCAACGGCCTGTGCTTCCGGCACAAGCTCAATAGGAGAGGCGTTCCGGATGATCAGGAACGGGTATGCTGAAATTGCATTTGCCGGCGGCGCTGAAGCGCCTGTCTGCCGTCTTGCGGTTGGAGGCTATGGGGACTCGGGCGCGCTTTCGCGAAGAAATGAAGCACCTGAAAAGGCGAGCAGGCCGTTTGATAAAGATCGGGATGGTTTTGTGATAGCTGAAGGGGCCGGGGTGTTGGTGCTTGAAGAGCTTGAGCATGCGCAAAACAGGGGCGCAAAAATATATGCTGAAGTTGCCGGCTACGGTGTTTCTTCAGATGCATTTCACCAGACAATGCCGGACAGTGACGGTGAGGCGCTTGCTATTAAAAAGGCCCTGGCTGAAGCAGGTATTTCAGCAGCTGAAATTGATTATATCAATGCTCATGCAACATCGACCCCCCGTGGAGATGCTGCTGAAGCTGAAGCGATCAAAAAGGTATTTGCTGAACATCTGGATGACATATATGTAGGTTCATGCAAATGCATGCTCGGCCATATGCTGGGTGCTGCGGGTGCTGTTGAGGCCGCAATAACCGCCATTTCTATAAAACGTGACGTGATAGTGCCTGTTATTAATCTTGAAGAACCGGATGCCGGGTGTGACTTTAATTTTGCGTTTTCTGCAGTAGAGAAAAAGATCCGTGCAGCCGTCACGAACTCGTTCGGCTTTGGCGGGGTCAATGCGGTCCTGGTGCTTAAAAGATCACCGTAAGGACTGATGGGTTAATGTGATGAACTGTTCGGGCTGTTATAAAGATCGTCAGTGCGGTCATCCAGTTCGCTCATGATCTCTTTTTCAGCCTTCAGCCATGCGCTCACATTGTTTCCCTGTTCCCCGCTGTCCAGCATTGACAGCTCATGTGCCCTGTGGGCTATGATGTTCTGGAGAGCTTCGTTGAACTTTAAATGCATGTTGCATGTAAAATAAATAAAAAATGTTTACATGTCAAGAAAAAAATGATCCTGCCTATGGATTAAAACGGCCCGGCTTATTTTTCAGAAGGGTTTTCCGGCTTTTTTTCAGCCTCTCCGGTCTTGTCATTTGATGCTTCAGTGACCGGCGTGGCTTTTTTTGCCTCAGCCGTTGATACCTTTGAGCCGGCCTCTCCGATCCAGGGTGAAGCAGGAAATTCCGTGACAAGTTCCCTGAACTTTTCGAGCGCCTTTTCTGTCTGTCCGCTTCTGTCCAGGTGTCTGGCCTCAAGCACAAGTGCGGTGTCTTTGAATATCCCGCCTTCTGTAAGGGCAAGTTTCTTGATCGTCTCGAGAGCCTGCTCATTTTTTCCTGCATTGAAATATGCTGACACGAGTTTCTGGTAAACAACAGGCATCATTGCGTGAGAGCGGTATTTGGTTGTAAAGGCAGTGTATTCCTTGATGGCGCTGTCATAGTTGCCAAGTTTAAAAAAAGCATTGCCGAGATAAAAGAGCGCTGTTGGAGAGGCCTTTATGTCTATGGATCTTTTGTAGAGCTCAACGGCTTTTTTCATCCGGTCCTCTTCAGTCATTGAGGAGTCCTTATCTGTGGCGTAGTAATAATTATATGCCTCTGTCTCTATGGCGTAGGCGTCCTCTGTTTTTGAAGAGGAATATACAGCAAAGATGATATATATAATTATGAGGACTGCTGCTGCTGATACAGCGGTTATAAGCTGAGACTGTTTTTTCCTTATCTCATCCAGTGCATGAAGCGCACCGCTCTTTATTTCGCCCTCTTGTAATGGTTTTTCTTTTGGTATTCTTTTTTTTATGGTCTTCGGCATTTAACTCCTCCCCGCCCTGTTTGCTATATGTTCAGAATTTTTAAAAACAGTATCAATGATCTCTTCAGGAAGTCCTGCTGCCCGTAGTATGGATAAGGCGTATTCATCTGTTATCAGGTCTCCGGGTGCGTGTGTGTCTGTGTTAATGACCATCTTTGCGCCTGCTGCCATTGCGGTCTTTGCAACATGTCCGTTTGAAAGGCTGTGCCCTTTTCTGGACGTGATCTCAAGCGCAACATCTTTTTCCGCAGCAAGTAAAGCGTCCTGCATTGTGATAAGGCCCGGATGCGAGAGTATATCCGCCCCGGCCTCGATGGCAGCCCTGTTCGTGCCGGGGATCACCGGTTCCGCTATTGTTTCCCCGTGAACAACTACAACCTCAGCGCCGAGGCTGCGGGCCTGTCCGACAATTCCGGCAATTGCCGCAGGGGGAACATGTGTGATCTCCGCGCCGGGTATTACTAGTATTCCTGAAAGCCGTGTAAGTTCCCGGGCAGCTTTAACTATCCTTGGAATAATAAAGTCTATATTCGACATGTCCATATGATCGGTCAGCGCTATTGCTTTATAGCCTGTAACAGCTGCGCGCTGTACAATCTCGGACGGAAGCAGCTCCCCGTCGCTGAAAAGCGTATGTGTGTGCAGGTCTATCATGACAATGTAAGATACCGAAATTCAGGTATTTATGTCAAAGAGTCCGGTCTGTGACGGACAGTTTTTTAAGGGCCGGGACTGTTTTGACATGATAAGGGCTTTGCCGTATTATAGATTACTATGAATAAAGTGAGACTCACAGAAAAAGTAACAGCCGGCGGGTGAGCAGCAAAGGTAGGTCCGGCGGACCTTTCTGAAATACTGACAGACGTTAATAAACAAAGAAATCGCGGTGTCATTGTAGGGCCGGGAGACGATGCCGGGGTGTTTCTGTATGAAAATACCTGCCTGGTAGAGACTGTTGATGTTATTACGCCTATTGTTGATGACCCCTATGTTTTCGGCGGTATCTGCGCGGCGAATTCTGTCAGCGATGTCTATGCAATGGGAGGCAGGCCGCTTACCGCGCTTGCCATTCTCGGTTTTGCGTCATGTGATTTTAAGCCCGCAGTTATAAAGAGGCTTCTCAAGGGTGCGCTTGATAAACTTGAAGAGGCCGGGGTCTGCCTGATAGGCGGTCACAGTATTGAAGATAAAGAGCTCAAGTTCGGTTTTGCTGTTACCGGTACAGTTGAAAAAGACAAGATACTGAGGGTTGCCGGCGCATCTCCGGGAGACATTCTTGTGCTGACCAAAAAGCTCGGCACCGGTATTATTACTTCCGCGGTCAAAAAGAAAAAGATGCCAAACACTGTATTGAATAAGGTCATTGATTCGATGCTGACCCTCAACAGGACAGCTTCCAGGGCAGCAGTTTCAGCAGGCGCAAAAGGCGCGACCGATGTTACGGGCTTCGGCCTGCTCGGCCATGCACTGAATATTGCCAAAAGTTCAAAGGCGACCCTTGTTATTAATAGTAAAGAGGTTCCGCTAATGAACAAGGTGAAAGAGCTGAGTGAAGCAGGAGCTGTTCCCAAAGGGGCGAAAAGCAATCTTGAGTACTGCAGCAAGCTGGTTTCTTTCGGTGATGATATTTCAGACGGAAACAAACTTGCGCTTTCCGACCCTCAGACATCCGGGGGCCTTCTTATCGCACTCCCGCCTGATGGCCTGAAAAAATTCAGCCGCATTATGGACAAAGAAAAAATGTCCTATTGCGTGATCGGTGAAGTTGTTAAAGGTAATGGAAGAATTATAGTGAACTAATCGTTGACCGCCCTTATGAAAAACCAGCAGGAAATAGAATCCACCATAAAGATGATAGCCGACCATATGGAGAACGGCTTTCTTGAGAACATAATCGATATGTTCAAGCATGATAACAGTTACTACCCGTTTATCGGGACCTTAATGGGTGATGAGAGAATGCAGGTGCGTATCGGAACATTTGCCCTTGTGGAAACGCTCATTGAACAAGACATGGCCAATGTTATAAAGGCCATTCCCGGAATTGCCCGCCTGATGAAAGACCCGAATGCAACTATCCGCGGTGATGCGGCACATCTTCTGGGTGTCATAGGGGATAAGGATGCTGTGCCGTTCTTGCTGGATGCCGCAGGTGATGAAGATCATCGGGTAAGAGAAAACATTAAAGATGCGCTGGATGAAATAAAAGAAAGCGAAAGTTAGACAGTAACCTCTTCCTGGTCAGCTTCCTCTGTTGATCCAGGGGCGTCGGTTTCATTCTGCTGTCCGGGGTTCAGAAGCCATATCTGTCCGAATTCTTGTTCCTGATATATCTTTACAAGCCCGAGCCTTACAAGCTCCAGAGTTGCGAGGAATGTCACAATGAGTATGACCCTGGTAACCTCTTCATTGAAAAGGTCTTCAAACCGTATGCCGTCTTTTTCATTTTCAAGGCGTTCCGCGATGTAGTTTATCCGGTCCGTGACGGTAAGTGTCTCCCTTGTTATCTCAACCTCTGCTGTCGGGACTTTTTCAAGAAGCTTTTTAAATGCCTTTATCAGGTCGAATACATCAGCGTCAAACAGCTCCTGTTCCGGTTCAGGTCCGAAATCATCCTTGATGGCCACGCTTCTGTGATAAACATCCTTCCAGGTCTCTTCTCTTTTTCTGAAGTGCTTGGAGGTCTCCTGATAAGACTGATATTCAAGAAGCCGTCTTACCAGTTCAGCCCTCGGGTCTTCAGGGGCTTCTTCATTTTCCGCTTCATCCGGGGGCAGAAGCATCCTTGACTTGATATGAATAAGTGTGGCCGCCATCACGAGGAACTCTCCTGCTATCTCAAGGTCCAGCTCTTTCATGAAGTCAATACACTCAAGATACTGGTGGGTTATCTCCAGAATAGGTATATCATATATGTCTATCTTCTGTTTCCTGATAAGGTGGAGAAGCAGATCAAGAGGGCCTTCAAAGGCAGGCAGTTTAAGGTGAAATGCTTTAGATGAACCGGATTCAGTCTCAGTAACCGTATTTTCAGAAATTACGGGCTCTAAGGCAGGTTCAGCCGGGGGGATTTCAATTTCTGCGATCATCTCGGACATTTGTCCATATTATACTACCCGGCGTGCTAAATGCAAGAAGAAAATGGACCTGAGACCACAAGATATGCAACATTTTTCTAAAAGTCATCAATATATTGTAATAATTGCTGTGGATAAGAAAGTGCTTGCCTATGATAATTCATATGGTATATAATATCTCACTCCCATTCCCTTGGAGGGTTATTAACATATTACAAACAAATGTTAATAACTGAACGTTGTCATCTTAGCATATCCTGTGAGGCATAATAGAAATAGCTATGAATTTGGATGAAGCCTGGTCAAAAGCAGTGGAAGCTATTGGAGTAAAGGTCGGCAGTCAGGCCTTTGATCTCTGGTTCAGGCCGTTGAAGCTGGTGAAGGTGCAGGACGGTCAGCTTGTGCTTGAGGTCCCGAACAAGTTCTTTAAGGAATGGATCGAAGACCACTACCCCGAGATAATCCCTAAGACCATAGAGCAATTTACCAAAGAAGTGGTCTCTGTCAAGTACAGGGTTGTGCAGAGGAAAGAACCTGTTGCAGAGAAGAAGGTAGAGACGAAACAGGCGGACCGGCGGTCGAAGCTTGCAAGCCGGGGTATATTCCTGAGTCCCAAATTCACCTTTGATACTTTTGTGATAGGCTCCAGCAACCAGTTTGCCCATGCAGCTGCACGGGCAATTGCGGACGCGCCGGGCAAGGCCTATAACCCCCTTTTCATTTACGGCGGGGTTGGTCTCGGCAAGACCCACCTCATGAATGCCATAGGCAACAAGATAATAGATGATGTGAGCAACGTAAAGCTGCTGTATGCCCCGGCTGAACAGTTTACCAATGAATTTGTGTACTCAATGAGAAACGATAAGATGGTTGAGTTCAAGGCAAAATACAGGAACATGGATGTGCTTATTATTGATGATATACAGTTCATTGCGGGCAAGAGCGGTACACAGGAGGAGTTGTTCCATACATTCAATGCGCTTTATGACTCGCAGAAGCAGATAGTGTTTTCAAGTGACAGGCCGCCCAGGGACATTTCACCTATAACCGAGAGGCTCCGGTCGAGATTCGGGATGGGACTTATCGCCGATATACAGCCGCCGGATGTTGAGACAAAGATGGCAATTCTCGGAAAAAAGTCCGACATCGAGGGCATACAGCTGCCTGAGGATGTCAGCTATTTTCTGGCGAGCAAGGTGCGGTCGAATATAAGGGACCTTGAGGCCTGCATGATAAGGCTTGGCGCGCATTCCTCGCTTACGGGTCACGAAATAACAGTAGAAATGGCAAAGAATGTTCTGAAGGACCTGATCCATGATGAAGAAAAGGCCCTCTCAATTGATTATATCCAGAAGACAGTATGTGAGTATTTCGGGTTAAAGATGCAGGACATAAAAGCAAAGAAGCGGACCCGTGATATTGCCTTTCCCCGGCAGGTCGCCATGCATCTGTGCAAGGTGCTTACAGACTCATCGCTTAACGAAATAGGCAAGTGCTTCGGGGGCAAGGACCATTCAACGGTCATACATGCCAACAAGATAATTGAAGAGCGCAGAAAAACAGATGAAGACTTTAATGATAAAATTGACTATCTGATAAAAAAGATCAAAAGTTATTAATTCATATTATGATGCAGTCCGGATGATACGAGGGACATTTTTTCCGGGTCTGTACAATAAGGTTTAACGGGAGTTGGACCGGGAGGATGAACATGAAGCTGAAGATTCAGAAGGACGCAATACAGAACGCGCTTCAGAGCATACAGGGGATCGTTGATAAAAAAACGACAATGCCTATCCTTAGTCATTTTCTGCTGAAGGTCAATGAAACAGCGTCATTAATGGCAACAGACCTTGATATTGCCCTTAAGGGGCCTCTTGAGGCTGAGATCAAAAAGGCGGGCAGTCTCTGTATACCGGCAAGAAAACTTTTTGAGATAGTCAGAGAACTTGAAGGTGATATAATGCTTGAGGCCCAGGATAATAACTGGCTCAAGGTGACTTCAGGCAAGAGCACATTCAAGCTTATGTGTCTGCCTGAAGAGGACTACCCTGCCCTGCCGGAGGTCAACAGGTCCGAGGCGCTGACCGTTAAGGCCGAGACACTGAAACATATGATAGAGAAGACGGTTTATGCCACAGGCGAAAGCGATACACGGTATACGCTCAACGGCCTTCTGCTGCACATTACTCCCCAAAAGGAAAATACCGAGTTCAAGATGGTCGGCACTGACGGCCACCGGCTTTCTGTGATCGCAATGGAGCTGGAACAAAAACTGGAAGAGGAAAAGAAGCTCATACTGCCCAAAAAGGCCGCTCTTGAATTGAAGAAGCTTACTGAGGCTCACACCGGGGAGATAACGGTCTACCTGGACAAAAACCATATATTTTTCAGCACGGACAGCATTGTTCTGACATCCAGGCTTATTGAGGGGACATACCCGAACTATGAGCAGGTAATACCAAAAGGCAATGACAAAGAGGTTGTGGTCGAGAAGGTCCCTTTTCTTAAAGCATTAAGAAGGACATCAATAATGAGCAGGGAGCGGACCAATTCCGTAAGGCTTGACCTTGAGGAAGGGAAGATCACCTTGATATCCATGAATCCCGATATTGGTGAGGCAAGGGAAGAGATAGCTGCAGATTATAAAGGCGAGCAGATGACAATAGGTTATAATGCGCGTTACCTTATGGACATACTCAATGCAATGGAGGGGGAATCGGTCCTGCTTAAACTGCAGGAACCTCTGAGTCCGACACTGCTGTTTGAAGCAGGCAACAGCGACTATACATGTGTTGTCATGCCGATGCGGACATAGGGGCAGAACCAAAGGGAAATTTAATAAGTTTATATAGTAACGGAGAAAGGTAATAAATGGCGGACAAAGAAAATAGTGGAAAAGCAGAAGATTACGGAGCATCCGATATCAAGGTCCTTAAGGGACTTGAGGCTGTAAGAAAAAGGCCTGCCATGTATATAGGAAGCACCAGCGTTGACGGGCTTCACCATCTGGTATATGAGGTAATTGACAACTGTGTTGATGAAGCTCTTGCCGGATTTTGTGATACGGTTGATGTGACCATACATGTGGAAGGCAGCATAACACTTGTTGACAACGGCAGGGGAATTCCAACGGGCAAATCCCCCGGGGACTCGAAGGGCAGGACAGCTGCTGAGATAGCGCTTACAGAACTGCATGCAGGCGGAAAGTTCGAGAGCAAGGCATACAAGATATCAGGCGGACTCCATGGTGTCGGTATCTCGGTCGTTAATGCGCTTTCCGAGTGGCTTGAGCTGGAGGTAAAACAGAACGGGCAGGTATGGGCACAGCGCTTTGAAAGAGGCATCCCGAAGGGACCGCTTACCCTTGAGGGCAAGACAAAGAAACGGGGGACAAAGGTCACCTTTAAACCGGATGCCGAGATATTTGAAACCATAGAGTTTAATGCTGATACACTTGTGAACAGGTTCAGGGAGCTTGCTTTCCTTAATAAAGGACTTACCATAAACATACAGGATGAACAGACTGCAAAGGAGCAGACCTTTTTCTATGAAGGCGGTATCATCTCTTTTGTCGAGCATCTAAACAAGAATAAAAGCACCCTTCACCCTCAAATAATCTATATTACAAAAGAGAAGGAAGGGAGTTCTGTTGAAGTGGCAATGCAGTATAATGACAGCTACTCGGAAAACATATACTCGTTTGCAAACAACATAAACACAAAAGAGGGCGGCACGCACCTTGCCGGCTTTAAGTCAGCGCTTACGCGTACCATAAACAGCTATGCTGTATCATCAGGCATGGCCAAGAACATGAAAGGCTCTATCTCCGGAGACGATACAAGAGAAGGGCTTACTGCTGTTATAAGCGTAAAGCTGGCGAATCCGCAGTTTGAAGGGCAGACAAAGACAAAGCTCGGGAACAGCGAAGTAAAGGGTCTGGTCGAATCACTGGTCAATGACGCGCTTGGAAACTATTTTGAGCAGAACCCGTCTATAGTCAGAAAGATAATTGACAAGTCGATCCAGGCTGCAAGGGCGAGAGATGCCGCAAGAAAAGCAAGGGAGCTTACAAGAAGAAAAGGCGCTCTTGAGGACACCGGGCTTCCGGGGAAACTTGCTGACTGCGCGGAAAAAGACCCTGCTCTTAGCGAAGTTTTTATTGTTGAGGGTGAGTCAGCAGGCGGTTCCGCAAAGCAGGGCCGGGACAGGCACAATCAGGCGATACTGCCCCTTAAGGGAAAGATACTTAATGTTGAGAAGGCACGCTTTGACAAGATGCTTTCTTCTGAAGAGATAAGAATACTTATAACCGCGCTCGGCACCGGGATCGGCAAGGATGATTTCAATATTGAAAAGGCGCGCTACCATAAAGTGGTAATAATGACAGATGCTGATGTTGACGGAGCACATATAAGAACCCTTCTGCTCACCTTCTTTTTCAGGCATATGCCTGAGCTGATAGAGAAAGGTTATCTCTTTATTGCGCAGCCTCCGCTTTTCAAGGTAAAGAAAGGAAGGAAGGAAAGGTACATACAGAACGAACCCATGCTTGAAAGTATGCTGTTTGAGCTGGCATCTGAGGAGATAGAGATAAGCAATGGAAAACTGCTTAAAGGCAAAATGATAATTCCTTACATATCGAACCTCGCAAAATACGAAAAGATCCTGGAGTGGTTTGGTAGAAAGAAAAAGGACATTGCGGTCATCAGGGCCCTTCTGCATTATGACCTGAGCAAAGAGCTGATGAAGAACAAAGAGGATGTTGATCAGCTTATAAAGAAACTTAAAGAGAAATTCCCGGATCTTAAATCGTCTCTGAGCAAGGACGAGGAGCATGAATCTTACAGGGTAGAAACAAAACGTGATGGATTGAGCCTCACCATCGATGGTGAGTTCCTTAGATCTCCGGACTTCAGGGAGCTCTCAAATCTGTTTGCTGATCTGAAAGAACTCGGACATCCGCCTTATACAGTCAACCATGGCAACGATAGTCACGAATTCAACAGCTCAAAAGAGCTTTTCAACTATATACTCTCTATTGCTAAAAAGGGCATAAACATTCAGAGGTACAAAGGACTCGGGGAAATGAACCCTCAGCAGCTATGGGACACAACAATGAATCCTGAGGACAGGACCTTTTTGAAGGTCATGATCGAAGATGCCATAAAGGCAGAAGAGATCTTCAGCACGCTCATGGGAGACCAGGTTGAGCCGAGGAAGGAATTTATTGTACATCATGCGTTAGAGGTCAGAAATCTGGACGTATAAAACAGTTTTAATTTTAAGCCGTTCAGATCATTCAAACCGTCTGAACGGTTTTTTTATGTTTAGATCTTCGTTTATAGTTAGACAGCAAGCTGAATTAAAACATTAAGGGAGGATTGAATGATAAGGGATTTTTTTGCTGCAGCTGTTTTCTGTTTACTATTAATGCCTATGCAGGTCAATGCTGCTGACTGGCTTCATTTCATGGAAGATATCAATGGAGATGTTATCTATATTGATATGGAGAGTATCAAGTACACCTCGGAACATACTGCGGAAGTTGCAACAAAGACAGGATCAAAAGGGACTGCTGGAAAGAACATGAGCACCGTAGAGCTTGACTGCAAAACCAGCCGGCTTAGAGTGACAAAAGGACCTGACAGCACTAAAGATAAAAAATGGCATGCTGTTGATCCGGATGGGATGGATGAACTCCTGCTGGAATTTGTCTGCAGCCTCAAAAAGGCCCGGTAGCAGATAGTTACATGCTGCTTGCTATCTTTTTTGCCCTGCTGAAAGAACCGAGGTTGTATACGCTGCTGTAGCCCATCTGTTTTAAAGCCCTTTTGCCGACAAGGGACCTGCTGCCGCTTCTGCAGTGAAGCATGACAACTTTTTCTTTGTCAGGCACTGCGTCTGTGATCCTGCTGCTTATTTCGGGCAGAGGGATATTGACTGCGGAATGAAGGTTTGATGCACCGTATTCCTCTTCGCTTCTGACATCGATGATCACAGCGCCTTCTCTTATCATTTCCCGTGCCGTCTCCGGGTTCAGGTCATTAACTAGCATTGACTTGATGCTGTAAAAGGCGAGAAAGGCAAATACTGAAATAAGTGCTGATTCCATGTTACCTCCGGGCTCACCGGCATTCTCAGGCAGCATTTTATGCCGGCGGCTGAATTGAAAAAGTTTATTGCTTTCATATAATCATATTAACATGTGTTTATATGAATGTCAAGGACTATACTAATTATGTCTGGGTAAGTCCTGCGCCTGCCGGTCTGATGATATAATGTCCCGATGATTTGTATGTCTCAGAATTATAACCAAGGCAGTTTCTTATGAAACCTTTGATCATCTGAGATTGATAGTTTGCATTGTCAACAAATATCAGCAGTTCCTGCGGATTGTTCTGATTCACTGATACAGCTTCCCTGATATGCCGGAAGGAGTCAATACAGGACAGCTCCCTTATGTCTATTATCACTTTTTATTCCCCTTTTACTGATTTAATATCAGTTAATATACCACCGGAATGTTACAGGAATATTACAAAGATATTCTGTTGTCTGGTCGAACAAATTACAAAACTATTTTTGCAGTGAAAATGTTATAATTCAGGGTTGTAAAAACAGTAGTCTGTCCTGTGGATTTACCGCAAAACAATAGATCGTGAAGGAGCTACCAAAATGGCGAGAACCACTATAAATATCGAAGAAGAAATGAAGACATCCTACCTTGATTATGCGATGAGCGTAATTGTGGGAAGAGCGCTGCCTGATATTAAGGACGGGCTCAAACCTGTTCAGCGCCGGATACTTTATGCAATGTTCAGAGAAGGCCTGCTCCCGGGCAAGAAATACTCAAAATGTGCCGGTGTTGTCGGTGAAGTTCTGAAGAAATACCATCCTCACGGCGATTCAGCCGTATATGACGCGCTTGTCAGGCAGGCGCAGGACTTTAACATGCGATATATGCTTGTTGACGGCCAGGGGAATTTCGGTTCGATCGATGGAGACCCTGCTGCTGCTTACCGTTATACAGAAGCAAAAATGACAAAGATCGCTGAAGAGATGCTTACTGACATTGATAAGGAAACCGTGGATTTCAAGCCGAACTTTGATGAGACAACCCTGGAGCCTATTGTCCTGCCGGCAAAGGTCCCTAACCTGCTCATAAACGGAGCATCCGGTATCGCAGTAGGTATGGCCACCAATATCCCTCCGCATAACCTCGGAGAGGTAATAGACGGCATCCTGATGATGATCGAAAATCCGGGTGTCACGGTGGAAGAGCTTAGTAAGAAGATCAAAGGCCCTGATTTCCCTACGGGCGGTATCATACATGGGAGAAAAGGCATAGTAGATGCGTATGCCACCGGACGCGGCATTATAAGGACGCGTGCCAAGGTCGACATTGAAGAGTATGGCAAAGGCCAGCGCATAATAGTAAGCGAAATTCCATATCAGGTTAACAAGGCCAGGCTTATAGAAAAGATAGCTGAACTGGTACGGCACAAAAAGATCG
>CBFDEG010000056.1:0-15413 GCA_965603765.1 uncultured bacterium | reverse complement strand
TCTCTTTTTCTCTATTATTGTGTTTTTGAATTTTTCCGTTTATTGCAAGATAACTTCCTGTTATCATCTCTCCTATTGAAGAGTACAAATGCATAATATTTCAGCCTCTTTTTTTGCCTGTCACTGCCCCGGTATGGGCGGCGGAAAAATAGAAGAACAATATTGAAATGAGCCTGTTAAATATTATGAAAATGAAATTTTGACAAAAAGCGGTGAAGAGCAATTGATAGCGTGGTACAATTGTAGACATTAACGATAGCAGGAAACGGACAATAAACGTCGGGAGTAAGTATCTAGTTTAAAAGGGTAAAGTCGATGAGTAATTATAACCTCTTAGGGATTTTACATGCGACTGTTTTGATGTTTTTCGGGGTGTGTTTGTCTATATTTTGCCCATCAAGTGATGTCTACGCAAAAGATACTCAGAACACTCATGTGCTTGTTTTAAACTCTTATGAAAAAGGATTTCTTTGGACGGACAATATAGTAAAAGGCATTGAGTCAGTGTTGAAGAAGGAACATGATATTGATTTAAAGGTAGAGTATATGCATTCCAAGGCGGTCAAGTATGATTCCGCTTACCAAAAGAAGCTTTTTGATCTTTATGCTTATAGATATAAGAACCAAAAATTCAATGTTATTATAACGAGTGATGACAATGCTTTTAATTTTGTTCGTGAGTATCATGAAGACATATTTCCCGACGCCAACGTTGTATTCAGCGGCGTAAATAACATTAAAGCTCCTGACATTGTTAATAGAAAGCTTTTTACAGGAATACTTGAAACAACGTCTGAGAAAGAGACCATAGATCTTGCCCTGGCCCTTCACCCGGGGACAAAGCGAATAGTTGTGATCGTTGGCACCACTCCTTCCGGAAATTACCGCTGGAAACAATTGGAAAAGTCGTTTCGCTATTTCCCGGAAATTGAATTTATCCGTTTCGACGATAACTATTATATCTCTGAAATTGAAGACAAGATGAAAGATCTTACGGATGAAACCGTAGCGATCTTTGCGACCTTGTATCGTGACAGATCCGGCCGTTATATTTCCTTGAAAGAGGGGGCTTCGCGTATTTCAAAGGCAAGCAAACAACCGATATACACTTTTCACCTACAGGTTTTGAAATATGGGACTATCGGAGGAAAATTACTCGGTGGTGAACATCATGGTAAAATGGCAGCTGAAATGGCCCTAAAGATCATTCAAGGTGAAAAAGCGCAAAACATACCTATTGTTAAAGAAAGTCTCTCTGAGTATATTTTTGATCACTCTCAGTTGAAACGATTTAATATCCAGGAATCTGCGTTGCCCGCAAATAGTATTATCAAAAACAGGCCGTTCTCTTTTTACGAAGAATACAAGGTTATGGTTTGGACTATCGGCCTGTTCGTTTTTATGCTCATAATAATTATCGTGGCCCTTCAGATGAACATTGTTAAACGAAAACAGGCGGAGGCAAAAATCAAGGAATTTAACCTGATTCTTGAACAGCGCATTAAGGATCGCAAAAAAATAGAGCAAGAGTTGAAGGAATCACTCAGAGAAAAAGTACTGCTGTTAAGTGAGATACACCACAGGGTCAAAAACAACATGCAGATCATTTCCAGCCTCTTAAATCTCCAGTCAGATCAAATTAAAGACAAACAATATACCGATATATTCAATGACAGTAGAAGCCGGATAAAATCAATGGCACTTGTACACGAAAAACTATATCGGTCAGAAGATATGGCAAATATTGATTTCAATGACTACATACAGTCTCTTGTAAACAGTCTTATTTTATTTTACGAAATGAACACTGGCAATATTTATCTTAATGTCAACGCAGAAGATGTTTCACTTGGAATTGATACAGCCATTCCATGCGGTCTGGTTATTAATGAACTGATTTCAAACTCCCTAAAACATGCTTTCCCGGAAAGCAGAAAAGGTGAAATAACCGTATCTTTCCATAAGGCTTCTGTTGAAGGAGTGTCAGAATATGATCTAATTGTAAGCGATAACGGAATAGGAATGCCCGAGGGACTGGATATTAGGAAAACAAAGTCATTAGGCCTGCAACTGGTTATGACATTAATAGAGGACCAACTCAGGGGAACTATTGATTTAGACAGAACAAACGGAACAAGATTTCATATCCGGTTCAGAGAAATATGCTACGAGAAGAGAATATAATACTATTTTCCATAAAAGCAATTTCCTGAAAAATTTGCTAACTAATAACAAAAATGAACTTATCAAGGAATATGCAGATAACCTTCCGGAAATTCAAGGAAAAAAACTAAACTTCAGCTCATCCCAGAGAAGTAGAGAAACATTTAATGGATTTTCTTAAAGCTGGGGGCAGAGATGAGTATCTAAGAAAACCCCTGTTTAAAGATGAGATAATAGAGGCAGCAGATAAAATTATGAAAGAGAAAATATAAATTCATTCCTTGTAGCTTTGTTAAAGAATCTTTTAATGACTTGAATTGATTTCCTGAACCTGGTGTCGCATCTTCGAGTCATGCAGGGGCGCCATATTTTCTCACGCTTTTCCCGCAGGCAAGCTTATAGAAAATTCCGTCCCCCCATGAGATCCACTTTCTGCACATATCATTCCTCTGTGTTCATTTATAATTCCATATGACACTGAGAGGCCGAGACCGGTCCCTTTGCCCGGGCCTTTGGTGGTAAAGAACGGATTGAATATTTTATCGAGAACGTCATCTTTAATGCCGGTGCCGGTGTCGATGAATTTCATCAGCACACTATCTTCGTCTTCGGAAAAAAATGTTTTTATTGTAAGCATACCCCCATCGGGCATGGCATCACAGGCATTTGTAACTATATTTAAAACCACCTGCTGGAGTCCTGTTTTATCTCCCTGTACAACTGGAAGCATGTTTTCATATTCTTTGATTATTTTAATTCCTCTCTGCTTAAGTCTTCCGGAGCTGAAGCTCAGTGTATCTTCAATTACTTCATTTAAGTTCAGATCATAAAAATTCCCCTTTGATTTCCTCGAAAAAGAGCCGAAGTCCCTGATTATCTTCGCCATGAATTTGCATGCTTTAAGCATGAGGGACAATTCGTTATATGCTTCTGAATCTTTGTTCTCGTTATCTCTGAATTTTTCTATCATAGGTAACAGCCCGGCCAGCGGAGAGTTTAATTCATGGGCAAGGCCGCCCGCCATCTGCCCCATCGCAGAAAGCTTTTCCGAGTGGAGCAACTGCGCCTTTGATCTGACCAATTCCTCGGTTTTTTCTTTGACCCTGATTTCCAGCTTCTTATTCCATGCTTCAATTTCATCTTTTGCTGATTCCAGCTCAGCAGTCCGCTCCTTGACCCTCTGTTCCAGCTCTCCGTAAAGCTTCGCGTTTTTCAAGGCTATCGCTGTCTGATTTGATATGGTGCTGAGAAGTTTTATATCTTCATTAGAGTAAATGTCACCCGACTGCTTTTCACCGAGAAGCAATATGCAGACGAGCTCATTTTCAATAAAGATGGGAACCGCAATTTCAGTGTCAAACCGCTTGAGCTCCTCTGTAATATTTTCGATCTTGTCCTGCGCGACAATCGCTGTCAGTTCCTCTTTAACGATAATACCTTTCCGGTTTTTTAAAAGCCTGACCAGCTCAGAGTCATTGGCTATCCTCCGAACCCTGTCTTCATCTGATGGCTTGTCTTTAATCAGACCAGAGTATTTCCCCTTAAAATACTCTCCTTCTGCTGACAAAATAAATGCGCTTTTTAGCTTCAGGGTCTTAAATATTACATTGAGGATATACAGCTGGATCTCTTCAGTATTGATAATTTTGACAAGCTCAGTACCTGCTTCCTGAACAGTTGAGAAATAATCATATTTGCTTTTATAAAACACTTTATCTACAAACAGCCGGATACTGTTATGCAGAGGATTGAAAAGCATGGCAATTATAAGTGCCGCTGTAATATAGATCCCCAGAGAAGCATGCCCGGCCAGATTCGATATATAACTTGTCATAATAATGATAAGTAAAATATAAAGACCCGTAAGAAGCCCGACAGAGATAGAATAGGCCATAGTCCGTCTGAATATCAGATGTATGTCCATTAAGCGGTAACGAAAAATTGAGTAACTGAGTATAAGGGCATAAACAGTGATCCCAAAATTACCGGATGGATAAAATAAATTGATCTTGAACATAGGCAAAAAAGTTGAAGTTGCTCCAATGAAACCGATTATGAATCCAAAAATAATATATTGGGTCTGCAGCCGTTTCTGCCCCCTTGTTCTTTTTAGAAACCTGAAAAGTTCATGGTAGCTCAGAATTACGAAGAAAAAATATAATAATAGTGCCGGCAGATACAGCGGGGTCATTACATTATAGTACAGGCCATAAACGTATCTGACCTCATTGAAAACATGGCCTGTCCCTATGCTGAGCAGACTGAAGAACAATGCCTGCAGGTAGCATAAGAAGATTAATTTCTTACGGCTTAACCCGCAAAAATGACTTACCATATGATAAAATGCAGGCGCGACAAAAAAGCCTCCAAGGTGGGCGATCTTCCAGGCATTTATTGCTGCCACCTCGCTGTTTGCGATACCGACCAGGAATAGACCCAGCCCCCAGGTAGCTACAACAAGATTAAAGTTCAACAGCAGGCGGTGAAGTTTCGTTTTACCGAAAAAGAGCGCTGTCAGGGACAGGCCCACACAGGAGATTCCTGCGGACAGACTGGCTATGGCAAATAGATTCATCATAAGATCTTCATGGGTAACCAGGACAATATACGTATTAATGTAACTGTCTCAGGATACCCTGATATATTATTTGAGTTGTAATAGTGTAAAAAAAGAATTCCCCCTGCTGCTTTAATAGAATATCATTTTAGAGAAAATAATATAAACCTGGGTGGTAACAGAATGAAGAATAAATAAAGGCCTAACACTTATATCGTATGGGAGATACGAAAGAGTGAATCAAGAATAATTAATAATTCTCTTTTAGTCAGTTACTGAACGTTACCGTTCAATACAGGATAACGTCCTGTTTTAGATGTTTATTTTATTGATGTTAATGGATAATCCTGGCCATAAGATCAATTTACATGAAAACGGTTGACAGGTGGAGAATTCAATGGTAATTTGAAATTAAGTGTTAAAAAGGCAAAGATGAAAAAACTATCAATAGCATGTGCAATAACAGGACTTCAAGCTTTTCCCCCGGTTGTATTTGCACACAGTCCTGAAGAAGGATACCCCATGGGACCCTGGATGATGTGGTGGGGCCATGGTATGGGATGGTGGATATTTCCTGTTGTAATGATCGTAGTAATGTTTGTTATCGGTTTTCTTTTTTGGGGTAGAAGAGGGAGGCGGTCATTGTGGTGTGGTTTTGGTGAACAGAAAGATATGGAAACACCTCTGGAGATTTTAAAAAAGCGATATGCAAAAGGTGAAATAAGCAAAGAGGAATTTGAAACAATAAAGAAAGACCTATCAATGTAAATAAGTTAAAAAGAGGATGTGCGACAAATGCCAATCCACTTTAATGACCTGGACGTGGTTTGTGGTAATTTAGGGTAAATACCATATCCCAGCAGAAGAAAAAAGAAGACACGTCGGGCTGACACCTTCTTCACATGATAGACAGTATGATCTTTAAGTGATATATATACATTATTACAGGAATAATTAGATCAGGTTTTAAAGACATTTTTTATCAGTTGAAGACATTAACCCATCGACCATACAGGTAAAGGAGGCCATGATGCAGGACGTGGAAAAGTTGTTCGGCACTGCCGTTAGTGAGATCGAACGCATGTTAAACACCAAGACGGTTGTCGGTGATCCGATCACGATAGAAGGCAACACGCTTATTCCCCTGATAAGTGTCGGCTTTGGTTTCGGGGTTGGCGGTGGTGAAGGCTCAGACCCGGGCAAGTGTGCCGGCACCGGCGGCGGCACCGGTGGCGGCGGGGGCGTCAAACCCGTTGCACTGATCGTCATCAACAAGGACGGCGTACGTGTTGAACCCATTAAAGGCGGTACGGCCTCGGTTTTGGAAAAAGTAGTGGAAACCGTGGGCAAGGCGGCATCGGGCAAATCGGAAAGCAAAAAAGCCGATTGAGCGGTGAGCTTCATACTGCTGATTATCGCGATACTGCTTGTGCTATTGCCCGTGTTGCTGGCTGTGCCGATCACTGTGGTATTCAGGATCGACCGCATCAACGAGATCAGGGGGCACGTGAGTTTTCACTGGTTCTTTGATATGGTGCGATATCGGATCGGCATTCCCGTCGCCGCCAAAGCAGAATCAAAGCATAAACGAAAGCCCGCGAAAAAAACCAGGATGCGCAAGCCGGGCGGTAATGCGCGTGGTGTCTTTGCCCTGCTGAAACAGTCGGCATTCCGTTGGCGTGCCATTGGATTTATCAAAGATGTATTACACGCAACCCATGCGCGCGATCTTTATCTTCGTTTACGTATTGGGCTGGGTGATCCTGCTGACACAGGGCGCCTCTGGGCGGTCATTGGCCCTATTGCAGGTATCGCTGCAAACCTTCGCAGCGCAGAGATCCGCATTGAACCAGAATTTATGGACCCTGTGATGGAGGTCGAGAGTCATGGTGAGTTTCGCTTCATACCACTTCAATTTATTGCCCTGGCCACAGCATTTGCGGTGTCACCGACGACCCTGCGTGCGTGGCGCACTCTGCGCCAGAGTAATGCGTAATGGATGAGCTGCGCGCAGGTGATCCCATGGTTGCGGGCGAAGTCACCCTTGTGCCTATTGAACGCTGTTTTATTCAGTCCAATAGCGGGGAGATGGGATGCTGGTTATCCGGGCTTAAAGAGCCCTTTGCGATAATCGTCTGTGATGCGATCGGGATCCGTGCTTTTGATGCGGAAGCAACAGAGATCTCAGTTGAATTCCTGATCCGGAAAATTCCGGGTCTCGGTGCAGTACTGGCGCCATTGTCACGTTGACCCAAATTGTGGCTGGTGTCATACATTCATTCTTCTAACTATGAATTTTGTCTAATTCAAGTTCCTAAACTCTGGTGCCGCATATTCGAGTCGCGCAGGGGGTGTCATTAGGGTCATGGGGCTGCCCTCCGCATTTTTTTATATGATGACCCGTTAAAAGTTTGATATAATTTAATTAGAATTAACTATTTTTTATAAGGACAGGAGCTTGATGGGTAAAGCTACGATACTGGTTGTTGAAGATGAAGGCATTACAGCCAGGGATATACAGCTGCGCTTGAAGCGAATGGGATATGATGTTCCGGATATAGCGGCAACCGGAGAAGATGCAATTCAAAAAGCACGAGAGATCAAACCAGATCTTTTATTGATGGATATCATGTTAGCGGGTCAGATGAATGGAATTGAAGCTGCCAGACAAATACGCTTAATAAATGCTATTCCGGTCATTTATCTATCAGCCTATACAGAAATAATGTTATCTGAAGATGTAAGACATACAGAACCATTTGGATTTTTGAGTAAACCATTCTCCGATTATGACCTGAAAAATACCATTGAAATGGCCCTTTACAAATATAATGCCGGAAAGGCGATGAATGAATCTCATGAACGGCTATTGATGGTACTGGATAGTCTTAATGCCGGAGTATACGTTGCTGACATGAAAACTTATGAGGTACTGTTTGTAAATAAATATACACGAGACATGTTCGGCGATATTGAAGGGAAGATCTGCTGGCAGTCTCTCCAGGTTGATCAAAACGGACCCTGTAGTTTCTGCTCTAACGATAAATTGCTCACTGCCGATGGACAACCAGCCGATGTATACTGCTGGGAATTCCAGAATACGATCAACGGCAGGTGGTACTATATCCAGGATAAGGCATTAAAATGGGTTGACGATCATATGGTGCGGCTGGAAATTGCTACCGATATTTCTGAACGCAAGCGGGCACAGGAGCTGCTAAGTAAATCTGAAAATGAACTGAACTCTATATTCGACGCAATAACTGATTTTCTAACTGTTATAAATATAAATTACAGGATCGAAAGGGTCAATAGAATTGTTGAGAAACAGTACGGGAAAGATCTAATTGGCAAAGTATGCTATGAAGTTTATCAGGGAAGAAAAGAAATATGTCCTGACTGCCCTACAAAGAAAGCCATAGAGACAAAAAAACCCGCATTCAGTTTTCAGTCTGCAACTGAGGTGTCACTTCCTGTAGATATTAACGCATACCCCATCCTTAATAAAGATGGAGATGTTATTGCTGTAGTTGAACACGGTAAAGTTGCTACTGAACGCAAGAGAGCTGAAGAATAGAGTAATAAATAACTTTATCCAACTTGTAAATTTTACTTAAATCGCATTCCCGAGCCTGGTACCGCATTTTCGAGTTATGAAGTGGGCGCCATTTTTACAAAGTAATACTGAGTATTACTAAGGAAAACCCCCTAATAGTTTCCCTTATAGCCTGATTAAAATTAATTAATAGAAAAATGATCGCGTTAATTAATATTATAAAAATGGTGGTATTGAGAAACGTCAAATTTCTTTATATCTCCTGAAGCCTGAAAAAGGGGAAAGAGAACAATGATCAGATATTTATTCGTAATTTTAATCTTACTTTCCCTTTGTTTACCATCGTTTGCCTTTCAATTGGCTGAACTCCAAACCGAAACCGCAGAGGAACTCCTGCTTTTTTTTGAAGTGGAAGAAATGGTAATAGCCACAAGGCACGCAACGCCTGTCAGAAAAGCCCCTGCGATCGCAACAGTTATCACTGCCAAAGAGATAAGGGACATGGGAGCAAGGGACCTGAGGGATGTCCTCAAGATGGTGCCCGGTTTCGGACTTTCGTTCAATGAGTTCGGTACGACAATGTTCGAGGTCAGAGGTATCAGGACCCAGACATCGGAAAAGATCCTGGTGATGATCGACGGCCATTCCCTTAATAAGAATTTTACAGGCAGTGCCTTATATGACTTGGTCGATGACCTGTCCATGGAAAAGGTCAAGCGGATCGAGGTGATCCGCGGCCCCGGCTCCGCTTTATATGGGGCCAACGCCTTTGCGGCCGTGATAAACATAATAACCAGAGACCCTGAAGAGATCGACGGCCTTGAAGTGGAAGGCACATTCGGAAGTTTTGATACACGCAAGATAAACCTTACAGGCGGCAAGTCGCTTGATAACGGTCTTAAGATATCCGGCAGCTTTGATCACCTGACCACCGATGGACCGGACATAACGATAAAGACAGACGTGCTGTCAGGCTCTCCATTCACGACAGCACCCGGAGATGTCTATATGGGGAGCGAAAAAACAGACATGTTCCTTAAGGCCGCGTATAACGGATTGACCTTTCGCGGTCATTATATAAAAACAGAAGATAAAGGTCATTACATTGGATTGTCTTACGCTCTTACAGACGACAGCCGCAACCCTATTGATAATTACTGGGCCGAAATAACCTATGACCATGATATCAACAGCAAACTTTCTTCTACCTACAGACTATATTATGACTATTATGAACAAAGATCAGATATTGAACTATTGCCCGAAGGCTATGCCGGGCAGTTTCCTGACGGAATGATAGGAAGACCATGGCTCAAGGACAGGACAGTCGGCGGAGAAGTGCAGATCAATTATGACATTGATGACAGCAATCATTTGATAGCAGGTGTGATGTATGAAGATATGAAGCAATTCGACGTTCATCAATACGCTAACTTCGACCCCACTATGTATCCTCCTGTAGCGATCGACCTCGGCAGTGTCCAGGAGGTAGAAAACTGGAACCAGGATGCAAAAAGAGAGGTATGGGCTGTATATATACAGGACGAATGGGGAGTTACTGACAGCCTGAGCCTCACCGCTGGTGTAAGACATGACAACTACAGCGATTTTGGGGGCACCACAAACCCGAAGATAGGCGCCGTATGGGGATTCAGAGAGAACGCAAGCCTGAAGATCCTGTACGGACAGGCATTCAGGGCTCCGAATTTTGTAGAAATGTATAACCGGAACAATCCCGTGAATATTGGCAACAAGGACCTCGATCCTGAAAAGATCAGCACATTTGAAACAGGGCTTGGTTTAAGACTTGCAAAGTCCTTCAGCGTCGACCTTACTTATTTCAACAGCAAAGTAGAAGACATCATAGTATGGGACACAACCAGTTCTCCGGCCCTGCATGTAAATGGCGGCAAGGCGGATATTGAAGGAATGGAATTCATGCTGACCGACCAGTATTCAACTGATGATTACTGGAAACTTTCCTACACCTGGCAGGACCCGAGGGACGGAGATACGGACGAGAAGCTGCCGTACGTTCCATCTCATCTTGCGTCAGGCATCATAAATTATGGTCTCACAAAACATCTTAACCTGCATACGGACATACTATGGACGGGTGAACGGCCAAGGTCTTCGGGCGATACCAGAGATGATATGGCACCTTATACAACCGTTGATCTCGCAGTGACAGCTAAAAACTTCTATAAGACCCTTCAGATACAGGGGACTATCCACAATCTCCTTGATGAAAGGTTCAAGGATCCTGACACTTCAGGTGCACAGATGCTTGCGCCTGATGATTTCCCCCGGGAAGGTATCTCCGGATTGTTAACTGTAAGCTATAAGTTTTGATCAGGAATGATCATTTTCTTATGACTCTGGAGTACCGTGTTCGAGTCATGCAGGGGACACCATTTCATCCTGGATAGCAAATTGAGCCATTCATTAAAGGGAGCACAGATAGTTACTCCCCTGCATCCGGATATCTTTACATACAGTGTCTCTTCTTTTCCATCCTGCCTATATATCAGCACGAATGTGCCGGAAGTTACATTCAATTATAGCAGTATAGGCAAAGATGACAGAGCGTGGTGGTCATAACCATGAGGTTAGCTTTAAATGATAGGGATGAATTTAGCTAAGTATTTGTAAAAAGGATGTTTTATGTGGTTGTTTTGGAGTTTGATATTGAATATATACAGGATCTACAAAAAACATTTTATGAGAGTGGAAGTATTATAAAATGAAAAAGCCGGCAGGAGATGATCTCCTGCCGGCGATATTGTTCAGGATGCCTTTTGCAGGTGCTGTATGACCCTCAGTCCTTTAAGCAGGTCTATCGCACGCTGGAGCTGGGAGTCATCATCTTCCTTGACAGCAGGTGTTACAGTCGCTGTTTCTTTGGGTTTTTCTGTTTCTGTTTTATCTTCTTTCGCAACATCATTCTCAAGATGTTTATCAAGGTCCTTTTCTCTGAGTACATGATGGGTCTGTGTGCCGTTCGTTGCTTCCAGCTCGACCATGATATCAGGAGTGATACCGGTGGTCTGTATGGACCTGCCCTTTGGCGTGTAGTAACGTGCTGTTGTCAGCCTCAATGCAGAGCCGTCTGACAGCGGAATGACTGTCTGTACGGATCCTTTGCCGAATGTCTGCATGCCCATTATCACAGCCTTGCCCCAATCCTGCATGGCGCCCGCGACGATCTCTGACGCGCTGGCGCTTCCTTCGTTTACAAGGACGACCATGGGGTAATCAAAATATTTATTGCCGTTTGCTGTATGGAATTCTGTCTTGTCCCCTTCTCTTCCCTTTATATAGACAACAAGTTTTCCGGATGGAAGAAACAGGTTTGAGACATCAACAGCAGCCTTTAAGAGTCCGCCGGGGTTGTTTCTGAGGTCGAGGATAAGGGCGTTTATCTCTTTTTCTTTCAGTTCCTTCATGGCAGTTTGCAGGTCTTCAGCTGACTTCTCCTGGAACTGCGTGAGCTTTACATATCCTATTGATTCATCGATTATCTTTGATTTTACGCTCTTTATTTTAATGATGTCCCTTACAATTGTTATATCAAGAGGTTTATCAAGGTCTTTTCGTACGATAGTGATAGTCACCGGGGTCCCTTTTAAACCTCTCAGCTTTGAGACAGCGTCATGCAGGCTGATGTCTTTTGTGGAATCACCGTCTATCTTTATTATCTTGTCACCGGACTTGACCCCGGCCTTGTGCGCCGGTGTGTCCTCAATAGGGGCTATTATTGTCAGTATATTGTCTTTCATGCCAATTTGGATGCCGAGTCCGCCGAACTCTCCTTTTGTATCTACCTTCATTTCTGTGAATGCCTCGGGCGGCATGAAGGATGAATGCGGGTCAAGAGAGTTGAGCATGCCTTTTATGGCGCCGTATACAAGCTCTTTTTCATCTACATCTTCTACATAATTTTTCTTGACGAGCGAGAGTGATTCGGTAAATGTCTTGATCCTTTTGTAATGGCTGTTTTCAACTGCCTCTGCGCTTTCGAGCAGGGTCCTGCCAACTGTAACAATAGTGAAAGCAGCAAGTATTATCAATAATACGATTAAAGTTGTTTTGCGTCTGAACATTCATCCTCCTGTATGCCGGAGACGAACTCTCCGTTGTTTTTATTTATTTATATTTTCTTTTTGGACGTACGGATCTCTTTTTTAACCAGATAACAGGGTTCAATGGTTTGCCCTTATATCTGACCTCAAAGTAAAGCGAAGGTATATTAAGTATCCTTGATTTACCGACCTTCCCGATTACCGTTCCTTTGTTAATTATATCACCTGGTTTGTTAAAAATCTCGGCAAGGTTGCCGTAAAGTGTGTGATACCCGCCGCCATGATTGATTATCAGCAGCAGTCCGTACCCCTTGAACCAGTCAGCGTAGACAATATTGCCGCCGGCTATGGCCCTCGGCCTGTCGTTTGGACCTGCTTTTATCTCTATGCCGTTTTTAAAGACGGTTATATTAAATTTCGGGTCCTTATACTTTCCGAACGGGACAATGACCTTGCCGCTTACAGGCCAGGGCAGCCGTCCTTTGGATGCCCTGAAGCCTTTGCCTGATACAGCAGCAGGGACCTTCTTTTTCTCAAGTTTTTTTATCATTTTCTGGAGATTCTTTGATGACTGCTCCAGTTCCTTTATGGTCTGCTCGTAATTCTCTCTTTTGCTCCTGATGGTGGACAGGAGTTTGTCCTTTCTGGTGCGTTGGGTCTCGAGCTCTTTCTTTTTCTTTTTTGCGTCCCTGGTGTTCTGCTCCAGCTTCGCCTGAAGCTTTTCCATGCTCTTTTTTTTCTGCTCCACTTCATGGATCTCGTCACGGAAGCCTTTTATCATCCGCGTGTCCCTGAACGAGAGGAGCCCGAGATATTTGCTTTTGCGTATCAGGTCCTGGTTGTCGCTTGCTGATATGAGTATGAGGATATTGTCCCTGTACTGCTCTTTATAGAGTTTTTTCAGGTGAGCACCCAGGTCCCGCTCCCTTGAGATCAGTTTTTTTGATATTGCATGTATCTCTTTAGACAGCAGAAGGACCTCGGACCGGGTCTTTGATATGCGCCTGTTCAGTCTGGACAGTTCATTCTTCTTCTGTTTTATCTTGTCCTCTATCAGGCCTATGTTCTCCAGTACGGATCTTTCTTTTTTTATAGCTTCCTTTATCTTTTCTTTCTTTTCGATTATATTTTTCCGGATCGACTTTGCTTTGAGCTTTTTCTTTTTGATATTCCGGTCTATTCTAGAAAGAGGTTCTTTGGTGTAGCCTGTGTTAAGAAGCGGTGAAAAAGGCGCGAGAAGGAGAAAGGACATGAAAAGTATGACGAGGAGAGAGGTCCCAGATTTCTGCTTTGATCTGTTCATGTTAGGTTCCTGTCTCCTGATAATTGAGACCACGGTTTAATATTTGATCTTTCCTACTGCTATGAAGCAGCCGATCAGGCTCATAAATGCTCCGAGTGCCGGGGCTGCCAGATACATATATAATGGTAATGTAACCAGTATTGCCTTTATGGGCGGTAAAAAGGCGATGCCTTTTGTAGCTATGAACGTCTGTGTCCCGAAAAGTACCGCCGAACTTATAATGCCTCCTATGACACCGATAAAAAGCCCTTCAAGCATAAAGGGCAGTCTGATAAATGTCCTTGTTGCTCCAAGGAGTTTCAGTGTCTCTATCTCTTCGCTTTTTCTGTAGAAGAGTATCTTTATTGTGTTGTAGGTAATAAATATTATGGCAAGCAGTATCGAACAGCCTAAAGCCAGCGCGCCCGTCTTCATTACATTTGTAATGGTATTAAGGGATGAGAGCCACTTGTCCCCGAACTGAACATCATCGATGCCGCTCATCCTGCTTATCTGATCTGCTTTTTCTTTTACAATGGCAGGCTTCAGCAGTTCTCTTTTGAGCTTGAGCTCAAAGGAAGAGGGCAGCGGGTTGGTTTTAAGTTCATCAAGTACACTGGAGTTTTCTCCCAGTATCTTCCTGAGCTCGTCAGCTGCCATATCTTTTGAAATATATTTTATCTCGATTATATCGCTGTCTTTTTCAAAATATGCTTTAAGCGCGTTTTCAGCTTTAGCAGTAAGGTGATCATCGAGATAAACGACCAGCCCGAAACTCCTTGACCAGTTTTTGAGCACAGAGTCGGCATTTATTGTGATGGTTGCAAAGGCGCTCAATATCAGAAGGCTGAGGGATATTGAGAGAATAGTGAGAATGTTCAGCCATTTTTCATGCCAGAGGCTTTTCAGGGATGTCTGAAGGGCATATATGAATATTTTCAACCTTTGATCTCCTTTTCGATCTGATGGTTGTTCAGATAAAGCACCCGCCGGCCCGTACCATTAAACAGGGTATGGTCATGGGTTGCGATAACAACAGTGGTACCCTTCGCATTTATCTCCCTGAAGAGGTTCATGATCGAGGCTGATGTCTCAGAGTCAAGGTTTCCTGTCGGCTCATCAGCGAGCAGTACGGTCGGTTTTGAGACCATTGCCCTTGCAATGACCACCCTCTGCTGTTCACCGCCAGAAAGGTGAGGGGGGAGCACGTTCGCCTTGTGCTGCAGCTTTACCTCTTTCAGCACGTCGTTCACGTCATCGCGTATCTCAGACGCGGGAACATTATGTATCCTGAGCGCAAGCGCTATGTTGTCGAATACGGTCTTGTTTGCCAGGAGCCTGAAATCCTGGAACACAATGCCCACGTTGCGCCGTAGAAATGGTATTGTTCCCTGTTTGAGTTTTTTTATGTCCCATCCGGCAACAACGATATTTCCGTGGTCCGGGCGTTCCGCGCAGTATATGAGTTTAAGGAGTGTTGATTTTCCGATACCGCTCGGGCCGGTGATAAAGACAAGTTCGCCTTTGTTGACGGTGAATGACATGTTCTTAAGAACTACGTCATCATCATAATATTTTGTGACATCTGAAAACTGGATCATTTTTTTATTGATTCTGCAATGTTCTCGTTGTCAGGCATTGAAACCTTTTAACATTAGTAAACAGAACATTATAAAATTTATGAAGAACATAAGCAAGGGAATTAAGCGGGAAAGTAACGGCAGTGGGGAAGTAACGACAGTAGAGGCAGGGCATAAGATTGGAAGAGCAGAA
>CBFDEG010000055.1:0-15544 GCA_965603765.1 uncultured bacterium | reverse complement strand
AGGGCATGGGAGCTTCGCATAATGTGATGGTGCAGTATAAGGGGGACGGTTTGCCGGAGTTAAGAGGTTTTTCAATGAGAAACCTTATTGCAACTCTGTAGGGATAATTCATGAATTATCCCTACTACCAATGGGACTATGCCACCTAATGGCAAGGCGCGCCTTGCCCCTACGATCTATATTCGTTTAATTTCTCTATGCTTTTTTCTACGTCTTCTATACTGTGCGCCTCAATGGTATGCACACAATCTATCCCGTTAATTTCCTCAAAAAGCGTCTTAAAATCAAAATTACCGTCACCTACCGCAAGATGCTCATCAGCATAACGCTCATTGTCATGGAGGTGAAGCTCTTTTATATATGGCTTTATAATACCGAGCCATTCCTTAAGTGGCAGTTTTGAAAAAAGGTTAAAATGTCCTGTATCAAAGCATATCCCGAAATTATCGGCATTCATCTCTTTTGAGAGCAGGGCAAGATGTTCGGGGTCTTCCTCAAATATGTTCTCTATCGCTATATCTATGCCCAGGTCAGCGGCCCTTTTATTTATCGTGGCCCAGGTTTCGAGACTGCCGTCGAGCCAGATATCGACCCTGTTGTCATATTTCCATCTGTCATAGCCTGAATGAAATACAATTGCCCTGGGTTTAAGTATCTCTGAAAAATCGAGGGTACGGGCAAATCTCTTTATGGTCAGCTCCCTCACCGCGGGATCGACCGCTCCCGGGGAAAGGTCCATGAACGGAGCATGTATTGATATGCACGGGTCATAGCCTAATTTACTTTTTAATGAAAAAATATCTTCTTTGGTAATATTATCAAAGTTTCTTGAGCCGAAGTATATTTCAAGATTCGGATTTTTATTTCTGATATAAAAAAGATATTTATCCACCATCTCATAAGGCACATGGATATGCGGAGCGGAATTCAAGGCATCTTTAATGGACATTATTTATCAAGCTTCAGAGGGTTCTTTTTGCTCTCTGTTTTTACGGCTGTTTTTCCAGATGAACCTTTTGCATTTCCGGCATTCTTCCTGTCAGCTGTTGGATAATCGGTCACATACCATCCACCGCCTTTGAGGACAAATGATGTACTGGTTATAACTTTTTTAAGCTCACCTTCACAGGATCTGCATTTTGTGAGCGGTTCGGCATTGATCTTCTGCATCACCTCAAACTGTTTATTACAGCTTTTACACATGTATTCGTATATAGGCATAATATCTCCTCTGGTCAGCCCCGCCTCAGACAAGGGTTTAATTTATCCATCTTAACCCTTTAATTTATAAAGTAACTGCTCATAATTACCAGACAGATACTCCGGGGTTATGCTGAATTATGTTAGTTACTATCGATGCTTAAATATATCATACATATTAATTTCTTGACAAGCAGGCACAACTATGTAAATATTTACGTTATGTGGGAATACACCGACAAAGTCAGAGAACTCTTTCTTCATCCCAAAAATACAGGCGAAATAAAAGACGCGGACGCTACCGGCGAGGTCGGGAGCATTGTCTGCGGTGACGCGCTGAAACTTACCCTTAAGATCGACAAAGAGACCAGCAGGATAATTGACGCAAAGTTTCAGACATTCGGATGCGCAAGTGCGATAGCCTCTTCAACAGCCCTTACGGAATTGATAAAAGGCAGGACACTTGAAGAGGCGATGAATGTCACGAATGACGATATTGCTGAATACCTCGGCGGCCTTCCGCGCGAAAAGATGCACTGCTCTGTCATGGGACAGGAAGCGCTCGAAGCGGCCATTGCTGATTATACTGGAAAAAAAACCCGAACAACCGAAGAAGGTGAAGTGGTCTGCCAGTGCTTCGGGGTCACAGACGAAAAGATAAAGAGCGTCGCAAAAGAGAACAACCTCCACACAGTTGATGATATTATTAACTTCACAAAAGCAGGCGGCGGCTGCGGAAGCTGTGTGCCTGATATCGAAAAGCTCCTTGCCGAAGTATGGCATGAAAAACCTGCTGAAAAACCTTCAGCACCGACTCGGAAGCTCACCAACATAAAAAAGATAGCACTGATACAGGATGTCATAGAAAAAGAAATACGGCCCCTGCTCCAGGCTGACAACGGGGACGCGGAACTCATAGACGTTGACGGCAACAGGGTAATACTCTCGATGCGCGGAGCATGCACAGGATGCCTTATGTCGGATATAACGATAAACAATATCGAGAAAAAGTTAAGGGAGCTTGTGAGTGACGACCTCCGCGTGGAGATAGAATGAATGTAGTCTACCTTGACAATAACGCGACATCAAAAATAGCTGATGAGGTCAGGGAAGAGATGATGCCTTACCTGTCTGACCTCTACGGCAACCCCTCAAGCATGCATACCTTCGGCGGACAACTGCACAGAAGTGTGGATGCTGCCAGAGAAAAGATCGCAAAACTGATAAATGCTGAAACAGACGAGATAATATTCACAAGCTGCGGAACCGAAAGCGACAATACCGCCATCATGAGCGCGCTGCACGCAAGGCCAGACAAAAAACATATCATAACAACAAGGGTCGAACACCCCGCTGTATTGAACTTCAGCAGATCAATGGCGCGCCAGGGGTACAGAGTAACATTCCTTCCGGTTGATAAGCTCGGCAGGCTGGACCAGGCTGAACTTGAGGCCTCAATTGACGATGATACAGCCATAGTCTCGATAATGCAGGCAAACAATGAGAACGGTGTTATATTTCCGATAAGGGAAATTGCAGACATAGTGCGTTCCAAAGGTCTGCTCTTTCATACAGATGCGGTACAGGCCGCAGGCAAGATACCTGTGAACATGAAGGATATCCCTGTTGATATGCTCTCTATTTCAGGACACAAGATGCACGCGGCAAAAGGTGTCGGCGCGCTTTATGTCAAACGGGGCACACGTTTTAACCCGTATATCATAGGCGGACATCAGGAAAAAGGACGGCGCGCCGGAACAGAGAATGTAGCAGCCATAGCCGGATTCGGCATAGCAGCCAAACTCGCTCATGAACATGTATCCCATGGCAATTCGAAAATGACAGACTTAAGGGACAGACTTGAACAGGGACTGCTCAGTACATGTCCGGGTGCACGTGTAAATGGAGACACAGAGAACAGACTTCCTAACACATCCAACATAAGCTTTGAATACGTTGAAGGAGAAGCAATACTCCTGAGGCTTAACGAATACAACATCTGCGCATCCTCAGGCTCTGCCTGCACATCAGGCTCCCTTGAACCGTCACATGTTCTCAGGGCAATGGGTGTACCCTTCACATGCATCCACGGCTCAGTAAGATTCTCATTGAGTAGATACACAACAGATGAAGAAGTTGATTTCGTTCTTGAGAAGATGCCGGGGATAATAAACGAACTGAGAGAACTCAGCCCATACGGAAGACAGGAATAATTACGAATTACCAATTAAGAATTACGAGAGACAAATCATTAATAACTACTTAATAATTTGTACTTAGTAATTAGTAATTGCCGTTACAGGTACATTTCAGGCTGGACGTTCCAGCGTTCAGGCAGCTCATAACTTACGATGCTGTCCCCCGCTGAATTATCAGAAGGGTCTGAAAGGTCAACGTCGTACGGCATAAGGTACCTGTCCTTTTTGGTATCATAGACAATACGCAGCACAGGCTGGAGCAGGTCCTGACCCTTGTGGCAGACAACTATACCGAGGAGTCCGCTCTCAAGGCCTACAAGCGTGCCTGCCGGATAAATACCGATACAGCGTATAAAGTGTTCTACAAGGTCAGGGTTGAATTCATTGCCCCGCCACTGATATATCATCCTCAGAGCCTCAGTGGGCTGGATCTTATGCCTGTAGCTTCTTTTGGTCGTGAGTGCATCATACACGTCAACTATCGCAATAGCCTGCCCGTACCGGGATATTTCATCTCCCTTAATTCCCTGGGGATAGCCGGCGCCGTTCATCCTCTCATGGTGCTGATACATGGTCACAAGAGACTTTTCAGATATACCCTTTGTCTCGAGAAGGATATTGTATCCGTACTGCACATGCTCTTTCACATTCTCATACTCTTCCTTTGTGAGTCCGCTTTCTTTATTGATTATCCTCTGGGACACCATACCTGCCCCTATATCATGAAGCATTGCGCCGAGCCCAACCTCCTTGATGGTCTGAGCATCATAACCAAGATATTTACCGAATGTAACCATCATGACACACACACTGAGCGAATGACTGTAGAGATACTCGGTAACCGTCCTGAGCCTGGCCAGGCCAACAAGCGCATCGGAATTTCTAAAAACAGACTCAATTATATTCTCAACATCTTCCTCAACCCTTTCCTTCTGGATTGGCTTGCCGAGCTTTATATCGTCCATTATCTTACGGACGGTCTGTATTGTCTCTTTTTTTATTTTCTTTGCGTTTGCTATTTCTTCATTTATCGAAGCATCTGTGACGGGCCTGGACTTTTTCTTTTCCGGCTTTTCAGCTTTCTTTCCAGGTGCATTTTCTACTTGCGGAGCTTCAGTTGATATTTCCTCATCAACTAGAGCAGATCCGTTGGATACAGACTTTCCACTGACAGACTTCCCGGGGACGGCAGGTACTTTGCCCGGCAGACTCTTTTCCGTAAAAACAGGCCCGGAAGGCGATTCTTTTCCAGGGACAGTTCCTGCAACCGGAACTTTTGTTAATATTTCTTCTACTGCGGCAGGTTTTGCGGATACAGGCTTTTTGCCGGCAGGCCTTTCGTTTTTCTTCTCCGATTCAGAAGGCGTCTCTTCATCAGGGGTATCCCCTACATCCAAACCTTTGTCAGTATCAATATAGACTTCTTTGATACCATATTCAAAGATCTTATCAATGATCTGTTTTCTACCGACATGTATACTTTTGCCGCCCTTAAAAAAGGGATGGTTCAGCCAGCTGCAGTTCAGGTCGTGAATGAACATCCCCACAATAAGTTCTTCTGTTTTGATTTTTTTTATCATATATAATTACTGCAAATACGATTCAGGCAGCAAGTTCCATCTATCCGGATCTTCATAACCAATGATCCTGTCACCCCCTCCATTACTCGAGGGGTTGGAAATATCAATATCATAAGGAAACGTAACATAATTATTCTTTTTTGTATCAAAGACAATTCGCAGGACCGGCTGCATCAGGCTTTCCTCACAATGTGACACCACCACGCCAAGCAGACCGCTGTCAAGCCGCACAAGCGAGCCTACCGGATATATACCCACACAGCGTATGAACTTCTGCACCAGTTCAGCGTTAAAATATTGCCCGCTCCATTCATAGAGCAGGCTCAGTGCCTGCGTAGGCTGTATTTTACGCTGATAGCACCTGTCGGATGTTACTGCATCATATACATCCACTATGGCCATTGCCTGTCCGAAAAGACTGATGCCATCTTTATTTAATTTACCGGGATATCCTGAACCGTCAAGCCTTTCGTGATGTTCACAGGCGGTTCTCATGGTCGTATCATTAATATCGACAGTCTCTTCCAGTATGATGCGTGTATATTCGGCATGGCCTTTTACTATTTCAAACTCCGCAGCAGATAACCTGCCCACCTTATTTAATATATTAACGGGTATTCTGGTCTTACCTATATCATGAAGCAATGCCCCGACCCCTGCATATCTTATCTTGTCCGGAGAAAGTCCAAGCATCCTCCCGAAAGAGACCATAAGCACGCAGGTTCCCATTGAGTGTGTATAGGTATATTCATCTGTCTTCCTTAGCCTTCCAAGTCCCATCAGCGCATCCTGATTCCGGAGTACGGAGTCCATGATATTATCTACAACCTCTACCACCGCAGCCTTCTCTACCTTCCCTCCTGAAATAACATCATCCATGACTTTCTGTACCGTCTTCATCGACTCTTTTTTTATCTTTTTTGCCTTATCAACTTCATCATAAATTGAAACAGGCCTGATGACCTCAGGCTCATGTTTAAAGTCTATGACATCGACATCATCAGCCTTTTTCCGGAAATCTATCTTCTCTCCCTTTACAGGCAGAGGGCCTTCAACATCCAGCCCCCTGGCAGTATCGATAAGGACTTCTTCGATACCATGAGACGTAATTTTCTTGATCACCTGCTCATTTTCAATCTTGATACTATTTTCCAGAAAAGGATGATTCAGCCAGTTACGGGCGATCTCATGAACAAACATTCCCGGCTTAAGTTCTTTTGTTTTAACTTTTTTAATCATGATGATGATATTTTGGTGCCGGCTCGTTTGACAGGCAAATAAGCAGACATGTTATTAAATTGATTATGTAATTATTTTCGACATTACATGGTAAATTCTTGAATTTTTAAACGATAGAAATTTAATCTATGCTTATTATGAAGAAAATTGACGGGAAACAGAAAAACTATTCATATAAAAACAGAAAGATCAGGCTGAATAGCTCAAAATCTCGCTGATCTTATTTTTCAGCTCATCAAAATTTGATGTCTTTACAACATAGTGATCAGCCGCAACAGCCGAAAAATCGCTCTTGTATATACTGTATGCTGAACATATGATCACAGGCAGGTCATACTCTATTTCCCTGATCTTCCTTAAAATGCTGAGACCATCCTCTCCCGGCATCTTAATATCAAGGGTCACAATATCAGGGTGTTCATTTTTTATCTTCTCCAAAGCAACGGCTCCGCTCTCGGCAGTGATTACATCATACCCTTCGTCAGTAAGCTCTTCATTCAGCAATAATCTTATATTTTTCTCGTCATCTACGACCAGGACCTTTTTATTCATTCAGCAGCTCCTACTTCTTCTTTCGATGCCCAGTTCTCTACAAGGTAAGGCTTGAGTTTCTCAAATATTTCACACTGCTCATTGACCACTTCCTCTGCCTGGTGGGCATCATGATTATATGTTTTATTTACAAAAGATGCTGTCATAGCATAATAGATCGGAACAAGGGCCTCGATTATTTTATCAGCATTCAGCATATCAGGCTGTTTTTTATACGCAATGGCAAAATCAAAGACAGACTTTATCCATAGTTCTATCGGAAGTTCAAAGTGCGCTGTATCAAGCTGCGCGACCTCCTGAATCTTCCGTAAATTTTCCTTTTCCAGCACCTTCTTCCATACTTCCATATATTCCCCGGCACCGTGTTTAAACTTATCAATAAGCACCCCGGCATCAACACCGATAGGCTTTGGGGAAAGCTCTGACTCAAACCCGAAGATCGCGGTAGGCCTGCTTCCTGTCACACTGAGCCATTTTTCCTGATATATGTCCATCAGCCCGAAGATGGTACCGACCACCTGCTTGAACATGGGGCCCAGGTCTGATCCAGGGTCTTTGTCGTCATGTATCTTTACCCCGAGAAAGGACTGGCATATTTTAAAGTTCTCACAAATAGCGACCGTTGTCATCCATATATCTATGCCGAACCTTGCAATGTCCGTCTCCCAGACGTCCTTGGCTAGCAGGCTGTCTACAAGTCCGAGTGAGAACCCGAACTCTCCTCCGATCGGCTGGCGCACACGTCTGCCGTACAGTGTCCAAGTAAACGGGTATGCGATCATATTTGTAATTGTACCATCATATTTATGCCTTGAATAGAACGGAGTGACAAAACCGAAATCTTTCAATATGATGGGGGATATAAGCAGCTCTATCCATTCAGGTGATATACTTCTGAGATCCGAATCGAGCATACAGCCGGCTTTGGCATTAAGCATGCTGCAGGTCTCAAATATCGCCTTTATGGCTGTTCCCTTCCCGGACAGACCTTTGTACTTTGTGACAACTATTTCTGTATCGTATTTGGGTCTGGATATAAATGCATTCTTAAAATAATGCTTATCCTTAAGCATCTCAACAGCATCCCTTGTTGCCTGAACGTCCCCGCCCTCTGAAATAACTATCAGACCTTTATAAAAAGGGAAATACTTTGCAAGGCCCAGTTCAGCGGCCTTTATAACACGACCGATGGAGTCGGCATTATTATAGCTCGGTATTCCAATTACAATGTCCGCTTTCTTTATCTCATTCAGTCGTTCAGCTGTCTCATCATCAAGCGCTGAATTGTCACGGGAAAATTTCATCAAGCTCCGTTTCCTTTCAAAAATCTGGTTGTTACTATAACATCGGGAATTTTATATTAAAACTTAAAAAAATACTCATCTTTTAATTATTATATACACTTTGATAATTACAACTATTCTACGGGAATGATTATCATAAATACAGTACCCGTCCCTTCACTGCTCCTGACCTCAATGCTTCCCCCGTGAGAAATGATTATTTTCTGCACAAGGGCCAGACCGAACCCGACACCTTCATCTTTTGTTGTAAAAAAAGGCAGGAAGATCTTTTGCCGGATCTCCTCCGGAATTCCCGAGCCTGAATCTTTTATCCTTATCTCAGCAGTATCGCCTCTGCGCACCAGGTCTGTCTCTATAATGCCGTGACCTGAGACCGCATCAACAGCATTAATGAACATATTGGAAAACACCTGCCTCATAAGAACCCTGTCAGCATTCAGCATCAGCTCTGCAGGTGAATTTAAAATAAATTCAATATTATCATGTCCTCTGAATGCCGTATCAGCAGCTCCTTTTATTAAGCCGGCCATATCAATTTTTTCCCTGTTCAGAACAGAAGGCTTTGCAAAGGCAAGGAGTTCAGAGATTATACTGTCCATGTTCTTTATCTCTTCCGCAATAGGCTCAACAGCAGACTGCACCTCATCTCCGCCTTTTTTTGCAGCAAGCTTCACATAGCCGGAAATAACAGCCATAGAGTTGCGCATTTCATGCGCTATACCGGCAGACATTTCACCAAGCTGGCTGAGTCTCTGCCTGAGTTCCAGCTGGTCCTGAAGGGCTTTTATGCCGGTCAGGTCACTAAATACAAAAATACGTCCTATCTGCTCACCGCCCATGTTACTTAACGTTGATGTTGTTATACCGAGCCATACATGCCTGTTGTCAGAGGTCACATACCGGTATTCACCACGCGACAGAGCATCTCCAGCGGACATAAGCGCTGCAAGCGGTTCATTAAAGACTTCCTTCGGCCTTTTGCCTATCACAGCTTTGATCTCTGCTCCGAGAATCTCTGATGCCGCGCGGTTGATGCTTTTTATCACCATTTCATTATCAATACTGACTACACCGCTCGGCACACTCTGGAGGATGTTCTCGTTATACGCCTCGATACTGCCCGCTTTTTCCTCGGCAACGGCCTTCAACTTTTCAAGCTCTCTCTCTTTCTCCTTGAGCTTCCCGACAAGGTCCTGGAACGTGTCCACCACAAACCCGACAGAGCCTTTTTCTTCACCCATGCCCTTGCCGGACGCACTGCCCTGTCTCACGATCACAGCTATTAAAAGCGCTGTCACAACAAGCGCTCCTGCGGCAGCGGCATAATAAAGACTTTTATCCTGTATTGAATAAAAAAGAAATATACCTGTAAGGAGACCTATAAACGCGAATGTTGATATTGTGAGTTTTTTGATGAAAGAATTACCCCGCATAAAGATACCAGGTAATTATCTCCTGTCCCCAGAAAAGACTTATAAGAGAACCAAGTATGAGATAAGGCCCGAAAGGTATCCTCGAACCCCATTCCCGTCCTTTTATACGCATAAGCAGAATACCTATGACTGAACCGGCGAGGCTTCCCATGAATGTTGTAAGGATGACCCCTTTCCAGCCAATAAGGCCGCCTATCATGGCCATCAGCTTTATGTCCCCGCCTCCCATCGCATCTTTTTTAAGTATCGCCCGTCCTGCTGCAGAGATCAACCAAAAACCCCCGCCCCCGGCCAGAAAACCTATGACAGCATTTTTGGCACCGAGCAGTTCAAAGCGCATGAACGGGTCAGGAAGTATTGCGGCCCCCAGAATAAGGGCAAGCGGGATTCCCGGATAGGTTATACTGTCAGGGATTATCATATGGTCAATATCGATGAAAATTATAACCACCGCGGCTGAAACAAAGGCGCAGTAAGTCAACACTACCCATATCGACTCATTCCCGAACCTGCTTACTACAGCAACATAAAGCAGTGCGTTCAAAAGCTCTATTAATGGATAACGTATTGATATGGAGGCCCTGCATGACCTGCACTTCCCCATCAGGGCCAGATAGCTTATGATCGGGACATTGTCATAGAATTTCACCGGCGCCCCGCATGAAGAGCACCTTGAAGGCGGGCTTACCACTGACAGGCCCACAGGTACGCGGTAAATACAGACATTAAGGAAAGACCCTATTACCGCGCCTAATATGAACGCGGCTGCATTAATTATCATTCCGGAATATTGTTAGCTTCTTTTGCCTGTTTTTTGTATTCATTCATGGTCTCTTTCATGTTCCTTATCTCATCAAGCGCCTTCTGGATTATAAAATCCCTGAATACATCTGTTTCGTCCTTATTGTTTTTTTCCTTTAGTTCAACGACTCTTTTACCAATATCCATATAGATATCATCTATATTAGATTCTATCTTGCTGCTCTCATAAAGTTTTTTTGCCGCTGATGTCTCCGCCTTTGTCCTTCTGGCAACATAACTGGCTATCCATTTCATACGGGTTATGCCGGTGGCAAGGCTTTTTCTTACATTGTCATTCATAAAATCCTCCTATAATACTGTTGGGGCAGACCTGCGTGTCTGCCCTTCTGCTTATTTAACTTTTTATCAGCTCCAGTTTACCCATCCATTTTTGGTGTACAGCCTCTTTTAACAATGGACAGGATCCAAGGAGCGGTTCTTTTTCTATTAACTCAAATGCCTCTTTTCTGGCCTTCTCGAGTATTTTGATATCACGTATTATATCAGCAATTTTCAAATCCGGAATACCTGACTGCCTTGTGCCGAAAAAGTCACCCGGCCCGCGTATGGCAAGGTCCTGTTCAGCTATCTCAAACCCGTTGCATGTTGACTCCATTGCCTTGAGCCGTATCTTTGCATCTTCAGTGAAAGGCGGATAAGCCATCAGCAGGCAGTATGATTCATGCCCGCCCCTGCCTATTCTACCCCTTAGCTGGTGCAGCTGTGAAAGCCCGAATCTCTCTGAATGCACAATAAGCATCAGCGAGGCATTAGACACATCTATTCCGACCTCTATCACGGTGGTCGCAGCAAGCAGGTCTATCTCCCCAGCCTTGAACGCGGACATGACCCTCTCCCTGTCAGCAGCAGGCATCCTGCCGTGAATAAGTCCGATGCGCTTTTCGGGAAATTTCTTTTTAAAGGCCTCTGCCCCGTCGATGGCAGACTTCAGGTCAAGCTTCTCAGATTCCTCTATAAGAGGATAAACAACATATATCTGCCTGCCCTTTGAAAACTCATCATTAAGCATGAAGTATATCCGCTCTTTCTGTGAAGGGAAGAAAACTTTGGTAATGACCGGTCTCCTGCCAGCAGGCAGTTCATCTATAATTGATATATCAAGGTCCCCGTAAAGGGTCAGTGAAAGTGTCCGGGGGATAGGTGTCGCAGTCATTATGAGTATGTCAGGGGACACGCCTTTTTTTCTCAGCTCAGCCCTCTGGACAACCCCGAACCTGTGCTGTTCATCAATAACAGCAATCCCGAGCTGTTTAAATTCCACATGCTCCTGGATCAATGCGTGAGTTCCGATGACTATCATGGCATCTCCGCCGGCTATCGCGTCCAGGGGTCTGTCCTTACATCCTGACGTAAGAAGAACGGGCCTGATACCAAGAGATTCGACCATCGAATGTATATTAATGTAGTGCTGTTCTGCGAGAAGCTCGGTGGGCGCCATAAGACAGGCCTGATATCCGTTCTCAACAGCCTTAAGCATTGCGGCCAGCGCAACTATTGTCTTGCCGCAGCCGACATCCCCGTGCACAAGCCTGTTCATAGGTACAGGGCGTTTCATATCAGCCCTTATTTCATCGATCACACGCTGCTGGGAAGATGTCAGGTCAAATGGAAGGCCCTTTATCAGTTCCTTTACCAATGTACCCTCTTTATTAAAACTTATGCCTTTTTCGAGGGCCTCCCGTTTCTTCAAAAGGGCAAGGCCGAGTTCAAGCATGAAAAATTCATCAAATATAAGCCTTCTGTGCGCAGGCCCCATATACCTGTTAAGGGCGCTCACATCAGCGGAGCCTTCAGGGAAATGCGCCTCTTTAACTGCCCTGTCAAGCGGCATCAGGTCATTTCTTTCAATTATTTTCAAAGGCATATACTCCTTTATCAAGGCCGCATATTCCCCGGTAATATTGAACATCAAAGTCCTTAACTGTTTTTGTGTTATCCCTTCAGTGGCTTTATAAACAGGGACTATCCTTGCGGTATGGACAAGAGTGTCTTCACCGGAAAGCAGTTCGAACTCGGGGTTTTCCATTTCAAGGCCTGAACCGGAATATGGATTGCCTTTGACAATCCCGCTCAGAATGACCTTCCGGCCCTTATCAAAATATTTTTTCAGAAATGCCTGATTAAACCATTTCGCCCTGACATTACCGGTGCTGTCGGCAACTGTCAGCTCAAAAATTTTAAATCTCTTTCTGGGAGTGATTATTATTTCAGAGGATACGACTTCACAAAGGATTGTCTGGAGCGTGCCGGGAACAAGATCTTTTATATCTTTAAGGTCTGTACGGTCTTCATAACGCCAGGGGAAATAATAGAGGATGTCTTTAACTGTCTGTATCCCGAGCTTATCAAGCAGCACGGACCTTGCAGGACCAATGCCCTTTACAGACCGGACATGGGTGTCTTTTGTTGTCTGAGAGCTATTGCCGGCATTTTCGGGTATTCCGGAATGTTCATTCCTTTTCTTCATCTTCGGGTTCAGCTGCAGGGGCTTCCTCGCCTGTCTGATCTTCACCACGCTGCAACTCTTCAAGCTGCGTTTCGATCTCGCCCTTTCTCATCTTGTTATACTCGGTCTCGCTTATTATATCAATGTCCCAGCCGGTCAGTTTCATGGCTAGCCTGACATTCTGTCCCCTTTTGCCTATAGCAATAGAAAGCTGCTGATCATTCACCACTACCATTGCTGATTTTTCTTCTTCATTGATACCGATACTTTCGACCTGGGCAGGACTTAATGCCTTTGCAAGCAGCACCCTGGGATCTTCAGTCCATGGAATTATATCTATCCTCTCGCCTCTAAGCTCCCTGACAATGGACTGTACACGCGTACCCTTCATGCCCACACAGGCTCCGACAGGGTCAATCATCATATTTGATGATGCTACAGTGATCTTTGTCCTTTCACCGGCTTCCCGAACAATACCTTTAATAGTCACAAGACCTTCATATATCTCCGGGATCTCCATGCTGAACAGCTCGGCAACAAAGTTTGGATGTGTCCTTGAAAGAAGTATCACAGGTCCCTTAGAGGTCACCTTTACCTCTTCGATATATGTCCTGACCGTATCGCCTCTCTTAAGCGTCTCTGTCGGCAGAGTGGATTTTACAGGGAGCAAGGCCTCGGCCCGTCCGAGTGCAACAAAATAACTGCCCCTCTCTTTACGCATGACAACACCGCTGACTATCTGACCGGCCTTGTCCTTGTACTCCTCGAATATTGCCTCTTTCTCAGCCTCCCTCACACGCTGAAAAAGGACCTGTTTTGCTGTCTGTGCAGCAATTCTTCCGAAGTTCTCAACAGAGATCGGGGACTCGACAGTATCACCCAACTGTTTAGAGGGGTCTATTTTCTGAGCGTCCTCAAGCGATATCTCCTCAGAGTTGTTGCTTACTTTTTCAACAACATTCTTCAGTGCGGTGATGGTAATCTCGCCTGATTCATCGTCTATCTTTATGGTTATTTCAACTTCAAGCCCATATTTTTTTCTGACAGCTGATAAAAGAGCTGATTCAAGAGTACTGAGTATCGACTCCTTGGGAATGCCTCTTTCTTTACTCATCTGCTCAATAATATGTATGAGATCACGGTTCATTATATTTCTACCTCCAATCTCGCCTTCGAGATATTAGTATATGGCAAAACGATTTTACGGTCTTTCGGGAGAAGCAGAACTATTGAGTCCTCACCGGCCTCTTCAAGCTTCCCGACAAAGAATGTCTGTTTATCAATGGGTTCATGTGTGACTACCCTGACCGTCTTTCCGATCTGTTTCTTATAATCCTTCAGCCCTTTAAAAGGACGGTCAATACCGGGAGAAGATACCTCAAGAACATATGCACGCGGTATAGGATCTTCCACATCAAAAAGAGCGCTTATTTCACGGCTTACATTCGTACAATCATCTATTGACACGCCTTCTTTCTTATCAATAAAAACCCTCAGCAAAGCCTTCCTGTTCATCTCGTTCAACTCAATATCAACAAGCTCTAACCCGAGAGAGCTGACCACCGGTTCAATAAGGTTCCATACTTTAGTGCTAAGTTCTTTTATTTTCATATGCCTATAAAAACAAAAGAGCGGGAAAATCCCACTCTTTCAATACGTTACAAAATAATGATACAAATCTGATTAAAAGGATAACACTTTCAGGGCAAAAAAACAAGCATTATAAGGGGAAATAAAGTCACATTGCCCACCTACAACCGTTTATATATATCCCTTCTATGGCCGAGCCTGAGAACAACTATATCTTTCCCTTCAATATCAAAAACAATCCTGTAGTCACCTGTTCTGAATCGATATGTGCCAATTCTCGGGTCTGTAAGTTTTTCTGAACTTTTCACAGGGTCAGATTGAAGTTTAAGAAGAGATTTTGCGATATGGTTTTTTACGGAAGGATCGAGCTTCTTTATGTCCTTTTCGGCTCTGCGGGTATAAACAAGACGATAGGTCATTTATCAAAAAGTTCTTTATGCGATCTTGTCCTGCCTGCTTTATAATCAGCACGCGATTCCTTTACGCTCTGCAGGTATTCCGGAGAAGTTATAGCGAGCAGATCCTCAACAAAAGCTTCCCTGTCCGCCTTCTTCATCTTTTTAACCGCTTCAATAATATCATCAGCTGATATAGGCACTTTTACCTGAAGCATGGATTAACCTCCTTTTGCTGCTATTTTAACATAAAGGGAATTGCTTCTTTCCCACCTACCGTCTACTTATCCCCATACCATTGAAAATTAACAGTGAAACCTTCACGTTTTCTGAAGAATGGAGCCCTGATACCACCCACTCTATAAAATAAGTAGTGTCACAAAAATTTCAGGAAGGTCTACGCTTTTAGCCCTGTCCCTGTTGTCGGATTATAAAACATTTCATTCTGACCATCAAGCTAAATGTTTTATAATCCTTTAATTAAGAATGAAGAATTATGAATTAATGGATGTAGTGTGTAGGGTCAGGTCTTGTGCCTGCCCTGTCGTCAGCGTCTATTAAAAATCCATAAAAAAGGGCGGCCACAAGAGTCGCCCCTACAATCCACCCCTATAAGATATAACAGGTTTTTCCCTGTCAGGCATTTCAACTAAACTTTAAAAGATGGGCGAGAGGCTATAGGCAAGGGGAAAAATAAAAAAAGGCGAGGGGCCATAGGCTATGGGCTATGGGTTCTTGCCTTGATCAATTTTCCGATCATCTTGCCAATAAGCTTACATTCATTC
>CBFDEG010000054.1:0-15692 GCA_965603765.1 uncultured bacterium | reverse complement strand
GAATATGGTGCTTTTTTATTGTCGAAAAACTTCACAGCAATAAAATACCCATAAAATCATAACTCCTTATTTTTAAACATGTTCCCAACGTAACGTCTTTTTAACGTCGATTTTCCTTACATTTTAAATAATATTTTACAATTTCGCCTTCTGACCCATCGTTATAAATCTCTTTAAATCAAAGGGTTAGATTTTGGTACGGTAATTGCTAAATCATGATTAGAGATTTAATCAAATAAATATATATAGAACATTTAAATATATTCAAAGGAGAAGGAAGATGAAAAAGCTCAAAAGTATTTTAGGAATCATGATCTTTGCAATAATGATAATAAGCTTAAATGACAATGCATTTGCCGTTCCATGTAGCCAGGGAGATGTATCAGATAAAATTGGTTGCCAAAATGGGACCACAAATAATGATTTCGTATCCGGCCCGCTCACAGTAAACACGAATAATTTTTTTGGCTTTAATGATTGGAAATACCTCGAAAAAGCCGATGTGGACGATGAAAAGGGTACTATAGAGTACGAAACAATCAGCGACGTTGACTGGATTGTGTCCCCGGATGACGCTTGGCCTGATAGCACAGGCACATGGTTTTTTTCGAGCTCAGTATGGAGCACCTTTGAAGATGTTATGATCGTAGTCAAGACCGGACCCGCTTTCTCCGGCTACCTTATGAACAATTCTCTTCAATATACCTCCGGCACATGGGACTCTGGAGCTAAAGACCTGTCCCATTTAACCCTTTACGCAAGAGGCGAAACCCCAATCCCCGAACCCGGAACACTTTTACTTCTTGGGGCCGGCCTGATGGGTATTGCAGCACTTGGAAGTAAAAAATTCAAGAAGTAAATTAAATAAAACAAAAAAGGGGAGCAGATAACTCTGCTCCCCTTTTTTGTTTTGATAGGTCATATAAGTCCTATAGGACCTATTCTTATAAGACTTATATGATCCATAAGACCTATAAATAAAACTCCGGCCTTCTATCCTTCATCAGATCATTAAAGGGATTCAAGGCCTTGTCCCTTGCGGTTTCCGGATCAATTTCAACAATCAACAGCTCATCCTTATCTTCTGATGCCCGAACCAGTATCTTACCTTTGGGAGAAACAACCTCGCTTTTTCCGATAAATTTAAGCGCGTCACCCTCTTTCCTGTCTTCAGTCCCTGTCCTGTTTGCGGTCACAGCATACACCCTGTTCTCAAGACATCTCACAGGCATTGCATCCGGACAGAACGGCAGCACAAGATTTGAAGGATGTGCAATAATATCAGCGCCCATGACAGCAAGCGTCCTTATTGCCTCGGGGAAGAACCAGTCAAAGCATATCATTATGCCGATACGGCCTATCTTTGTGTCCCAGACCTTGAAGCCGGTATCCCCCGGGGTAAAATAGAGGTTTTCCTCAAAAAAGAGGTGTGTCTTCCTGTAAACACCGATAAACCCTTCCGGACCGGTCAGTACCGCTGAATTATAGAATTTGTCCCCGGCCCTTTCAGGCAGGCCAGCAACAATATAAATACCTTTTTCCCGGGACAGGGCTGAAAGCCTCTCTGTTGTATCACCATTTGGAATTGGTTCAGATAGTTCCGCCACTTCATCAGCAGATGCAAACTGATATCCTGTTGCAAAGAATTCCGGCAGAACAAGAAGGTCAAGCTCAGCATTCCTGACTACTGACACGACCTTTGCAATATTTTTGTCTTTTTCTCCAAACAGAGGACTGAACTGGTAAAAACCTGCTTTTATCATTGATTAAAATAACATTAGACAACTAAAGTTGTCTAATGTTCATAGGTCCAATACGTCCTATAGGTCCTATAATAGGTCTTATAAGTCCTATAGGACCTATGCATTAATTCATATCATTATGAATTAATGTATTATTAATAGTGGCAACAGTTTTCATCAGAAAAGCAGATTATGACTACACCACCCTGAAACCCATTATCTTTGAGATCATGGACTCCTGCGGCGGCAACCTTATCAATAAGGACAGCCGGGTCGTTATCAAGCCAAACCTTCTGGCCCCTGCTTCTCCTGACAAGGCAATTATCACTCACCCTCTGATCATCAAGGCCGTTGCCGAGTATGTCATTGCCAAAGGCGCAAGACCGCAGATATCAGACAGTCAGGCTGTAGGCTCTTTTGAAAAGATACTAAAAGAAAACGGTATCAATGAGGCCCTTAAAGGGCTTGATGTCGAACTCAGGGAATTCAAAGAGACTGCTACTATTGATACCGGCAAGCCCTTTGGTAAAATAGAGATAGCCGCGGATATTGCAAACGCAGACATTGTCATAAATTTACCAAAACTGAAAACGCATACACAGATGATGCTTACCCTGGGGGTAAAAAACCTCTTCGGATGCATCGTAGGCATGACAAAACCCGAATGGCATTTCAGGACAGGTGTTGACAGGGACATGTTTGCCAGGCTCCTTGTCAGGATATTTCAGACCGCAAAGCCTACCATAACAATCCTTGACGGCATACTCGCCATGGAGGGACAGGGGCCCGGAAAGAGCGGGACGCCCCGGAAAATAGGGGTTATCATGGGAAGCAATGACACCCTGGCAATTGACCATACTGTATGCAAAATGACCGGAATATCTCCTGCTTCATTACTCACAAATAAAATAGCAGGGGATGAAGGCCTTGACCCGGGAAACATTTTCATTAACGGTGAACTGCCTGAGATCAGGACTTTCAAATTACCCGAGATCACTCCCCTTGTATTCGGCCCGAAGAAATTTCATAATTTTATGCGGAGACATCTTGTCCAGCGGCCTGAATGCAATGCTGAATTATGTAAGTTATGCGGAGAATGCTGGCAATACTGCCCGGCAGATGCAATAGAAAAAACCGGGAAAACTCTTAAATTCGATTACGAGAAATGCATACGCTGTTACTGCTGTATAGAGGTATGCCCGCACGGAGCGCTCAGCGCAAAAGAAACAGTAACCGGGAAGTTCTCAAGGAAAATATTAAAAATATCGTAGATCGTGAAGAACGATCTACGGAAAACAGTCGACGAAGAACGGATATGGTAGCGATGGCTGGACTCGAACCAGCGACCTTACGGATATGAGCCGTATGCTCTAACCAGCTGAGCTACATCGCCTCCCAAAGTCTCCATGCAACTTAAAAATTTAACAAAATAAGCACCTCAAAGTCAACCTGCTGCCTTTTTTTATCTAAAATACAGCACATTACAAATACACTAATAAGACTTTCATTTTAGATACAATGATAATGTTTTTTTCTTATCATGGAAAAACAGCGTATCACTTATCTGAAAATAGCAGCCTCATACTATTGAGCTCCAGAGTTAACAATTACGCATTTAAAGCTGTTAAAATAACGCATGTCCAAAACCAAGGTCCTATATCAGTGCCAGAGCTGCGGCAGCACAAGCCTGAAATGGCTCGGAAAATGTCCGGACTGCGGGGAATGGAACAGCTTTGTTGAAGAAGTGCGTGTAACAAAACTGAAAAACCGTGAAACAGCTGAACCTGTTGCTATCTCCGATGTCTCTGCTGTATCAGGCAGCAGGATCTCAACAGGCATCAGGGAACTCGACAGAACACTCGGCGGTGGCGTTGTCACTGGCTCTGTCATTTTGATCGGCGGCGACCCGGGCATAGGCAAATCCACAATTATCCTTCAATCACTTAACGGACTGTCAAAACTCGGAAAGGTGCTTTATGTCTCCGGTGAAGAATCGCCCGAACAGATAAAGATACGGGCAGACAGGCTGAACATACGATCGGATGAGATCATACTTCTTCCGGAAACATCCCTTGAAGGAATCATCACTGTTGCACAAAAGATCAAACCTCGGGTAATCGTCATTGACTCCATACAGACAATATTTTCTCTCGAACTGCCGTCAGCCCCGGGTTCAGTGGGCCAGATACGTGAATGCTCTACAAAGCTCATGTTCTATGCAAAAAAACATGGCGTTCCGCTTTTTATCATCGGCCATGTCACAAAAGACGGCGCAATAGCAGGCCCGAAGGTGCTCGAACACATTGTTGATACAGTGCTCTACTTTGAAGGCGACAAGGGAAACCCGTTCAGGATACTCAGGGCGGTCAAGAACAGGTTCGGCTCAACAAACGAGATCGGTGTGTTTGAGATGCAGGAAGCAGGGCTCAGAGAGGTCGAGAACCCTTCAGAGCTCTTTCTCTCAGGAAGGCCTGAAAATGTTCCAGGCTCTGTTGTAACTGTCAGCCTTGAAGGAACAAGGCCCCTGCTGATCGAAATACAGGCGCTCGTCACTCCCTCAAGCTTCGGGATGCCTCGAAGGACCGCAATAGGCGTTGACTACAACAGGATAAATCTGCTGGTCGCTGTGCTCGACAAGAGGCTCGGCATGCAGCTCGGAGGAATGGACATCTACGTAAACGTTGTAGGCGGCCTCAAGATAGACGAACCCGCCATTGACATGGGCATTATTGCCGCCATAGTCTCTTCCTTCAAAAACAAGGTCGTAGAGACCGGCATATTCACATTCGGCGAGGTGGGGCTCTCAGGAGAACTCAGGGCAATAAGTCAGGCAGACATAAGGATAAAAGAGGCCTCAAAGCTCGGATTTAAAAAAGGCATTGTACCCACGACCAATAGCACTCAATCAAATGAAAAAGACATCAATATTATAGGAGCAAAGAATGTTGAAGAAGCTGTTCAGATTCTCATGTTTTAGTTTATTAATAATTTTCTCTGCCTGCGCGCCTAAACCGGGGATAATAACACCGCCGCAGACCTATTCGGACAGGCATCTTTCCCTTCAGGAGATAATCTCAAAAGCAGGTGATGATATAGATGTTTTAAAGGCAATCACTGATATAAAGGTCGAAAAGAACGGAAAACCCTTTGACTCGGCAAGCGCATCCGCACTTATTAAAAGACCCGGGCAGGTGCATTTGCGGGTATATAAATTCGGGATGCTCGTCAGGGATTTCATTGTTGATGATAAAGGCCTCCATGTTCTTTCAGGAAAGCAGAACGGGAACATCAGGGCGCTCAGCAGGGAATTTTATAACGCGGTCTTCTGGTGGGACAACATGGAAGATGCACAGATGACCCGGAGCCGAAGGGAATATATCATCAATACTCCCGACAGAAATATAGCAATAGATAAAGCAACCCTTCTCCCGCTGCATCAGACTATCAGGACATATAATGATAAAATTGAAATCACATACACTGAACCCATATCAACAGAGGAAGGCTTATGGTATCCTTCGGTCATAACAATTCATATGAAAAATTTCAAATTCAGTGTTAAATTAAAAAAGATCATAAAGAACCCTTCCCTGGGAGAATCTGACTTCAAGACAGACTGAGTAAAAGTTTGGAAATTGTGAGTTGAGCTTTATTTGTTATTTGTCGGCACGACTCGTTTCCAAGGTGCTTGAATTTGGAATTTATATTTTCTCAATGTCCTCAGCTTTTACCCATCCCACATTACCGTCAGCACGTCTGACCTTGGCCCACTCTTTTTTCATCTGGATCATATATATCTTCATCCCCTCATGGAGGGTAAAGTGCGTGGTCGCGGTTTCCACTGGCTCAAACCTGGCATCAGAGCTTTCTGCCAGCACAACTGCCTCTTTATCAATGAGGGAAACTTTTTCGTAAAGAGCAAAAGCGAGCACTAAAAAGCATGTCAGCAGCACAGCGGCAATATAGATAAACTTCTTTCTGACCGCGATGCTGTACAGCCTTATTGCTATCAATAAAATGATCGCAATAAATACAGCCGAAAGCGCGGCAGTCGTTTCATTGACCGTCAATTCATCAAACAGAAAGATGATCTTTTGATAGAAGGTGTCCGCCCTGCCTGAAACATTATATTTTATCTCTGAAAGAGCGAACCTATAGTTAGCCCCCAGGTCACTGTCCCGCGGCATCAGCCTCTTTGCCCGCTCATAGTTCAGCACCGCCCTGCCGTGTTCGCCTTTTTTCATATAGCAGTTCCCGAGATTATAATAGAGACTTCCGCTCTCAAGTCCCTTTTCAAGCAATCCTGTATATTCCCTGATAGCCTCATCATATTTGCCCTCTTCATAAAGCGTGTTTCCCTTGTAAAAGATATATTCAGGATTGCCCGGGCTTTCAGTGTCAGCATACAGGTGAGGCACCTGCAGGACAAAAGAAAAAACAACAAGAACCATTGCCATTAATATTCCCTTTTTTATTTTATGAGCAGCAGCCTTCATCATTTATGCCTTTCAAGATGATCTATCACTTCTTTGAGATCTTTCAATGTCTTTTCCATTTTTGCAGTATCAATTCCGGACGGCGCATACCGCACCATATCGCATTCGCTGAAAATATTTCTCAGTTTACCTATCATGTCCTGCCCGACATCTTTACCTTTGAACATTTCCTCTACTGTCTCTATGGTTATTCCGCCCTCAGCAACATGGAATCTGTTCCCTATATATTCCCTGATCGTCCTGAACACTGAATCATAGAACTCCTGCTTCATCCCCTTCTCAATGTACTGCCCCGCCTCTTTTATACCCTTACCCGCTTTTTTAGGGGCCTTGAGGCGGCGGGCATAACCGATGTCTGTTTTCAGTCTCTCATGTTTCTTTTTTATAGCTATCACAATGGCAAGAAAAACAAGCGGCACTGTCTGGAAAATTATGAACAACGGGTTTCTGTACAGATAGTCGCCTTTCTTTCCGAACCTGCCCGGGGTCTCTTTGATATATATAATGTCCTTTCCGAGCGTCTCATGTATAACCGGTTTATGGCTGCCCTGCGGGGAATCGATGATCGTCAGTTCTTCCCTGTACTCCGACCTTGTAACATTGATCGGGAAAGGCCCTTTTGTAATTAACTCATACTTTCCGGTTGCTGTATTAAAAAAACTAAAGGTCACTGCCGGAATTTTTTTCAATGATACGGCTGCGGGAATAAGCACCTGTTCAAATGTCTTTTTATTGCCTTCCTGTTTCACCTGCGGTTCGTAGACCTTCAGGCCCGGCTGTTCTTTAAGGCCCGCGACATTGACCGTATCAATACTGCCGCTTCCTGTAACGGTCATCTTCAATGTGACCGGGTCACCGGCCTTTACACTTGAAGGCGTTACCTCCGCATTGAAATCAAAGATCCCCACTGCTCCGCTGTAATCCAGCGGACGGCCTTTCTTCGGCAGAGACATTACCTCTATTGTTATTTCTTCAGAACTGAGATTGACCGGCTCTTTTTCATATCCTCCTAAAAAATCGTCGAACGGATCATTTCCGAAAAAACTGTCAAAACGTGACTGCCTCCTGGACTCTCTTTTAACGGCAAGATTAGCCCCCATCGTTGCAGGCCCGAGCCTGAATGTTCCGGCCCTGGCGCCGAATATAGTTGTCTTGAATTCAACAACATCATACGCAACTCCGTCCTTCTGCTTCTGGTACTGACGGGGCTTTGCAAATCCCTCTGCAGAAAGGCCTTCATGCGCAAACTCAGGATACTGTATATCCTTGACGCTGATACCGCTGACATAAAGCGTTATTGTCACAGGCATTGCCTCATTTACATATACATTTTCCTTCTCTGCCTCGATCGTTAAAAAGAGCCTGTCTTTAAGCTCTGCATTACGGGACTTTCTGCTGTGATACACGGTTGCATCGCCTGACTGAGAATCAGCCACCTCAACACTCAGACTGTTCGAAGTATATGTATCACCTTCATGCTCTATTTGAAAAGGCCCCAGACTGAACGTGCCGGTCTTAAGCGGCACCAGCCTGTATATATGCGTGATCGATGAGGACATCCTGCCGTTAACTATGGACATACTGGTAGACGGCCCGACATAACGAGAACTGAAACCGTCGATATCAGGAAGGTCAAGCGCGGGCAGGTCCCGTGAACCATTGAGCCGAAGGCTCAGCTGAATGCTCTGGCCCAGAGATACAACATCCCTGTTCACGGAAGCCTCAAACTTTATCTCGCCTGCAAAGACAGCACTTGCACTTAAAACAGATGCAAGAAAAAAGTATAAAAATATGAGATTCTTCGCGTTGTTCAGAATGAGCCGGTTCAAGTGGTTAATTGTCGGTTTAATAATATGTTCCATTCCTACCAGTCCTTCAGCACTCCCCTGTAATGTCCGCTGCCCTGCTTCTTCAGGTCCCCTTCCTCTCCAACTGTATCAAGCAGCATCTTCGCTTCTTCAGGCGTCATCTTCCTGTTATCCTGAGGCGTTCCGTCGTCTTCTTCAGCCTCTTTCTCCTGTCCGGTCTTTTGTTCCCCTTCATCTTTTTCTCCCTGCTGACCGGTGTCTTCTTTTTTCTGTTCCCCCTGCTGTTTCTCTCCTTCTTTTTCGTCCTCTTTGCTCTCTTTCTTGTCCTTATCATTGTCCTTGTCTTCGTCCTTGTCTTCGTCCTTTTCCGGGGGGGGCTGGTTTTTCAGTCTGTCTATCAAAATCTTCAGCTCTTTTTCTACAAGCTCATGATTATATTTTGCATCATTATTGTTCCGGTCCAGTTCGACCGCCCTCTTATAATAATCGAGTGACTGCTTATAACTTTCAACAGCGCTGTTCGGGTCGGTCTTTAACTGCTCTGCTCCCATTTTATATTTTGAGTTGGCCATATTATAAACAGCGCCCGCCTCTATCTTTCGGTCCTCGGTATTCAATGACTTTGTAAAGGCATCCATTGCCTCCTGATACTTCCCCTGCTTATACAAGGCCGTGCCGAGATTGAAATTGGCTCTGTCCGAATCAGGCGCGCTTTCAAGCGCCTTCTTATATGAATTGACCGCATCTTCGTATTTCTTCTGATCATAAAGACGGTTGCCCTCTTTCAGCTCTTTTGCTGCAGAGGCGGCATCAGCAACTATCGGTACAAGCATCACGCAAAGACATACTATTATGTAAAGAACTTTTTTCATCATAAGCATATCTGTCATGTAAGGGCGTATTGCAATCAGCCTTTACAACTGTCTTTTTCTCTCCCTTATAAACGGTTCAACGCCAAAAAGAAACAGCGCGAACAGCAGAGGTATCTGGAATCTCTCTCTGTATTTTTTCACCATTTTATTTTTGATCTCTCTTTTTTCGAGTTTCGAAAGCTTCTCCTCATATATAAGGTTAAGCCCGAACTCTGTCGAAGCGGCCTTTACATAACTGCCGCCGCTGTCCAGAGCTATCTCCTGAAGAGCAGTATCATCCAGCCGCGTCTTTACAACATTCCCGCTCCTGTCTTTAAGGAATGTAATGTTTCCTTCCTTATTAACAACCGGCACAAGCTCTCCCTCTTTTGTGCCTATACCGATAGTATATATTTTAATGCCCTTCTGCTTTGCCTGCTCTGCAAGCTCAACAGGACTGCCCTCATGGTCCTCACCGTCGGTTATTATCACAAGCACCTTATACTTTTTAGCGCCTCCCTCAAAACTTTCGAACGCTGTCCTTACCGCGCTTTCAAGGGACGTGCCCCCGCGCGGAATAGTGTCTGTGTCGAGTGCGTCAAGGGAAAGCATAAAACCATTGTAATCCACTGTCAGCGGACACTGCAGGAATGCGTTGCCCGCAAATGCTATAAGGCCGATACGGTCGCCTCTGAGTTTCTTTACAAGGTCCTTTACCGCAAGCTTTGAACGTTGAAGCCTGTTCGGTTTAACATCTTGTGCAAGCATGCTTTTGGACGTGTCTATCGCGATAAGGATATCAAGCCCGCTCCGCTTGACCTCTTTCCATTCAAACCCCCATTGCGGCCTCATCAGGGCAATGACCAGAAGCAATGTCCCTGCAAGCAGGACCACCTGCTTCAGTTTCTGCTTCTTCCGGTCAAGTGAAGGCAGAAGTTCATTCAGCAGCTCCTTGTCCGCAAACGCCTCCATGGCCTTCTTTTTCCTTTTATGCGCCCACACAGAAAAAAGTGCCAGCGCGATTAAAAGCCAGATAAAATGCATTGAATCAAAATTCCCGAATTTCATAACACTTCCGCTACGGTATTCTCCTTAATAATGTATTTTTCAAAACAAACTCTGCAATGAGCAAAAACAGTCCGGGTATCAGAAAAAAGTGGAACAGCTCTCTGTACTCAACATACCCTTTTTCCTCTATCTTTGTTTTTTCGAGTTCATCTATCTCGTTATAGATCTCCCTGAGTGATTCAGTGTCAGTTGCCCTGAAATATCTCGCGCCGCTCTTCTCAGCGATTCCCTTTAATGTCTTCTCATCTATATCTATCCTGACCGGCCTGTATACCGTGTTCCCGAAAACATCCTTTGCCGGGTAAGGTGCAAGACCCTTTGTTCCGGCCCCAATTGTATAGACCTTTATCTTCAGCGCACCGGCTGCCTCTGCGGCTGTGAGCGGAGATATCCTGCCGGCATTGTTCCTTCCGTCAGTAAGCAGTACAACGACCTTGCTCTTTGCCTCTGTATCTTTCAGCCTCTTCAAGGAAATGCTGAGTGCGGACCCTATTGCTGTACCGTCTTCTATTATGCCGATCTTAAGCCTCTCGAGATTCTGCATCAGCCAGCCGTAATCAAGCGTAAGGGGCGAGACCGTATATGCCCTTCCTGCAAAGGCAATGATGCCTATCCTGTCACTCTGACGCTTGCTTATGAATTCCTTCACAACCGCCTTTACCGCCTCAAGCCTGTTCGTGCGGACACCGTCTGTCTCAAAGTCTTCGGCAAGCATGCTCGTTGATGTATCGACCGCAAGGACTATATCAATACCTTCTGTCTCTATCTTTGACTCCTCTATCATCTCCTGGGGCCCGGCAAGCGCGAATATCAGCAGGACAAGCGCCGCCATCCTGAACAAAGGCATGCCGCTGCTCAGACGGGACCTTAATGTACTGCCCAGGCCGTCAAGAATTTTATGAGTTGAAAAAAGAAAGGCAGGGACCTTTTCAATCCTTTTGCTGTAGATGGCCAGAAAGACCGCGGCCGGTATCAGTATGAAAAACCAGGGCGTCTGAAAGTGCATTTACCTGCCTCCCCCCTCAGCTGATATCTCCTTTGTCTGCTCAACAAGCATGGAGGCTGAGTTATAGCTGAGCTCCGCCTCTTTCTCATCAGGACTGTGCTTTGCAAACTTGACCATATCACAGTGTGAAAGAAATTCACGCAAAAGACTTTTATGATCGGACTTGAGCGCCTTTGTGTCCTTCAGACCCATCAGAAATTCCTCGGTCGTCATTTCAGGCGCTTTAAGATGAAAACGGTTTTCAAGGTAGTGCCTGACAATATCAGAAAGCTCAAAATAATATTCCTTTGTCTTTCCTGTCCGGAGATAGCCTTTTCTTTTAAGTTCTTTTAGAGCCAGAAATGCTGTCTCATGCGCGGGGACAAGAGGAACATATGCCTCCTTTGCCTTTCTTCTCTTTTTAAGGAACATAACAACTGCAGCTATTATGAGAGCAGCTACGACCAGAGAAATAATAATATACAGGTACTTCAGATCATACATATCAACCGGGGGCCTTATATCATGTATCTCAGCAGGTGCGCCCTCTTTTTCGAGCATGCTCAGGACCTCGACCGGGACCTCTTCAGTGAGCGCCTCCTGCCATTTTTCCTCACCGGCCTTTCGGTATTTAATGATCACCGCCGGAATGGTGAATTTCCCTGTTTCGTAGATATCAAGAAGATACCAGCGGGTGCGTGTCCTGTCCCCCCAGAGTCCGCTTTCTGAAGATCCGAAGTCTCTTACCGCAAATTCCGCGAGGTTCTCGGCAAATGAAGGGAATTCCACTTCGATCTCTTTTTCCGCTTTGACCTCTATTGTGTACCTGACCTTCTCTCCAATATGCAGAGCCGGAGTGTCAACAGAGACCTTTATCAACAGCGGTAATGTATTGTCAGCCGAGACCCCGGCAATGACCTGTGCGCTGAAAGCAAAAAGAAACAGCAATATAGAGCAGAGCGTTCTTATCCTAAGACCTCCTCTCTCTCATTTTGAAAAATTTATATAACGCGCCGGTATACGGTTCGTCAGTGCGTATATTTATATGATCCACATTCACTGACCGGAATATCTGATCTCTCTGCGCATGCATGCTCACTGCATCTGAATTATATTTTTCCCTGACAACAAAGCTTGATGTATCGATCAGAAAGGACCGGCCTGTTTCAGCATCCTCCAGATTTACGATCCCGATATCAGGCATATCGATCTCACGGGGGTCTGTGACAGAAACAGCGATAATATCATGCCGTTTATTCGCGATAGCAAGAGGTCTCTTATAATCTTCAGCAAAAAAATCGGAAATGAAAAATGTGACCGTTCTCCTGCTTGTGATTCTGTTCAAATACTCAAGGGCAGCCGGTATGTCAGTCCCCCTGCCTTCAGGCTTGAAGAATATCGCCTCCCTGATGATCCTCATAACATGACTGAGCCCCTTGCGCGGGGGGACAAATTTCTCTATCTTATCGGTAAAGGCTATCAGCCCGACCTTGTCATTGTTCTTAATTGCTGACATGGCCAGCACAGAACAGAGCTCAGCGGCAACCTGACTCTTCAATTTATTCACTGTGCCGAAATAAGATGAAGCGGACATATCAAGAAGAAGCATAATGGTAAGTTCCCGCTCCTCTCTGAACTTTTTAACGAACGGATGCCCTGTCCTGGCCGTAACGTTCCAGTCAATGGAGCGGATATCATCACCCGGCTGATATTCACGCACCTCTTCAAACTCCATGCCCTGGCCCTTGAACACACTATGGTAATGCCCTGCAAACACATCCGTGACCATGCGTGAGGTGGTTATCTGTATCCTGCGTATCTTCTTTAAAGTCTCTTTAGGTATCATGATTTAACTGCCCCTACTGTCCCACTGCCGTTACTGCTTTTACTGTCGTTGCTATCCCGCTTCCCCTCTTTTTTTACGGAACCTCTATCTCTTCGAATATCTTTTTAATTATGTCCTCGGATGTCTTTTCCTCTGCCTCGGCCTCATAACTTACACTTACCCTGTGCCTTAAAATATCCGGCCCTATCGATTTCACGTCCTGCGGGGTTACATACCCCCTGCCCTGCAGAAAAGCTAACGCCTTTGACGCAATATTCAGATAAATGGTCGCGCGCGGTGAGGCCCCGTACTGGATAAGGCCGGAAAGCTCATCCAGTTTATATTTCTCCGGCTCTCTTGTCGCAAAGACGATATCCAGGATATACCTCTCTATCTTTTCATCCATATATATATCATTGACCACGCTCCTGGCCCTTCTTATATCATCAACGCTTACCACCGGCCGGACCTCCATCTCCTGACCGGTAAAGGCCATGCGCTTCATTATCCTGTGCTCCTCCTCAATGCTCGGGTATGTGATATTAAGCTTGAGCATGAACCTGTCCACCTGCGCCTCAGGAAGCGGGTATGTTCCTTCCTGCTCAATAGGGTTCTGTGTTGCCATGACAAGGAAAGGGTCATCCAGGGGGAACGTGTTCTCACCGATAGTCACCTGCCTCTCCTGCATTGCCTCAAGCAGAGCGCTCTGCACCTTTGCGGGAGCCCTGTTTATTTCGTCAGCAAGAATGATATTGGCAAATATAGGGCCCTTCTTGGTCGTAAACTCACCGTCTCTGGGATTGTAGACCAGTGTACCGAGCAGATCAGCCGGAAGAAGGTCCGGGGTAAACTGGAGCCGTTTGAATTTAGTATTGATAGCTCCTGAAAGCGTTTTGATAGAAAGTGTTTTCGCCAGTCCCGGCACTCCCTCTATCAGAACATGCCCGTTGGCAAGAATAGCAACAAGGAGCCTCTCCATGAGATATTTCTGCCCCACGATCACTTTTTCCATTTCAGACATGAGACTCTGCACAAATGCACTCTCCTGTCTGACCTTTTCATTTATGGCAGTAATTCCGCTGTCAGCCATTGCACCGCCTCCTTTAAAATGTAATAGTTATTAAGAGATTAAAAATGTCACCCGATATGATTTTATAACATAAAAAAAAAATCTTTCAAGTAGGCTATCCACCAAGAGGTCAGAAGTATCTTTTTTAAAAATTATTTCGGATCCATTAGTCGCAACGTAAAACAGTTTAGCATTGAATCTATAAATTTAAAGGCATCGGCAGTAATTTTATGTTTATCCAATTGAAAAATTTCTAAAAAAGACACCTCTGTCCGACAGTTAACTTATCCCCCATTTGATTTTTTAACTCTCTATTAGTAAAATATATAACTAAATTTAAAAAATCAGCTTTCTCAATGTTTCATGCAGTTATAAAAGGAGACTAAAATGACTTACACAACATATCGCCCAAAGAACAAAAAACGTAAAAGAACCCATGGGTTCAGGGCACGGATGAGCTCACCGGGCGGTTGCAACGTTATTAAAAGACGCCGCGCCAAAGGCCGTAAGAAACTGGCAGTATAATATCGGCAAACCGGGCAACTCATTATATACACGCCTTTTTTACAAGGACAATAATTGAAGACATTACTGATTTTCACTGTAGGAATATATAAAAAGTATATTTCACCGTTTCTGCCGCACTCCTGCAGATTTTATCCGTCGTGTTCAAGCTACAGTATAGAAGCGGTCAAAAAACATGGTGCGCTGAAAGGCCTGCTGCTTTCTATTAAAAGAGTCCTTAAGTGTCACCCCCTGCACCCGGGCGGCTATGACCCTGTAGACAACCTTAACAATTAATTTGAAATGAGAACTATATAATGGAAAAACGTACGCTTATCGCTGTCATCTTATCACTTTTCGTATTAATCGGCTGGTCTGTCTTCTTTCAGCAGAAACCTGTACCGCCGCAGCCTTTTACTGATTCAGAACAGACTGCCGAAGTCCGGACAGAAATGAATGAGACCGCAACGCCTAGACCATATGTATCTTCACCGACAGAAGTCATACCGCATGTACAGCCTGATGCAAGAGCAGCCGATGTTACAGTTACAACAGACCATTACAGGGCTATTTTTTCAACACAGGGCGCTGTTGTCAAATACTGGGAACTGACGGATTACAAGGACAATGAAGGAAAGCCGTTAATGCTTCTGAAAGAGTCCGGACGTGTTGCGCCCTTGGGCATCTTACTTGAAGGCCCGGACAGGAACCTGCCGCAAAGCGCTATTTACTCTGTTAACAAAAAAGATCTCAGGCTTTCAGCCCAGGGCAGCAGGAGCGGTGAGATTATATTTTCATACAGCAACGGCAATATTTCCATAACAAAGAAAATGATCTTCTATAATGATGATTACAAGGTGAACATATCCGTGGAAACAGTCAATGCCCCGTCGTATATGCTCCCTGTAGGCACTGATTTCGCTGTTTATGACAAGGAACAAAGAGAGCATAAAGGCCCTGTCCTGCTTACAGGAACTGACAGAAAAGAATTCGACAACAAGCTTGAAGGCGACGAATTCTTTACCGAAAATATAAGCTGGATCGCCCAGGAAGATAAATATTTCACAGCCGCAATTATCCCTGTATCACAGATAGAGGGCGCAACCGTATGGAAAGAAGGCCCTACAGCCGAGATCGCCCTTAATTTAAACTCAAAAAAGAGCGATTTCATTTTTTATGCCGGCCCGAAGGAATATGACAGGCTTAAACAGCTGAACTCAGGACTTGAGCATATCGTTGATTTCGGATGGTTCTCTATTGTTGCAATGCCGCTTTTCTGGGTGCTTAAATTCCTCTACTCATATCTCGGCAACTACGGATGGGCGATCATAATACTCACAATCG
>CBFDEG010000053.1:0-16419 GCA_965603765.1 uncultured bacterium | reverse complement strand
GTGATAGGCATGATGTGCAGGAGGATGCTTGCGGGGGAAAATATTGGTGGCGCTGAGCGGACAGGGCTTGAGCTTATGCTTCAAGAGAGTGAGAAGCTTCAGCAGATAGTCCAGGAGTTCAGTGATATTGTTGAAAGGAAGCGGACGGTCTTTACATATGAAGACATGAATCAGATCATTAAAGAGGCCGCGTCGCTTATCATGCAGGAGGCCGATAAAAAAGGGGTGAAGATGGTGTTTGATATGTCAGAGGCCCCTTTGATGATCAATATGCATAAAAATGTTCTGAGGAGCGCTTTGTATTACCTTTACCGGAATGCGCTTGAAGCCACGCTGGGCGGAGGGACCATTACGACTGTAACCGCCGAGGCATCTGACGCTGTCTCGGTCGTTATCAAAGATACCGGCTGCGGGATATCCGAAGAAAATGTGAACAAAGTCTTTGATAATTTTTTTACAACAAAGGTCAACGGGGTCGGCATGGGCCTTCCTTTTGTAGAGCATATAATCAAGGAACATTTAGGATATATCAATATAGAAAGCTCCAAGGGGGTAGGGACAACATGTACGATGAGCTTCCCTGTAAGGTGGTTGAAACTCAGTGACGGCCGGCTGTCCTGGGAAAGGCCGATGCTTCCTGCTGAGCGAAAGGCCGGGAACTATCCTCTTCAGTTGAATCCAGCTTCGTTGGAAAAGGATGATCAGGAGAAATGACCGGAGTGTCAATAATCATACCTTGTCTGCCAGTTTGTACTGCCTCCATGGATGGTTGGCCGGGGCGCGGTTTTTTCTTTTCCTTCTGTCAAATTTGATCTGATATTTAAATTTATTTCCAGTTACGTCTTCTTTTTCTATGGGTTCGTCCGATGTTTTATTGTAAGTGGTCAAGATAGATCGTCTCCCTGTTAAGCGGTTATTGTCAGGGGCGAACATTTTGTCCGCCCCTGTTGGTCGATGTTTAATTAAGAGGTTTTGATTTCTTCCTCAAATTCAGCGTCTATGGTCTCGCCCTGATCAGCTGATCCGGTTTCTGCTCCGGCTTCGGCTCCCGGGTCGCACGACTGGCCTCCGCAGCCCTGTGAACCGCAGCCGTTTTCCTGCCCGTCCTGGGCGCCCTTGTACATCTGCTCCGCGATCTTATGGGAAGCCTGGGTCAGGGCTGCAACAGCTGCCTTTATCTCCTCCAGATCATTTGAAGAGTCCTTTTTGTTCTTACATTCAGCAAGGGCAGTTTCAACGGCCTTGCGGTCATCATCTGAAATTTTGTCCTTGTTGTCATGTAATGTTTTTTCAACAGTATAGACAAGTGAATCAGCCTCGTTCTTTGCCTCAATGAGCTGTTTTTTCTCTAAGTCTTCTGCTGCGTGCGCTTCCGCTGCTTTGACCATCCGGTCAATCTCATCATCAGAAAGCCCGCTTGAAGCTGTTATCTGTATGGACTGCTCTTTGCCGGTTCCCTTGTCTTTTGCCGATACATGAAGGATGCCGTTTGCGTCAACGTCAAATGTTACCTCTATCTGCGGCATTCCTCTCGGGGCTGGCGGAATACCGACCAGTTCAAAGTTTCCGAGAAGCTTGTTGTCTGCCGCCATCTCTCTTTCTCCCTGAAAAACCATGATGCTGACAGATGGCTGGTTGTCTGCAGCGGTCGAAAAGGACTGGCTCTTTTTGGCAGGTATGGTTGTATTGCGTTCAATAAGCTTTGTGAAAACACCGCCGAGTGTTTCGATGCCGAGTGAAAGCGGGGTAACGTCCAGAAGGAGCACGTCTTTGACATCGCCCTTGAGAACTGCTGCCTGAATTGCCGCGCCGAGAGCGACGACTTCATCAGGGTTGACGCCCTTGTTCGGGGACTTGCCGAAAAAGTCGGTGACAGCCTGACTGACCTTCGGGCTTCTCGTCTGTCCGCCGACCAGCAGAACTTCATCAATGTCAGATGTTGAAATGCCCGCATCGCTCAGAGCTTTTTTGCATGGCTCCATTGAATGGGTTACGAGGTCGTTAGTCAGTTTTTCAAATTCAGACCGTGAAAGTTTTATTACAAGGTGCTTCGGACCTGTTGCATCAGCAGTAATAAATGGAAGATTGATCTCGGTCTCAGCTGCGGTTGAAAGTTCCACCTTAGCTTTTTCCGCGGCTTCTTTCAGCCGCTGAAGGGCCATGTTATCCTGTTTCAGGTCGATGCCGTGCTCTTTCTTGAAAGCATCTATCAGCCAGTCTATTATTTTTATGTCAAAATCATCACCACCGAGGAAGGTGTCTCCGTTTGTGGATTTTACCTCTGTTATGCCTCCGCCGATCTCAAGAATGGATATGTCGAATGTTCCTCCGCCGAGGTCATATACCGCAACCTTTTCATCCTTGCCAGAATCTATCCCGTAAGCAAGTGAGGCTGCTGTAGGTTCGTTAATGATCCGCAGCACGTTAAGACCTGCTATTTTCCCGGCATCTTTGGTTGCCTGGCGCTGGCTGTCGCCAAAATGTGCGGGCACTGTTATGACGGCCTCTGTTACGGGAGAGCCCAGAAAGTCCTCAGCGGCCCCTTTTAATTTATTAAGTATCATTGCCGCAATTTCGGGCGGTGAGTATGTTTTCCCCCTGACTTCCACGTGGGCATCACCATTGGCGGCCTCAACTATCGTATAAGGAAGCTTGGTTGCCGCGTCCTTGACCTCTTTTGAATTAAATTTTCTTCCCATGAGCCTTTTGATCGAAAAAAGAGTGTGCTCGGGGTTTGTGACCGACTGCCGCTTGGCTATCTGGCCGACAAGTCTTTCGCCTTTGTCTGTAAAGGCAACAACCGAAGGAGTGGTCCTGCTTCCCTCCTGGTTCGGCACGATAACATGTTCTCCGTTTTGAACGACCGCAACCGCTGAATTAGTGGTTCCGAGATCGATTCCTATTGCTTTTGACATTTTTTACTTCCTCCTTTGTATGTACGCTTATGCGTTTCCGTTAAAGATATTAAGCATGGGTAGTTTATCAAAGCTCTTGCCCGGTGCGATGAGCAGATAGTTTATGCTCTCCTCGATAGTATGAAGCAGGAGAAGTTCCTTCTCATTTAGCTGTTTGCTGTTTTTTTCGGTACTCTCTTTTATGTGATAACTGTTTGAAAAGCTCGCCATTCTGAAGCCTCCATGTATCATAAAGTTTATATGTTGAATTTAAAATCAATAGCTATATCGCAAGTTAAATGCCAGAAATAGAAAAGGTTTATTATTGAGTGGTTAAAGAAAAGCCCCTGAATAAGTAGGACTAACAGTCCTACTTATTCAGGGGCAATGTGTCCTATAGGTCTAATTGGCCCTGTTAGTTTTTAAATGGCAAAAGGCCTTTTAAAAGCTTGTCTTAAAAATCGAGGCAGAGACTCTCACGTCATCATCAATTCTTTCGATCACAGGGGTTGGGATAGCAAACTTAAGTTCATCATTTTTGAGTTCAACAAACCCGGATACTTCAGAAATTCCAAATGCAAGTCCGCCCAAGGTGCCGATAATTAAGCCTGAACCAAGATTTTTATAGAAATCGTCTTGATTAACCATGTAAAATGCTCCGCCGAGTATGGAGCCGATCGCGGCACCGTAAAGCGTGTCTTTAAAAATTTGACTCCCATTTGACTCAAATGCGAAAGCCGATCCCTGAAAGAGCATCAGCAGTAATATTGTTGTTGTTAATATTTTTTTGATCATATATAAATTACCTCCTGGTAGATTTGGGTATATTATAAAAGTATTGAAGAAAAAAATTCCGCGTTATATTGCTTCTTCTCCCTTTTCTCCGGTCCGGATCCGTATGACATTTTCGAGGTTTGATACAAATATCTTGCCGTCACCTATCTCGCCTGTATTGGCAGCTTCTATGATAGTATCGATAGTCTGGTCAAGACTTTCATCAGGTACTGCTATCTCAATTTTTATCTTTGGAAGGAACTGTACTTCATATTCAACGCCTCTGTAGACCTCCATGTGGCCCTTTTGTCTGCCGAATCCCTTGACCTCTACTACGGTCATCCCCTTAACTCCAATGGCTGTAAGGGCTTTTCTCACATCATCAAGCTTGAAATGCTTTATAACAGCTACAACCATCTTCATGGTAATTTCCTCCTGATTTGATTATGCTATTTAAGGTAAATAAGATGTTATTTTAACAGAAAGCCGGTAAAAAACGTAGACCCCGGGCCATAGACCGTAATTCATTATTTGTGAACGGATAATGAATTACGGTCTATGGATAACGATTGATAAACTATGAATAAAAAGATAACAGAAGCCTCCTCGCTGACAGCTGACCCGGGAAGGGCGGAGAGAAATCTTCAAAGGTTTTTTGAACAGAATTCAGGAACACATCACATTGATAATTACGCAGATACAGCCCTTCTTTTCGGGGTGAGTCAGTTTCTGGCAAATTACTGTATTGCGGCCCCTGATGAACTCTATTCCGCGCTTAATAATATTGATGAGGATATAACAAAAGAGTTTTTAAACGAACGTGCCGTAAAAGAGCTTGATGCAGGGGATAGTCCGGACATAGATCACATGATGAAGGCATTAAGGCTCTTCAAGAAAAGGTATCTGCTCCGGATAACATTGAGAGACATTACCGGCAGGGCAGATGTCCGTACATCGATGAATGAGCTTACCTGCCTGGCTGAGACGATCATCTCAATTGCAATGAAGTGGTCATTGATGATCAACTGTCAGCGCTACGGGGAGCCTTGTGACAGCAGGCTGTCAATAATAGGACTGGGCAAGCTGGGCGGTGAAGAACTTAATTACAGCTCTGATGTGGACCTTGTCGCTCTGTATGACATCGATGAAGGCGAGACCTCGGGAGTGCCCGGGCCTTCAGGCGTGACCATGAACAGGATAAGCAATCATGAGTTCTATTGCAAGGTAATGGAACTTATTAACAAGATGCTCTCTTCACATACAGAGGACGGCATTGCCTACAGGGTCGATCTGAGACTCAGGCCGCAGGGGCAGCGCGGGGACATTGTAATGCCGCTGAAGGCGTACAGGACCTATTATGAATCATGGGGACGTACATGGGAGCGGATGGTGCTTATAAGGGCGAGGCCTGTTGCAGGAGATGAGGAACTCGGCAGGAGATTTATTGAGGTGATAGAGCCCTTTGTATGGAAGCGGACCGTCGGGTATGATGAGATAGAAGAGATCAGGGCAATGAAGAAGAAGATCGATTCGACCTTTTCGCGTGATGACATAAAACGCGGATACGGGGGCATCAGGGAGGCGGAATTTTTTGTGCAGACATTTCAGCTCCTTTATGCAGGCAGGAACAATGCAATGAAGACATACCGGCTGTATGATGCTGTCGAAGCCCTTCGAAACATGCAGCTGATACCCGGCGATGAAATTGAGACAATATGGGGAAACTATCTTTATCTCAGACGGGTCGAGCATTATCTGCAGATGAAAGAAGACCTTCAGACACATACTCTTCCTTCTTCAGAAGAAGACCTTGACGTTCTTTCAAGGAATATGGGGTTTTCGTCAAGAGGGATCTTTCTCGCGGACCTTCAGGTAAGGAGGATGCAGATAAAATCAATGTATAATTCTTTGCTCGGAAGCAAAGAGGATCTGCATGATGAAGCGCTCAACCTTCTTGAGGGGGGACTTAAGGACCATGAGCTTACGGGATACCTTTCCTTTAGAAAGGTGAGGAAGCCGGAGCGATGCATCGCAAGTCTCAAAAAAATGAGGGAGTTTATGCGGCTCTTTCATACCTCTAATGAGCGGGCGGCCTCAAGGAAGATCATCCCGCGTCTGCTTGATGACGCTTTAATGTCAGAGGACCCTGATAGCGCCATAGCAGGTTTAGAGACGCTTGTGACAACATACGGCATCAAGATGGCGCACTTTTCGGCATTTAATGAACAGCCTGAACTCGTAAAAGGGGTGATGAAAATATTTACCCTCAGCCCGTATCTTTCCCGCATTTTTTTGAGCAATCAGTATTATCTTGATATCTTGATAGAAGAATGGCGGATATTCAAAAGTCAGAGTGTTATGCAGGAAAAACTCGAAAGGACTGTTCGGAGCAGCGAGGACATTTTGCCGGGACTTGCGAGATATAAGCGGCTTGAGGAGGTCCGTTTCGGTATGATATTCCTTATGAACGTATTGGTCATAGAAGACCTGTTCAGCGGACTTTCCCATCTTGCCGAGGCGATAATAAGGGCCGTAGCCGATATTCACGGAAACGGGAAGATGTCCGTTATAGCGCTCGGTAAGCTTGGCGGGCGTGAGATGACATTCGGCTCTGACCTTGATATTATTTTTGTCTCTGAAACACCGGAGGCAGCTGATAAGGCGGTGAAGATAATCAAAGACCTTACCGCGTATACGGACATGGGCATTCTTTACAGTGCTGACACAAGGCTCAGACCTGATGGTTCAAGGGGTATGATCGCAAATGACATTGAGGCATATAAAAAATATTATCTCGAAAATGCACAGGACTGGGAGATACAGGCGCTCCTGAAGGCACGGCCGGTCGGAGGGGATGAAGGAGCCGGCAGGCGCTTTATTGAGATGGTGATAGATGTGGTGCGTGCAAGAGGGCCCCATATAACAAAAGAGGCTATCTCTTCCATGCGTGACAGGGTAGTGACGGAGCTGTCGCAGGAATCAAAAGGGCTTGACGTGAAGCTCGGTCCCGGCGGGATAGAAGCCATAGCGTTCTTCATCCAGTTTTTACAGCTTAATCACGCAGGAGAATCCCCGGAAGTGCTTGAGCAGAACACCCCGTCCGCTATCAGCAGGCTTGCTGAAAAGGGAATAATAGAGAACAGTGCAAAGGAGACTCTGATGCAGGCCTACGGCTACTACAGAAGGCTTGAGGCTTTTTTGAGGCTGAATGAAGAGCGGGTGATCGTCAGGGATTCACAACTGGCGGAAACAGCTTCAAAGTTCATGGGGCATAAAAGCAGGGATGAATTTCTTGAGCATCTGGAAGAATTGAGAAAAGGTGTCATTCAGATTATTGAGGATAGCGAGTAGGGAGAAGGCGTGCCTTGTCCCTACAGAATATTAATAACTATTTCATATCCATTAAAACCCGCTCATATTTCCGTGTTGCTGCCAGGGAGACCTTTCCACTTACCAGAAGGACGATGTTTGACCGTTTAAAAATACGCCAGACGGGCTTCCCTGCTGTCTTGTTGAGCCCGGAATAATGTTTTTTATATTCTTTGAGGGTGTTTTTTGTATTAAAGGCCGAGACAATACAGCCGGCCCCTTCACCGAAGGACGGGGTCATGAATATTGTGTTCTCGCTCTGCCTGTGGACCCCGACGATAAAACCGGGTTTTACGTCAGCAGCTTCAAGTCCCTGTTTGCGGAAGGCGTTCACAATGTCCATGCTGCTCCATCGATAAAATGAAGACATGGCAGGCAGGTCTGACAGGTCATTAACAGGCCGGACATTCTCTGTGCATGCAGTCATGTTGAAAATTATCAATGCTGCAATGATCAAACAGAAATTTTTCATAAAATTATAGCTGTAGTGGAAATGGCCTGTTAATCATTCAGGCGTATAAATATAAGCTTGCCGAGTTTGCCCCCGCCTCCGCCTCTGCCTATGGTATTGGCATGCATGTCATAATCATAATCTATTGATTCATAATCTTCGGGGTTCAGTGTAAGGGACTTGTCAAGGTCACCCCTGCATGCCAGGGTCAGGGCATCCATAAAAATCTCTCCCATTGCGTGGCCGGTTTCATCAAGGACATATACTGCGCCGCAGGGACAGATCCCACCGCTTACATCGATGGACTTAATGTTTATGTTTACCGGGCGTCTTAAGAAGTTGTCACAATACGGACATTGTAAAGGTTTCGGTCTTGCCATTGTTTATTCCTATGAGTTTTTATATCTGACAGCACATTTAATTATACCATCTGCCCATTCCGGGGAACCGACTGCGTGCAGATGGGTGTATGCTGCCAGTACGTTTTTGTAACATATTCCGTCCTTATTATCAATGATGCCCCTTCCCCGTTTGTTCGTAAAGCCCATCTGCAGGTTTTTTTCATTGATGCTGAGCACTTCCGAATAATGAAATTCGTGGCCTTTAAGTATTGTGCCTTCTCTGAAATAAGGATTGTTCGTTCCGGCCTCTACAATTGTATAGCCATGCGCGTTCGGTTTTTTCCGCATCCCGAACTTTATGGGAAATATGCCTACCATGGGATAAGTTTTGTTTTCGAGAGTGATGCTTTCTCCCAGATACATCAGGCCCCCGCATTCGGCATATACAGGCAGTCCTTTTTCTATTTCAGTGCAAAGAGATCGTCTGAACTCAATGTTGTCTGCCAATGCTATAGCGTGGGTTTCCGGGAAGCCCCCGCCGATATAAAGAGCATCAATGTCAGGCAGGGCTTTTTCTTTTAACGGGCTCACTTCAATAATTTCAGCGCCCCTTTTTTCGAGCTCTTCAAGGTTCTCCTGATAATAGAACTGGAACGCGGAGTCTCGTATTATGCCTATTTGAGGTGAGGGGCGAGGGGTGATAGGTGATGGGTGTTCAGATTCGGGGTGATTGGCAGATAAAGGTCCTGAGGTTTTGGCTATCGCAAGGATAGCGTAAAGGTCGAGATAGTTAGTTCCTAATTCACCAACTGCTGAGATCGACTCTTCAATGCCTTTGTGTTCCTGGAACGGGGTCAGTCCCATATGTCTTTCCGGGAACGGGTCATTTTTTAATCTCGGGATGGCGCCGACCACGGGCAGTCCGCATCTTTCTTCAATGGCTCGGCGTATGACAGATTCCTGTCTTGATGTTGCGATACGGTTAAGTACAATGCCGCCGATCTGCACTTCCGGGTCCATGGTTTGACAGCCGAGTACAAGCGCGGCTATTGTGTTTGTCGTTTTTGTACAGTCCACGGTAATGATCACGGGAATTTGCAGTAATTTTGCAAGCTCTGCTGTGCTGTATGTCCCTTTATGGTCAACACCGTCAAAGAGTCCCCTGTTGCCTTCGATCACTGTTATATCCGCTTCTGAAGAATGTTCAATATAAGAGCGGAGCGCCTGCTCCGGGGTCATCATGAATGTATCGAGGTTGTAGCAGTGCCTTCCGGATGCCTTTGCGAGCCAGCCGGCATCAATATAGTCGGGACCTTTTTTAAAGCAGGTCACATTGTAATTGTTTGTTTTCAGAAGAGCTGTAAGCGATAGCGCTGTAATGGTCTTTCCGCCGCCGCCCCTGAGTCCGGAAACGATTATTGCTGGAATTGGTGTATTAGACATATGGAAGGGAGTGGTAATTAATATGATTAAAGTTCAGGATCAGGGCCGCTCCATTTAATGGGGCTGGCCCCTGATCCCTGAAAAGTTGTTACTTTATTAAGCCTTTTTCTCTGAGATATTCTTCACTGGGAATCTCAACAGAGCTTGCTCCGCCGCCGTATGCATACATAAGCTTTCCTACATTGATCATTGCTCTGAGAGCGTCTCTGACAGTAAGTTTTTCCATCCCTTCATGGTCAGCCATGATCTTTTTGATAACATCTTTTTCTTTTAACTTCTTTTTGCCCTTCATCTTTTCCATGTAGGCATATATTTCATCCTGGAGTGCTTGATCGTCCATTGTATCACCTCTTTTTTAGATAGTTATTTTAAGAATAAACTAACTTTTGCCTGACAATTTGTCAAGCATATTTTAGAACAGCTAAAAAAGAGGGCAGGCATCCTTTGTTTCAAGGATTTGCCTGCCTTCTCATTTATTCTTAGTACTTAAATGCAGCAGATGATCTCATTGTGTCTCTCATGAATGTGAAGTCATCAATGTGCTGGAATGTGAAATCAATACCAGTCAGTTTGAAGAAATCTTCCCATCCGATTCTCTCTACCCATTCGCCGACTCTCTCATGCTTTTTGGCGTTTGCTGCGTAAACATCAAGAATGTTCTTGATAGCATCAACAACCTTCGGCCATCTTGGAGGCTCATTGTAGAAGAAAGGAATTGCCAGTTTGGAGAATTTCGGAGAAGTTCTCAAGCTGCCGATCTTACCGCCGACAACGATAGCAACACCATCGTCCTCAGGCTTGTGAATGTCGATCGGAGGACATACTGTAAAGCAGTTACCGCAATACATACATTTTTCTTCATTGATAGTAACTGTTTTTTCCTTCGGGTTCGGCCTGATAGCTGAAGTCGGGCAGGATCCAATAACAGTCGGGATCTCACAGAGTTTTCCTACGTTCTCATTGTCGATCGTCGGGATCTTTCTGTGCACAGCAACAACAGCTATGTCTGATACGTGAACAGCGCCGCACATATTAACACAGCATGCAACAGCGAGTCTTACCTTGTTAGGAAGTGATTTTGTTGTGAAGTACTCATGGAGTTCGTCCATGATGGCCTTAACAAGACCTGATGCATCTGTACATGCGCCATGACAATGTACCCAGCCCTGTGTATGGATAATGTTACTTATCCGGGGACCGATACCGCCGATCATGTAGTTCTTTGCTTTGAGTTCATCTACAAGTGTTGCAACCTTGCTCTCGTCAGATACGAGGAACTCAACGTTGTTCCTTGTGGTGAAACGAAGGTATCCGTCGCAATGTTTTTCTGCAAAGTCACATAATTCACGGATGGTCTCTGTGCTTAAAAGCCTTGGAGAGGCAACCCTTACTGTATGTATCTTGGCACCGCTCTCGGATACATGTACCATAGTTCCCGGTGTCAGAACCTCATGATATTTCCATTTGCCGTAATTTTCTTTGATCACAGGCGGTAAAAATTTCTCAAAGTGTGGTGGTCCAATATCTGTTTGTCTTTCTGGTAAATCTGACATTTAAAAACCCTCCTTTATCTATAATTAATTTAATTTGTTTTATTTTTCAAAGTCGCTTTCAGACCAGAAGAAGAAAGGATCTTTCCTTGGTTCTTTTACCTGCTGAGGCTGAGGGTCAACGCCTATTGCTTCAAGAAGAGGCCTCATGCCTTTTACTTCGATAAGCTCACCAAGTCTTTCCCTCGGTTTTGCGTTATCATCCCACCATTCAATGATGTTCTCGGTGAGTTCAGTTAATAATGCAAAGTCCTCATCGTCACATTTAATGAAAGGTACGAGGACCCATGAAATGAGAGAACCAACAACGATAGGAGCTTTACTTCCTACAAGGATGGTTGCGCCTTTTTCTGTGCCGGGCCTGAGGGCCTTTGTCATCTTTGATATACAATGCATGCACCTTGAGCACTGTTCATTGTTTATAGAAAGCGATGAACCGTCAAATGTTATACATTTTGTCGGACACATCTCAACGATCTCTTGCTGGATGTCCATGCTTGCAGCATAATTCTTTACTTCTGCCTGGTCTATTCTGATGTCGCCTTTCCAAGTACCGATAACTGACATGTCGGCACGGGCAATAGCTGCAACACAGTCACATGCACAGCCTGAAACCTTGATCTTGAACTTGTAAGGGAATGCAGGCCTGTGAAGCTCATCCTGAAAATGCTGTGTCATGTGGTTACAGATTCCCATTGCGTCAATGTTTGCCCACTCACAGCGTGCCATACCAACACAGCAGCTGGGAGTTCTCATTGCTGAACCGGAACCACCAAGATCCCATCCGCGAGATGAGTATTCAGCAAACAGAGGCTCAAGGGCCGCTGTTGTTGTTCCAAGAAGGACAAGGTCACCGGTAGAACCATGAAGGTTTGTGAGTCCGCTGCCGTATTTGTCCCATATGTCCATGATCTCTCTTAAAGCTGCTGAGGTATAGAAGAATCCGCTCGGCTGGTTAATTCTGTAAGTATGAAAGTGTGCAACTCCGGGGAACTCTTCAGGTAAGGATGAATATCTTCCGATAACACCTGATCCATATCCGAGAACTCCGACGATTCCGCCATGTTTCCAGTAACCGCGTTTGGTCTGAAATGATTTTTCAAGCTGACCTAACTCATCATCAGCCATTTCAGGCATTGCACTGGTGTTTCTGGCTTTCTTGATCTCCGTGACAAAACTCGGCCACGGTCCTTTTTCCAACTCGTCCAACATTGGTGTTTTGTACTTTCCGGACATTTAAACCTCCTTTTTTCTTTTTCCCTCTTTCTGCAGGGAAAATTTGCTAATTAGTAACGAATAATCAATGATCCTGTTTTGACAGGGCTTACTAGAAAATAAGGTCTTTACAGAATAAAAATCGGTTTAACATATTAGTATATATCAGATTTTAACGTCAAATAAAAAATATTAATGTACTCATTTAAATTATTTTTATTGTAAAAACAAGCACTTACTTTGGGTTTGACCATGCGTTTGTCAATTCAGGCTGTGTTGCCGGTAAATGGTCGATCCCGAGACCGGGCCTGTTTTAGATGAAACAGCAGGGCCTGTCAAATGCCGGTGCCCAATTTTTTGTAAGTATTAAATATTTCTTCTTTTGTCAAAAGGGTGAGGACCGGAACCCCGAGTTTTTCGATCGCCTGCCTTCCGCCTTCCTGCCGGTCAATAAGGACAACTACCCCGAGAACTTTCAGGCCGCTCTTTCGGGCACGGTCGATTGCCTTTATGGTGGAGCCGCCGGTTGTGATAACATCTTCTGTGATGACAACCTTATCGCCTTCCTTTACATTGCCCTCAACCCAGAGCATGGTTCCGTGTTTTTTCGGCTCTTTCCGTACAACAAAGGCTTCCATGGGTTCGCCCTTAATATAATAGGTATAGGCGATCGCATTTGAGAGCGGGTCAGCTCCGAGCGTAAGGCCTCCGATCCCTTTGGCTTTCCAGCTTTTTTTGCTCTTTATAAGGTCATATAAAAGGTTGCCGGTCAGGTACATGCCCTCTGCATTGAGGGTGGTCGGTTTGCAGTTAAAATAAAAACTGCTCATATTGCCTGATGCCAGTTTAAAGGTCGGCTTGTCTGTAAATTTAAATGTGCGCTCAATGATCAATTCGATGAGCCTTTTTTTCATTGTGGTAAGTGAGCGGTATCTTTTCATTAATTAAATAACTCCTTTATATTACTGAGACTTACTGACCCTGGCGCCTTCGGTGAGTATGAGTATGAATACAACAGTGAACCCGAAGAGCAGGCCGAATATATTAACAGTTTTAAAGTAGATAAGTGCAAATATTGCGGCAAACAGCATCATCAGACGTATCATGCTCAGGAATATGAGTTTGAAGGTTATTCTTTCCGAGCCGATAGCGCCTTCAACATTTCTTGAGAGCTGGCGCAGATTTAGTATGCCGAACAGCCAGCCCGCGAAAATGCCGGGCAGCACCTTTTTGTCCGCAATGAAAATCGCGGCAAGTACGATTGCCGGAATAATGATAAATATGCTTTTTTTAAATACGAGTTTTAGTATTTCCATTTAATCCTCATTATCCTCCCCCGCGCTTTTCGCCAGCCTGACCAGGTACATAAATCCGGAGATGATGCCCATTAAGGTCATGATCGCCGTGAACCACGGGAATGTGCCGAGATATTTATCGATCAGCCAGTAGCCCAGCCCGAACCCGACGAATGTTGATACCACAAGGTTTATGCCGATAGTGCTTGCCAGTCCGAGGTATCGGATGTGACTGCGCTTCTTTTCTTTGGCAGTTTTCGGGGTATTTGCAGGGCTTTTTGACATTTGTATGGAAGTATAACAGAAAAAGGGGCAAAGGCACAGAGTAGCAAAGTGTCAAAGTAAAAAACCTTTCACCCACTCTACCCCTTTGCCCCTTTGCCCCTTTTTCCTGTATACTTCTAAATATGCTCGAAGCGATAATTCTTGGAATCATACAGGGACTTACAGAGTTTCTCCCTGTCAGCAGTTCAGCGCATCTCATACTTTTCCCCTGGTTTTTCAAGTGGGAGGGGATCGTTAATACGCTCAGTTTTGATGTTGCCCTCCACTTCGGCACATTGATGGCGCTTCTTGTCTATTTCAGGAAGGACTGGATAGAGCTTCTCAAGGGCATACCCCGGAAGGATGGTATGATCTGGAAGATAGCGCTCGGCTCTATACCGGCGGCAGTCGTAGGGCTTCTGTTCCGCGACCTGATCGCTAACAACAGAAACCCTCTTCTTATCGCATTCACGCTCTGTCTTGTATCTGTTTTTATGATATTCTCTGAGAAGAACTATGCAAAGACCGGGCGCGCCGGGATGGAGAGCATCGGCTTTGCATCCGCTTTTTTTATCGGTATTGCCCAGGCATTCGCGCTTATACCGGGGGTGTCACGCTCAGGCATTACCATTGTTGCCGGACTTACAAAGGGGCTTAGGCGGGCTGATGCCGCACGGTTTTCTTTCTTGCTTGGAACTCCTGTGGTTGCAGGGGCAAGCCTTCTTGAGGCACGGGGGCTCATGGCCGCTGACGGGCTGGAGATAGATGTTTTGATCACCGGGATCGTTATTGCGGCAATATCGGGTTATGCTGCCATTAAATATTTAATTATCTTTCTTGAGAAATTCTCTCTCAGGCCGTTTGCGTATTATCGTTTTTTAATTGCTTTTGTTATCATAGTAGCGATATGGACAGGGGCAGCAGGATAAAAAATGAGATCGCGGGGCTGCTGGCCATCCTCGCGGGTATTGCGATAACACTCAGTCTTGTTACACGCAACCCCTGGGACCGGTCATTTACTACGCAGAGCAGTGAGCTGAACAACCTTCTCGGGTCATTCGGTGCGAACCTTTCAGACCTTTTATTTCAGGCCGTGGGCCATGCGTCATACATCCTTCCGCTTATTCTTTTTTATTACGGTGCCCGAAAGGTGGCGGGCAAGACCGCTGAACGCAGACGCATTGTGATTGCCGCTGCCGTAATCGTGCTTATATTGGCGAGTGCGTCATTTATTGCTCTTTCCTTTGGCGGGGACACTGGCGGGACAGTGGGCATTGCCGCCCTGCACTTTACCCTGCCTGCTATTTCAAATACAGGGTCATTCCTTCTTTTTATGTCATTTGTGCTTGTCAGTCTTATGTATCTTTTTCAATTTTCGGTTGTCAGTCTGGCTGCCGGATTGAGGACAAAGGCAGCCCTTGCCGCAAAGGCCTTTGCCGTTCTTAAGGCAAAGAGGCGGGAGAGACGGCAGGCGCGCCGGGATGAAGAAGAAGTTGAAGATGAATATGAAGATGATGAAATTACTGTTGAAGTTGAATATAAAGAACCCCGGCAGGAGCCGCTTCCGCTTTTGCCGCCGGAAATAAAAACAAGACCGAAGGCGAAAAAGGCGGTAAGGCCGAGGCCGAAGTCAGCTGACGGGTATGAACTGCCATCGATAGATTTTTTGACCGACCCTCCCGAGTCAATGACAATGCCCTCAAAAGATGAGCTTCTGCAGCGTTCGGAACTGCTTGAGAAGAAGCTCCTTGATTATTCAATTGAAGGCAAGGTGACACATGTTTCTCCGGGTCCCATTGTCACTATGTTCGAGTTTGAGCTGGCGCCGGGGATAAAGATAAGCAAGGTGGTCTCTCTTGCGGATGACCTTGCCATGGCGCTTCGAGCGATCAGCATAAGGATCTCGCCGATACACGGCAGGTCAACGCTCGGTATTGAGGTCCCCAATAAAGACAGGGACGCTGTATTTCTCAAAGATATTATAGCTAACGAGGTATTTTACAGGGATGGTTCAAAACTTACCCTTGCGCTTGGTAAAGATATTTTCGGCACCCCTGTTGTGACAGACCTTAGCAAGATGCCGCACCTTCTGATAGCGGGGGCCACGGGCTCCGGCAAGAGCGTTGGTCTGAACAGCATAGTGCTCAGCCTGCTTTATAAGGCGACCCCGAAAGAGGTAAAGATGCTGATGATAGATCCGAAGATGCTGGAGCTTTCGGTATACGAGGAGATACCTCACCTGCTTATGCCTGTTATAACCCTTCCAAAGGAGGCATCTCATGCGCTTAAGAAGATGGTGTTTGAGATGGAACGGCGCTACAGACTGCTTGCCAAATCAGGTGTGAGGAGCATAGATGCCTATAACAAGAAGGTCAGGGCAGCTGCTACTAAGGCGGACACAGACAGTAGTGCGGAAAGTGCTGTAGAGCCGCTTCCGTATATTGTTATATTTATAGATGAACTGGCAGACCTTATGTTTGCATCCAAGCGTGATGTGGAGGACTCGATAGCAAGGCTTGCGGGTATGGCAAGGGCGGCAGGTATACATCTTGTTATTGCTACACAGCGTCCGTCAGTTGATGTCATAACCGGCATAATCAAGGCGAATTTTCCTTCGAGGATTTCTTTCCAGGTATCGTCAAAGATGGACTCAAGGATAATACTCGATACTTACGGGGCGGACCAGCTTCTTGGAAAGGGCGACATGTTATTCGCCAGCCCCGGCAAGAAAATAAGAAGGATACACGGCGCGTATGTCAGCGGGGAGGAGACAGGAGGTATTGTTGATTTTATAAAGTCCCAGGGCGGGCCGGACTATACATT